>JAKEEP010000015.1 GCA_022616475.1 Phycisphaerales bacterium | reverse complement strand
GAGGCGATGGGATTGGGCGATGTGCATCTTTTGGCCTGTATTGGCGCAGTTTTGGGCTGGTTTGACCCGATTTTGGTGTTCTTTCTTGCGCCGTTTTCTGGACTTTTGTGGGCGTTCGTGTCGATGGGGATTGCGTCAGTTTTCAAGCGGGCGCGGCGCGAGTTGCCGTATGGCCCGCATCTGGCGGTGGCGACGTTTTTGGTGATCGCCTGCCGGCCGGGAATTGAGTGGTTGTGGGTGACATTGCTGCCGGGAGTTCCGTGGGTGGAGCGGGGGTTGTGCCCGTAGGAGAAGGGCGTGCTCAAGCCGCAAGCGTGGCGGGACAAGTTGATTTGAAAGGAGTCGACGATGACGAAATCACGGATGATGATCATTGGGTTGCTCGTGGCGGCGTTTGGGTTGACCGGCTGTAACTCGAAGGCCAAGAACAAGGCGATGACGGGCGACGTTGCATCATTGCAAGCGGCCCTGGCGCAGTGCGAAGAGGAAAAGCGGGCCCGGGACCAGCAACTGGCCGAGCTGCGACACAACATGAACAGCGGCATGGCCGAGACGGGCTTTGAGAATATTCCCGGCGTGACCGGCTCAGCGAGCGCAGGAGAAGTCACGGCCTCGGTGGAGAGCGATCTGCTGTTTGATTCAGGCAAAACGACGCTCAAGCCGAATGCCAAGAAGTCGCTGGACGCGGTGGCGGGCGTGCTGAATTCGACCTACGCGAGCCAGACGATTCGCATCGCGGGTCACACCGACAGCGATCCGATCAAAAAGAGCGGCCATAAGAGCAACTACCACCTTGGGTTTGAGCGAGCCTTTGCAGTTCGCGAGTACCTGATCTCCAAGGGTGTTGATTCCAAGCGAATCTCGCTGGCGAGCTTCGGGCCGGATGTTCCCAAAGGCAGCAAGCCGCAGAACCGGCGAGTTGAGGTTGTTGTGGTGCTCAACGGCACGAGCGCGACCGCGATGGCGAATTGAAACAAGTCCAAAGTCAGAATGTCCAAAGTCCAAATTGGAGCGAGGCCCGCTGAAGCGGGCCTTCGCTTTTTTGTGAAGGTCAATCGGAGCACGTCGTGCGCGATCCGGGTCTTCCTCCCGTTGGTCGTCAGACCCGGCGTGAATGGGTGTGACTGCTCACCGTCAGAAGTTGATGTCGAAGCCTTCTTGTTGGAGCTTCTCGATGAGGACCTGGATTTGGACGAGCGTGCGCTCGAGACGGATGGCGGCGTCGTTGAGGGAGTTGTAAAGGTCAGGGTTGTTGAGGAGGTTGCCGAGGGTGCCCTTGCCTTCGCGAGCCATGAGAGTCAGACGGCGCACTTCTTCCAGGGTGGAGCCGAGGGAATCGGCAACTGGAAGGAGCCTCTTGGTCAGCTCATCGGTGTTGGTTTGGATGGTGTCGGCGAGCTTGGTGTAGCGCTCGAAGGCGGCGGTGGCCTGATCGATGAGGACCTTGGCCTTTGAGATGGCAGCGCGAGCGTCGGCGTTCACTTGTTCATCGCTGAGGAAGGCCCTGGCCATCTCGAGGGCTTCGGTCGCGTTATCGAGAGCTTGATTGAGCTTGGCCACGGCGGTTCGCAAGTTCGCGGGTTGGCCGGAGGCGAGGTCATCGTCGGATTGGGGTACCAGGAGCGTGTTGAGATTTTCACCGAGGGCGATGTAGGTGTCGGCGAGCTTATTGAAGCGTTCGAGGGATTCGGTGACGGGTTTGAGACGTTGGTCGAGCTGTTCGGAGAGTTCCGAGAGCATTCCGCCGCGGAGCGGCCCGACCAGTTCAGCGGTCCCACCGACGGGCAGAAACTGACCTTGCGCGGCCTGACCGTTGGGGGGCGCTTCAAGTTGAAGAATGCCGCTGCCGCCGATGAGCGGGCTGGTGGCCGACGGCTTGACATCGGCTGGAATTCGGACGTCGTGGTTGATGAGGCACTCGATGACGACGGGATAGTTGGGGTCTTGCTGGGTGTAGACGGAATGGATGACACCGATGGGCACGCCGCTGAACTCCACACCGCCGCCAGGTCGAAGTCCTGCTGCGTTGTCGGTTCTCAGTGTGAGTTTGTAGCGCGGATTCAGAAGAGGATCGAGTTCGCCAAAGGACATGAGAAGGGCCGCGAGCGCGATGAGCGCAACGATCGACGTGATGCCGACCATGAAGTTGCGTACGCCTTCTCTCATTTGGAAATCCTGGTATGAATCGAACGTGCATTGAGCGCGAACATTTCACCGCAGACGCAAAGGGCGCGGAGGACAAGGCAATGGAATGTTAGAGGTCGAGCAGGCGGGAGATTCGGTGGCGTTTCTTTCTCGAACGTAGACCAGTGGGGGTTTTGTCGGCAGAAACCTGGCGGATGGCAGCAAGCTCTTCATCGGTGGCCTCGCCTCTGAGGAACTGCTGGACGTTTGGATCGGAGGATTGGCGCAGCTCATCGGGGGTGCCACGAAAGGCGACCTTGCCTTCGTGGAGCATGACGGTTGTATCGGCGACTTTGAAGGCGGAGGCGAGATCATGGGTGACGACAACGCTGGTGATGCGGAGCTCGCGCTGCAGTTTGAGGATCAATTCGTTGATGATATCGGAGCGGATTGGATCGAGGCCGGTGGTGGGTTCATCGTAGAGGATGACTTTCGGCTCAAGCACAATGGCGCGAGCGAGGGCGACGCGCTTGCGCTGGCCTCCGGAGAGATCGACGGGCATTTTCCTCATGGTGTCAACGAGGCCAACCATGCCGAGCACTTGCCTGACGCGCTTCTCGCGCTGCGATTCGGTCATCTCAGTATGTTCGATGAGCGGGAAGGCGATGTTCTCGGCCACGGTCATGGAATCGAAAAGCGCGCTTTGTTGGAAGAGGAATCCGAATTGTCGGCGAATCGGTCCCAGACGGCTTTCGCTGAGATAGTCGATGCGCTGATCTTCGAACCACACTTCGCCGAAGTCAGGCTTGAGGAGGGCGACGATGTGTTTGAGCAGGACGGACTTGCCGCAGCCGCTGGGCCCCATGATGACGGTGGTCTGGCCGGTGGGGATGTCGAGGGAGATTCCGCGGAGGACGGGATGGCGGCCAAAGGATTTCCGAAGCTCTACCAAGCGGATGATCGGCGGCTTTGATAGGGCCACGGCGCTGTGGCGCTGGGCGGCGGGGGCGTGATCCGGGGCGGCGCTGGGTTCGGCTCCCGGAAGTGGCACGGCTTGCTCTGCTCCGGCTTGCAATTGCGCCGCGTGGTTGCGGTCTTCGCCATTTTGGGGCGAGGTCGGTCTCACTGGAGTGAGGTCGCCGGCTTGGTGTGGCGCTGAGGCGCCTGGACCATCAAGATCGGGACTTTGCACGCGGGACTCCCATGGGAGTGACTATCGGGGGCGACCTATGATCGTAGCAATGAGTAGAGACATGCACGTCGAAACCAAATTTGAGGGGTGGCTGTTCAAGGTGGAAGTGCTTTCGTTCAAGGATGAACACGGACGGGAGCTGAAAAAGGAGGTCGTAAGGCATCCGGGAGCGGTTCTGGTCATTGGAGAACTCGAAGGGGGCAAGCTGGCCATGATTCGAAATGAGCGAGTGGCGGTGGGTGAGCGATTGTGGGAGTTTCCTGCTGGGAAGCTGGAACCGGGCGAGGAGGCGTTGAAGGCGGCGCACCGAGAATTGGAGGAGGAAACCGGGTATCGAGCCGGGTCGATGCGCAAGCTGGGGGAGTTCTATACCTCACCTGGATTTACCGATGAGCTGATGCGAGTGTTCCTGGCGACTGATTTGACGTTTGTCGGCCAGAGGCTGGAGGCGGGAGAAGAAATTGAGGTCGAAGTTGTGAGTTTTTCGGAAGCCAGATCGATGGTGTGCGACGGGCGGCTGCGAGATGGGAAATCCGTTGCGGGGTTGCTGATGTACCAGAATCAGCAGCAGGAGTGCCCGGCATGAGCTGGGAGGATCGCGATTACGCGGGGGACGAACGGCGGCGGCAGTTTGGCCGGCCAGGCGGCGACTGGCAAGGGATCAGGCCGACGATCGACAACCCGTTCACGTGGGCGCTGACGGTGGGCCGAGTGGGGGGGATCACGATCCGCGTGCACATTCTATTTTTCATTTTCGTCGCGATTCAGATTCTGCGCGCGTTGGCGCCGCCGCCGGTCAACACGGTTCAGCCGCCGTATTACTTTGAGTTGATTCTGGCGACGATGGCGGGATTGTGGTTGATCGTGCTGGCCCATGAGTTCGGGCATTGCCTGGCGTGCCGCTGGGTGGGGGGCGAGGCCGATGAGATTCTGATGTGGCCGTTGGGAGGCTTGGCGTATTGCCGCCCTAGACACGACTGGAAAGCGCATTTGGTCACGGTGCTCGGGGGGCCGCTGGTCAATGTGGTTCTGTTGGTCGTGATGGGAGGGATGTTGTGGACACTGACAGGAATCTTCTGGGGGGTGGCGCTTCCAAACCCGTTGACATTAGCCGGGCTTTGGCACTATCAAGTGGGTCGATCATTCCCGAATCAGCTTTTGTTCATGCTGCAGGCGACCAACCTGATCATGTTGTTGTTCAACTTGATGCCGGTGTTTCCATTCGATGGCGGGCGGATCATGCAAAGTTTGCTCTGGCCACGGTTTGGATACAGCCGATCGATGGTCTTTGCAGTGCGTGCGGGGTATATCGGTGCGATTGCGATGGGAATTTTCGGGGCGGTGATGAACGAGTGGTCAATTGTGGGCGTGGCGATCTTCGGTGGGGTGACGTGCTATATCACACAGAAACAGCTGCAATACACCGACAGCGTGATGATGGAGTCTGATGAATACGCGATGAGCGTGCACGGCGGGGGCGAGGCTTCAGAAACGCCGGCAAGGCCGACGCGGCGGCAGAAAGCAGCGCAGCGTCAGGCGGCGCGGGAGCAGGAAGAGGCGCGGGAGGTGGATCGGATTCTTGAGAAGATCGCCGCCAGCGGAATCGGCAGCTTGTCGCGTGCTGAGCGATTGCTGCTCAAGAGAGCGACGGACCGCAAGCGGCATCAGGGGTGATTTGAAAAATTGGCGCTGGTGACGCAAGATGTCGGAGCGCTCGCCTATGGGCTCGCGGCTAAACGAGAGATCAACGACGACAATTTGAGCGTGCAAATCCGAACATTCATGTCATGAGCCTGTACGATCGCGACTACATTCGAGAGAGGGAGCCGCGGCGAGGCGGGTATGGGAGCGGCGGCCTTTCCGGGCTGCGGATGCTCTCGGTCAACACGTGGCTGATCGCGATCTGCGTGGCGGTGTTCGTCATCGACGGATTCCTGCCCATGCGGGATGTGGAGACTGGGCGGCGGCTGATGCTGGTTCCGAATATTCCGGCGGAGATGGTGGAAATGGGCCCATCCCAGCAGTATCAGTACATTCCGATTCAAGAGAAACTGCCGAATGGAAAGGTCGTTCAACGGCATGTTCAGGCGCGGGCGCTGGTGGAGAAGGGAACCACGACGACGGTTGGATGGGCTGAAGTGTATCGGATGCGGTGCCTCGAGAGCATCTTTCATTTCTCGACCAAGCTGGGGTTCCTGGGATTCGAATGGTGGCGGTTTGTGGGCTTTCAGTTTCTGCACGCGAACGTGAGCCACCTGTTCTTCAACATGCTGGGGCTGTTTTTCTTTGGACCGATGGTGGAGCAATATCTGGGCTCGAAGCGGTACCTGGCGTTTTATCTGCTGTGCGGAATGTGCGGGGCCTTCCTGTACTTGCTCCTGAATCTCACCGGCTACATCGCGATGCTTCAGTTTGGGGCAGTGCGAATCCCGGGACTGCTGTTTTCTGATCCGAGCACGCCGCTGGTGGGAGCGTCGGCGGGAATATTCGGGGTGCTGATGGCGGGAGCTTACATCGCGCCTCGAACGGTGGTTCTGCTGATGTTTGTCATACCGATGCAGTTGCGTACGGTGGCGTATGCGCTGTTGGCGTTGGCATTGTTCAATCTGATGGCCGGCGGCCACAACGCCGGTGGCGAGGCGGGGCACATTGGCGGAGCGCTGGCGGGTTACTATTTCATCCGCCGGCCCTATCACCTTCACGGATTCCTGGATCTGCTTGGGCGAGCTGACCCCACATCGCATCACTATCGCAAGAAAGGGCGCGGCGGAGCCGCCAAACGCATCGCTGAGGTTGATCGAATCCTGGACAAGATTCGAATGGATGGCGTTCAGTCGTTGACGGAATCCGAGAAGCGCACGCTGCAGCAGGCGTCCAGACGAGGGTAGTGATGATTTTCGATTCACGATTTACGATTTGCGATTCATGACGGCGCTGCGGTTCAATATTCTGCATCGGTGCTCTGAATCGGCAGCGCGCGTGGGGCGTGTGGAGACGTTGCACGGTGGTTTTGACACGCCGGCGTTCATGCCGGTGGGCACCAAGGCGACGATCAAGGGTTTGACGCCGGATCACATTCGCGGCACAGGCAGCCAGGCGATCTTGAATAACGCGTATCACTTGATGCTGCGGCCGGGCGATGATGTGATTGCGAGGCTGGGTGGGGTGCATCGGTTCATGCGCTGGGATGGGCCGATCGTGACCGATTCGGGCGGATATCAGGCGTTCTCGATGTCGGACATCAATCGAATTGATGAAGACGGGGTGACGTTCGCCTCGGTGGTGGACGGCGCAACGGTCCACCTTGGGCCTGAGCGATCGATGGAGGTGCAGAACAATCTGGGCGCGGACATCATTATGGCGTTCGATGATTGCCCGCCGTCCCCGGAAGCGTGGGAAGGTGAAACGTCAAAATGTCAAAACGTCAAAATGTCAAAAGGCGGGCGGGCTAAGCCGCAAGCGGCGGTGGGGGATTACTTGGCGCGGGTGCGGTTGGCCAATGAGCGGACGGTGAAGTGGTTGGCGCGGTGCGTGAAGGCGCATCGAAGGCCAGATGAGCAGGCGTTGTTTGGGATCGTGCAGGGCGGGACTGATGAGCAGTTGCGGAGGGAGTCGTTGGAAGCGGTGTGCAACGTGGAGTTGCCGGGATATGCGATCGGGGGTGTGGCGGTCGGGGAAGGAACCGAGATGATCCGGAAGGTGGTGGAGCTGACGGCGCCATTGCTGCCAGAGAGCAAGCCGCGGTATCTGATGGGAGTGGGGTACGAGCACGATATTGTGGCGGCGGTGCGAGCGGGGGTTGACATGTTCGACTGCGTGCTGCCGACGCGAAACGGCCGGAACGGGAATGTCTTCACGCGCGGGGGTGGCCTGCGGCTGCGAAATGCGGAGTTCCGCGAGGATGACCGGGTGATTGAAGCCGATTGCGATTGCCTGGCATGCGGCGGGCTGATGAGCCGGGCCTATCTTCGGCATTTGCTCATGTCTGACGAAATGCTCGGCCCGATTCTGGCGAGCATCCATAACATCAGGCACTTCCAGAGGCTGTTGCTGGACATTCGGGCTGCAATACGGGAAAATGGCTGGCCCCGATTTTTTGAAAGGTGGGCGGCGGCGCGGACGCGTGAAGGGGCATGCTAAGCCGCAGAGGCAAGGTTGCAGCGCTTATGGAAGCGCGACGGGTGGCGCCCAGAGTGGCGTAGCCACCCGGCCAGTGCGGATTGCCTCAGACGGCGTTTGAGAAGACGAGCGATGATTGCGAAGTGTGACCATGGATGAGATTGCGGTGGACTGGATGTGGCCGTTGATGTTGGCCCAGGAGTCGGCGACGCCGCCGGTGCCGGGTGCGATGCCGGGCGAGCCGGGCGTACCAGCGGGCGGGACCACGGCGGCGCCGGGGAATGCAGCGCCGGGCGCCGGGCCAGGCGGAAGCGGGGGGGGCAGCGCGCCGCCGACTGGCTTTGGGCAGGAAATCTGGCTCATCATGCTGCTGCTGTTGGGCGGCATGATCATCTTTTCGATCATGGGCCAGCGGCGGGATCGGAAAAAGCGCGAAGCGATGATCAGCGCGATCAAGAAGCACGACAAGGTTCAGACCATCGGTGGAGTGATCGGATCGGTGGTGGACATCAAGCCGGAGTTCGTGGTTCTGAAAGTGGATGAGTCATCGAACACGCGAATTACGTTCGCGCGGTCGGCGGTTCAGCAGGT
>JAKEEP010000244.1 GCA_022616475.1 Phycisphaerales bacterium | reverse complement strand
GACCGGGGGAAGGGGAGTGGGAATGAGGTCGCCGATAGGGTGGGCAACCAACGTCGAATCGTTGGAGACAGCGATGATGGACGAAGACGCGGTGATCGGATAGAACGCGCGGCCATCGATGACCGCGGCGTTACCATCGACCGACACGCTGAAGGCGTTGGTGGCGCGAGTGCCCAGCGAGATGGGCCGCCCCAGCGTCGTTTGCGGGGCCATGGGCCAGCGCGTGATCAAGGCATCGTCGGTGAGCGTGATTCCCTGGGTAGCGAAGAGCGCGAACTCGCTCAGGTCCACGTCAACGCTCGTATCGACGGGGACGTAGGCGATGGCCGAGGCGCTCTGCTCGACGCCGTCGAGCAATCCACGTGCGGTGAGTCGCACGTTCTCGGTGTTGGCGTCGGGCGGGATTCCGGTTTCAACGTCGATCACGTCGATGTTCAGCGTTCCGCCCATGACCGGGAAATCGCGGACCAGCGTGCCGCCGTCGTGCTCCTGCCGCCAATTCGCCTTGGTCTGAAGGATGGTCAGGCCCACGTCGAGGCCCGAATCAGCCACCCATCGCGCCGTGGCCGAGTTGGCCACGTTCGCTCCGATGGTGGCCGAGTTGTCGCGGCTGGCGACGTACGCTGCCGTGAGAATGGTCGCCATCATCAGGCTCACCAGCACCAGCAGCATGGCGACACCACGCGATCGAATCCGGGATTGTGCGTTGACATTCATTGTCAAATCCCTCCTTGCGGTCACATCAGGGGTGCAACATGCTTTCGAATCGTCGAGGCGACCGTGATCGGCACTCGACCCATGTCGGTTCGGAACTGCAATTGGTAATTCGCGCAGCGGCTGTTGATCGGGAGCGATTGGTCCAAATCGAGCTGCGCCCCATCGAGATCATCAATCAGGCTCTGCTGGGCGATCCATCCGCTGGTCTGATACAGCGTCAATACCAGGTTCCAATCGGTGCTGGCGGGAAACTCGTGATCTTCGAGGTCCTTGGCGGCCTGTGTCCACGCATCCGGAAAGTGGACGTAGGAGACGTCCAGGGTTCCGGCGGCTTCATCGACGATGAGCCATCGCACCTCGGTGGCGTGAACGGTGCCGCTCTCGCGAGCATCGGTGAGCCAAAGCGTGAGGTTGGCGCCATCGGCGGCCAGCAGGCAGCGCGCAGGCGCAATGTAGGCCGACAAACGCGATTGGGCGGCGTTGGCCAGGATCATTACGGCGCGGGTATCGCGGCGAGTGCCGACGCCGCTCGTCACCGCCCCCAACATCCCCGCGATGGCGCCGGAGACCATCACCGTGATCGTCATGGCCAGCATGAGCTCCACCAAGCTCAGACCGCGAGCCGACCGCAAACTGCCAACCCGATGGAGCAACGTTGGGTGCCGGAGGCCTCGTTTCATGGCTGTGGCTCCACGATGAAGCGGCTGATCTCAGCCAAGACGCGCCCCTGTGCGTTGAAGGACCGAACCTGCACTTGCCGGCCGCGCACGCGAACGGTGGCATTGTTCGACCCAGCCAGAGTGATAGTGCTCAGCGTCGTGGCGACCGACACATCGCGGCCGATCAGGTCGAAGCTGCTGGGTAGCGACTTGCCGCTGGCGTCGGTCATGGCGCCTGCCGGCTCGCTGTAGCCGTTCCACGATGGCAGCTGGTCATACGGCTGGATCAGGAGGCGGCCCATGAGCTCTTCCCCGGCCAGAGTGGCAGCGATTTTCTGATGGGCTTCATGGGACTGCTGCTGGCCTGCAGTAATCGCGGAAGTGACCGAGACCACAATCGTCAGAAGGATTCCGGTAGCCATGAGCGACTCGAGCAGCGTGAACCCGAGCGTGGAACGACGCGATGGCCAGGCGCGAACTTGTGCGCGAACTGACAACACAACAATGCTCCTTCGAGGGCGAAGGCCCAAGCGGATTTTCACACCTATAGAATCGAATATTCGGGGTTGATCACCAAGCGTCCGGCCTGGCCTGCCGGCCAAACCCGCCCTGGCCTTGCGGCGCAGATGACAGAGTTGCCGCAGCTTGGTGAAAGGGTTCCCATAGGCGATTTCGCAGGATGTGGCGAGTTTATCGACTGGGCGAATTGGGCAACGGCTCGGCCTTCGTCGCTCAAAACCGCAGCTCACGAGCGTCCAAATGAGTCAGTTGATGGCCAGGCAAGAAGTCGTCCATAATGCTCCGCCATGCCGTGGTTGTTGTACCGCTACCTTCTTGGAGAGTTGTTGCGCGCGATTGGATTGACCGCGGCGGTGCTGGTTACAGTGATCGCGTTTGGGGGGATGATCAAGCCGCTATCGGGAAACATGCTGGATGCGGGGCAGGCGTTCAAGTACCTGGGATTGTCGATCGTGCCGATGCTGCAATTCGCACTGCCGTTTGCCGCGGGTTTTGGGGCCACCCTGACGCTGCATCGGATGACCAGCGACAACGAAATCCAGGCGATGAGCGCCAGCGGGATCAGCTATCGAAGAATTCTCCTGCCGATCGCGGGGCTGGGCCTGGCGCTGATGCTCTTGATGCTGGTGTTGACGCAATGGGTCGTGCCGCGATTCTGGGCCGTCATTCAGCAACTGGTGACGGCCGACATCACGAAAGTGTTTGCGGCGACGATTCGGCGCGGCGAGCCGTTCCAATTCAACGATCTGCTGATCTATGCGGATGACATTGTGATCGATGAAAATGGGCAGGAAGGCGGGCCCCAGACCCGATTGGTGCTGTTGAACTTCGCCGCTGCGGAACTGGACCGCTCCGGGCGGATCGTGACCGAAGTGACGGGCAACCAGGCGGTGATTGACGTGTACCGGCACGGCGATCGGATTTTGCTGAAGCTGGCCATGAGCGATACCGTGGCGTTTAACCCAAATACGGGACATCTGGCGCGAAGCGAGTTCATTTCTCCTTCGCGGGCGCTGGTCATCCCGGGGGCGCGTCGCGACAACCCCAAAACCCTGACGCACGGTGAGTTACTGGCCCTTCGACGCAATCCCGATGACTTTGCCCAGGTGATCCAGGGAAAGCAGAATCTGGCGCAGGCGATTCATGCTGCCGAAACGCGGGCAGCGATCGACCAACGATTGCATGAGGCCGGAAGGGTCGAGCTCGTTTCGTCAGGTCCGGCTGGCGATGGGAGCCGCTCGCGCACCTATCTGATCACCGCCAAGTGGATTCGAGGCGATGAGTTTTCCAATGGTGAGGGTCAGCCGATCGAGGTCGTGCAGCACGAGCAATCCAAACCGGTTCGGCGCATGATCGCCGAGCGCGTGCAGGCAATTGTCTCGAGCCATTCGCTTGAGCCGGCAACGTTTGATCTGACGCTGAAGAACTGCCACATTACGGATTTGGCCACCGGGCTTGTGAACCAGCGAAGCGAGATTTCGATACCGGACGTGATGTTGAGCGGCCATGAGGTTCATGACTCCAGCCAGTGGTCGAGCCCCGAGTTGATTGAATACGGCGAGCGTTTGCGAAGCGGCCCCGACCAGGTGAAGGGACACATCGCGGAGTTGCGCCGAGAGATTCAGGAATTGAATCGCCAGATTATCGGGCATTTCATGGAGCGATATGCGCTGTCGGTCACGGCGCTGTTGTTGCCGATGCTGGGCGCGGTGCTTTCGATCTGGCGCCGCGGCAGCCTGCCGCTGATCACCTACGCGTGGGCGTTCGCGCCGGCGATCGGGAGTTTAATCCTGATCGCTGCTGGGGAACAGCTGCTGCGTGATGGACAAGCCCTGGGATACTTGGTGCTGTGGTCGGGAAACGCGGCCATTCTGTTCATGATTGTGATCGCGTATTTCAAGCTCTCTCGAAATTAGGCGCAATGGTGCAATCGATTGTCGATTCTGGATCGCTACATCTTCGTTCGGTTCGCGACGAACTTCTGCATTTTGTTCGGCTTGTTATTCTTGCTTGCCGTGGGAGTTGAGCTGGTGTTGGCTCTCGATGAATTTGTTGACGCGGCTCGGACTGTGGCAGGGCCAGACGCGGGCGCGGCGGCAGTGGTTGGCAAGGTGTTGACGCTTGCCATCGATATGCAGACCCCGCGCGTGTTTCAGCTGTATGCCTACCTGCACGGATTGGTGGCCGTCGGCGCGGTTGGGTTTACGCTGGCGCAGATGACCTATCACCGGGAACTGACGGCCGTCATGGCTTCGGGAGTGAGTCTCTATCGCGTGGCAGCGCCTTTTTTCGTAGGGGTGTTCGTCTTGAGCATGGTGCAATTGCTCAATCAGGAGTTGATTCTGCCGAGAATCGCGCCGCTGCTGATCCGCGGATACAGCCATATGGGGCAGCGAGGCGCCGATGAATTTGCCGTCAAATTCACGCCCGACGGCAAGGGGAATCTCTTGCAGGCGACGAGTTTCGATCCCCAGACTCGGACGCTGGCTTGGCCGACGATTCTGGAGCGCGATGAGCGCGGGCGGACCGTGCGCCGCATCACGGCACGGCGAGCGACCTGGTCGGAAGAGGGTAAGACTTGGATGCTGACCAAGGGTCAGGTGATCATGCCGCGCTCGGCTGAGGAATCGGGCGAGCAGGTGATGTCGGCGCAATCGATTGACTCGTACCAGACCGATCTGACGCCTCAAGCTCTGCTGGTGCGGCGTTACAACCAGTTTGCGGCGATGCTGAGCTTGTCGCAGATCAGCCAGATGCTCGAATCCGACTTGGCGCAGCGCGATGCCGCTCAGCGTAACAAGCTGCTTCGCTACCGGTACGCGCGGCTGTCATCGCCGCTGGTCACGTTGCTGGTGCTGGCGTTGTCGCTGCCGTTCCTTCTATTGCGCGAACCGGGCAACTTCCTTCGGCAGACGGTGATCTGCTCAGCGCTGACGATTCCCGCATCGATCGGAGCGGCGGTTGGGATGATGGTCGAGCTGCCGGGCATTCCGCCGGCCGTGGGGGTGTTCCTGCCGGTGATCGTCTTGATGCTGATGGCGCTGTTCCCGTGGACGTTTTTCAAGACCTAGGCACAGAGCTTGCGGAAAACGTGGCTCACGGTCCGGCGCGCTTCTGCTTTTGCCACTGCTCGTGGAGCGAATGGTCGAACACCGTTACTTGCGTGTCGCTCAGCAACTGCCGGGCGAGTTGGTCCATCAGTATTCGCTCCTGGCTCAGGCGCACCAGGCGTTCGAGGGCGGGTCGATCGGTGCCTAAGTCGGCGCCGTCGCCATCGATGTGGCGGGTCAACGTGAGAATGGCGTAGCCGTTGTCGACCAAAACGGGGTCGGAGGTCTCGTTCTGGTTGAGGCGCCACAGCACATCGCGCACGGCTTGTGGGTACGCCGGATCAGCGCGGCTGATGGGTTCGAGCAAGCCGCCGCGCAGCGCGCTCGAGTCAATCGACATTTCGACCGCGACCTGCGCAAAATCCTCGCCGGCCCTGATGCGATCG
>JAKEEP010000243.1 GCA_022616475.1 Phycisphaerales bacterium | reverse complement strand
GGGTGAACTACGAAGACCTGGTCGCCGACCCCGAGCGATGGATTCGCTGCATGGTCGAGTTCATCGGGCTCGAATGGCACCCGCGCTGCCTCGAGTTTCACCGCGGCGCTGCGGCTTCGTCCAGCGCGGGACCCACGCCAAGCTATCAGCAGGTGCGGCAACCGATCAACACCTCATCCGTCGGGCGCGCGGCGATGTTTCGCAACTACCTCACGCCTCTGGTCCAGGGCCTTGCTGAGGAGCCCTTTGCATGATGCGCCAGCCGGGCGCTGCTCCGCATGGTGGGCGATCCATCGGGATCATCGGCCCGGAGGCGCGCTGATGAAACAGGCTGAACGCCAGGCGTTGCTGGCCGAGGCCCGAAACCTTCTCACCCGGGGGCTGCTCGGCCAGGCCGAGCAGGCCTGCCGGCGGGCGCTCGAGTCATCGGCCTCCGATGTCGAAGCGCTCGCCCTGCTGGGCGGCATTGCGCTGCAACAAGGCGCGTTCGAGCGCGCTGAGTCTCTTATGCAGCGCTGCGCCAAGCTCGAACCCAAGGACCCATCACATCAGGCCAACCTCGGAAAAGTCCGGATCATGACCGGCCAGCTGAGCGCCGCTGTGGGCTCCTTCGACCGAGCCTTAAAGCTGGCCCCCAATTTCGGCCCCGCGCTTGCCGGCAAGGCTGATGCCCTGAACCAGCTTGGCCGGAGCGATGAAGCCCGCGATTTGCTCGCTCGCTTCGTCTCAGCCAAGGCTGAAACCCCGGATGTTGGCTTGATCTTCGCGACACTCGCACAGCAGACCGGCGAACATGCCCGTGCCATCGAGGTTGTCTCGCGCCACCTGGCCAATCCAATGGTGGGGGGCATTGTGCGCGGCCGCCTCGGCCTCGTGCTGGGCAAATCGTACGAGGCCCTGGGTGACAGCCAGCGCGCATTCCAGGCCTACCAGCAGGCCAACGCAGTGCGCGCCGAGAGCTCGCAGTTCGATCCCCTGGCTTACGTACAGCGCATCGATCGCCTGATCGGGTTCTTCACTCCCGAGCGTCTCACAGCGCTGCGGCGGGCCCGCGCCTCGACCCAGCTGCCCATCTTCATCGCGGGCATGCCGCGCTCGGGAACATCGCTCATCGAACAGATCATCAGCTCGCATCCGCGCGGGTTCGGGGCCGGTGAGCTGACGACGCTGGAACAGGTGCTGGGGACCTTCAACGCCAAAGCGGGCGGCCGCGATGCATACCCGCAGTGGCTCGCCCATGCGGACCAGGCGATCATCGATGAGATGAGCCGGGCGTACTTGCACGATCTGGGCCGCCTGGCCAGGGGAGCGCAGCGCGCTGTGGACAAGTACCTGCGCCATCATCATCACCTTGGGCTCATTTGGATGCTCTTTCCCGGGGCGCGGGTGATTCACTGCAAACGCGATCCGATGGACAGCTGCTTTTCGTGCTACACGAGCGCCCTTTCTCCAACAATGCACGGCTACTGCTCGAACCTGGTTCACCTGGGGTTGTACTACCGCCAGTACGAGCGTCTGATGGCGCACTGGCGAAACGTGCTCGACCTGCCCATGCTCGAGGTGCAATATGAGCAGCTCGTGGCCGAGCCTGAGCCCATGATTCGCCGCATCGTCGAGTTCGCGGGCCTGGAGTGGGACGACCGATGCCTGCGGTTCCACGAAACCAGGCGCGCGGTTCGCACGCTCAGCTTCGACCAGGTCCGGCGGCCAATCTACGACAAGTCAATCGGACGCCACAAGTCGTTCAAACCTTACCTGGGGCCTCTCAAGGAGGCTCTCTCCCAGCCACAGGCGCAAGCCTGATTTCTTGCAAAAAGGGATTTCAAAGCACCAAGCCTTGGTTGGACGTGGTGAGAGTGCAAACGGTACTTTGGCCCATTATATGAAGGCTTGGGATCGCCCCATGTCGCCGCGCCATAGGTTGCCGGTGGCAATCTTCTAGACTAACGCTCTCATGCGAATGTTCATTACGGGCGCAACGGGACAGATTGGCCGCCGTCTGGTGGCCGATCGGCTCGCGCGCGGCGACGACGTGTGGGTGCTCTCGCGCGATGCCGCCCGCGCCTCAACCCTGTTGGGTGATCATCCCCGTTTGAAGGTGATCCACGGCGATCCGACTCAACCAGGACCCTGGCAGGCTGAACTCGCGGGATTCGACAGCGTCGTCAACCTGGCGGGCGCAAACATCGCCGATCGACGCTGGACCGCCGCGTTCAAGAACTTGATTCTGACCAGCAGGGTCCAGAGCACGAGCCAACTGGTTCAGTCAATCAAGGAGCATTCCTCGCCTGATCGACCGGCAACGCTGATCAATGCATCGGCAACTGGGTACTACGGCGACCGTGGGGACCAAGCGCTCGATGAACAATCGTCCCCTGGCAACGACTTTCTGGCGCGCGTTGTCGTGGATTGGGAACAGCAAGCGCACCAGGCGCAGGACCTGGGCGTTCGCGTGGTTCTCTTGCGAAACGGCGCGGTTCTGGACTCGGAAGCCGGCGCCTTGAAGAAGATGATGCTGCCCTTCAAGCTCTTTGCCGGAGGGCCATTGGGTAATGGGAGCCAATACCTGCCGTGGATCCATTGGCACGATGTGATCGGCTTGATTGATCTGGCCTTGCGGCAAACCGAACTCGAAGGCCCTGTCAACGCAGTCGCACCCGAGTCAGTTCGCCAACGGGACTTCGCCAAGCAGCTGGGAGCCGCGCTGCATCGGCCTTCGTGGATGCCCGCGCCAAAATTCGTGATGCGGCTGGCGTTGGGAGAAATGGCCAACGCGCTCACCGCCAGCCAGTGCGTTATCCCCGCAAAGGCCGTGAGACTTGGGTACGCCTATCAATATCCGCTGCTCTCCGGCGCGTTGAATTCCTTGCTCGGCGTGCAGCACGGTCGCTGAGCGCCAGGCAATCCCCATTGTTCACATTCGGAGTTTGCCCATACACTTGCCACCCAAAGTCCGCCCTGTGAGGAACCAATGGGTCAAGTCTGGATCGATGGCAAGCTGGTAGACAAGGAACAGGCAAAGGTCAGTGTGTACGACCACGGCCTGCTCTATGGCGATGGATGCTTCGAAGGCATTCGCGCGTACAACGGACGCATACTCAAGCTGCGATCGCATCTCAAGCGGATGTATGGCTCGGCCGAGCGCATTCGGCTTAAGCCCGCGTATACCGCCGATCAAGTCGACAAGGCCATCCGGCAAACGCTCGAAACCAACGGGATGAAGGATGCCTACATCCGGCTGATTTTCACCCGCGGCGTCGGCACGCTTGGGTTGCATCCGTTCCGCTGTCCGGTCTCGGGCACGATCATCATCACCGACAAGATCCAGCTTTATCCGCCGGAGTTGTACGAGAAGGGCATGAAGGTGATCGTGGCCAAGCGGCCGCGCATACCAATTGCCTGCCTCGATCCCGCCATCAAGAGCCTGAACTACCTCAACAACATCCTGGCCAAGATCGAGGCCATCGACGCCGATGTGCTCGAAGCGATCATGTTGAACATTGAGGGGTACGTTTCCGAGTGCACCGGCGACAACATCTTCATGATCAAGAGCGGGCAGATCATCACGCCGCCGACGGAAGCGGGGATGCTTCACGGCGTGACCCGGCAATTTGTGATTGACACGATCGCGCCCGCCGCCGGGCACAAGGTGCAACAAAAGATGTTGAAGCTCCCGGAGCTGCTCAAGGCCGATGAGGTCTTCCTCACCGGCACCGCGGCCGAGATCATCGGCGTCAACCAGATCGACGACACCAAGATCGGCTGCGGCAAGGTGGGCGACATCACCCGCAAACTCGCTGACGAGTTTCGGCGTCGCGTCAAGGAGAACGCACCGGAGGATTGACGCCCCGTGCGATGTAAATCCTGCGACTACGCGCTGTGGAACATACGCACCAGGATATGTCCTGAGTGTTCGGCGCCCTTCAAGCCAAGTGATTTCGAGTTTGCCCCCAGCAGTGTCAAGTTCTGTTGTCTGCATTGCGGTCAGGCCTATTACGGCACCGGCGAAAAGGGCCACTTGGTCCCGACGCTTTTCGATTGCACATCTTGCCGGCAGCGCGTCCACATGGATGAAATGGTCCTGCTGCCTGCCGAGGGTATTACTGAGCAGCAGACCACGGTCGATCGAATGCTCTGGCTTGAGCGCGGCGAACGCGGCGTGATCAGAAGGTGGTTTGCAACCATCAAGTGGGCCATGGTCCAACCGAACCGCTTGATACGCGCCACTCCTGAGAACAGCTCGATTGGCGGCGCATGGGCCTATGCCGTGCTGACCGGATTTGCGTTTCTGGCGATCGGCCTGTTTCTACCTTCGGTGTTTGCGCAATTGCCGCTGATTGGCATGCCCGGCGGACTCATGCGATTCTCCTTGATGGGTATAGGTCTCTCCGTGATCGCAACAGGGGTAGGGTTCGCGCTGCTGATTTACCTGTGGGCCCTGTCGGCACACGGGCTGCTTCGCATCACCGGAGGCGGCGTTCGCTCGTTCGCACGCACGAGTCACGCGATCTTCTACAGCGCCGGCGCCGGCATACTGATCGCCGTGCCTTGTTGCGGACCGTGGCTGGGATGGATCTGGTGGGCCGTCAGCGCCACCAACATGGTCAAGGAAGCGCACCGCATTCATGGCGGCCGCGCTGCTTTTGCGGTGCTGGCGCTGCCGACTGTGTGCGCCATCGCGCTGCCCCTCGGCTATTGGGCACTCATCATGTTCATAATGTTGGGGATGCGCGGCGGCGGAATGTTCGGCGGCCCTGGCGCCGCTTGGACACCGCAGAACATGCCGGTGACGACGCTCTCCTCAAGTCTGATGCAGTATTCATTCCAGAACTCCGGCATTGGACCGCAGCATGCCATCGAACTCATGCTTGCAGGCAATCTTCAGGGCTGGGGCGCCGGCGGTCCCACACCGCCATTTTGCTATCCCGGAACTCAAACCACCGCCGCGTCCATCCCTGTCAATGCTGGGACACTGCAATCATTCCAGGCCCTGCCGCGCACGAAGCAGCTCGGCGAGATTCAACAGGTTCTGAATGCAACTCCAGCCAACGTGATCGCCCACCGATTCGGCGACTACGTGTTCACCTACCATGGCGCGACCATCAATACGATGGACCCGACTCTCTGGATGGTGGTCATGCTGCCTGATCCGGCGGTCAATCCGGCGCCCGCGCCGGGTGACGCCGTGCACATCGGACTCGGCAACTATTCGGTGACTTCGACCACATTCGGCCAGTTGCCCGCGCTCGTTCAGGCGCAAAACCAGTATCGCGCAACGCTCGGCTTGCCGCCCCTGCCCGACCTTTCAACCGTGACACACGGCAATCCTGCGTTGCCAGTTGCCGCAACTCAGCCAACGCAGAAATAGCACGTCGCTCAAACCAAAGGAGTGACCATCGGGCGCGAGACTCGTCGCCTTCGCTTATGCTTTCAGTCGTCTCCTATGCGTTGCAAATCCTGCGACTACCCGTTGTGGAATCTCAAGGCACGCCAGTGCCCGGAATGTGGCCGCGCGTTCGTCCCCAGCGAATTTGAGTTCGTCCTCAATTCAGTGCGATTCTGCTG
>JAKEEP010000242.1 GCA_022616475.1 Phycisphaerales bacterium | reverse complement strand
CGTTCGCGGCCCTGCTTGACACGGTACGCATCGGCCGTCGATCCCGACCGCTCGCGGTGGCCGGCGACAAGGGGTACAGCTATCTGCCGGTGCGCACGTGGTTGGCCGAGCGTGGCATCAAGGCGGTGATCCCGACGCGCTGCGACCAGCGCAGGCTCAGGCTGGATCGCGGGCTGTATCGACGCCGCAACGTGGTGGAGCGCTGCATCGGCTGGCTGAAGGAATCTCGCCGCGTGGCCACACGCTACGAGAAGCTGGCGATCCACTTTCTGGGCATGGTCAAACTCGCCATGATCCAACGCTGCCTGAGGCTTCTTGATCCGTCAAACAGAACCTAGGCGCGAACAACGCGAAGGACATGGCCATCCATCGCCGGAAGAACAATCCTAATTCAGCCCCATGCTGTTTACCACAATTCCCGTACATTGCAACAAGCTATCCGAATTGTGGATAACCTGCCGAATACAACGAGAACTGTCACTATTTGGCCCTTGCTGTTGAACTTCATCTCGATTCGCCCTGAGGAAGCCTCGAAGAGCACCGCATGCCAAACGCTGCGGGTTCGCCGACGCACCTGGGTTGAACCTCGGTCCGGATCACGGCCTGCTCGTCATCCAGAGAGTCCGCTCGCCCATGGCTGCCTTTCTCTTTCGACATGGCAGTGGGAGACCATACTCGAAGACTCACTGCGTGCCGGCGTATGACTCACCCGACACAGAATGTTCGTTGATCGACATGATTTTCGACCAGAGGCTGAGCCTGTGGCTGCCGCGTTCACCAATCTTCGGGCGATCTGAATTGCTTTCGCCAGCAATCGTACGTCGAGACGTCATGTTAGCGGTTGTCTGTTCGATCCGCATTCCGGGCAGCCATGTTCGAAATCGCCTTTGAGGTCGTAGCCGCATGCGGTGCAGCACCCCTTGTCTCGGAGACGCCGTCGACGGGCATATACAAAGGGAACTGGCAGCAGCGCAAAGATGACGCACAATAACCAATAGGGAAACTTGATCCAGAAACGATCGCGCGCAAATCCTATTGAGAAGTCAAATGTATCTCCCAGCTTCCCCCACTTGTCAGCCCAATCTCGCCTCAAGTAATAACCACTCACGTTGCCATACCCAGTTCGATGCAAGTGTGCTTGGATTGACCCCATGCAAGAAGTGAGCCCGAAGCTTCCGCCTTTGCCATCGTACCGTCCGGTGAAATCTGCAAACCAATAGCTGCGGATCCACATTGCAAACGCCACAATGAAAAGCGCCAGGGAGAGCACTATGAACCAATTGGTGTTGCGACATTTCACATCAGAATCATACGGCTCACGAAACTTCCTAGGGGCACAATCCATTGTGCGGTCACGTGATACGAGGGCTGCGAACGGCGACGATGGCGAAAATGTCTACCTTATCGAAGCTGGGTCGTTGACTGTTTGCACATCCATCAAACTAAGGCGAAAAATGTGCTCACGAATGCGAATGAGCGGTGTGTTAGGGGCGAGAGGAATTGACTCCGCGAGCACCGTACGCTGGTTTCCACGCTCGATGGTCAGCTCTAATGACGCGGCATCGACAACTAAGTCGCTAGACTTGTCCCCTTTGGCCACGATCGCATCGATCTCCAGCAGCAGGTGAGCAAGCTCTTCCTTGCCCACCATCCCAAGATGAAAGCTGCTCGATGGCTTTTCTGCATCAGTTGATCGTAGAAGCAGTCCATCACTCCACAACTTTGCAAGAACACCGGAGACCATCGGTTCATCGGGACCCGGATATGCTGGCCTTCGCTCCAAAACGAGAACCGGTACCAAGCGACTTCCATCAGAACCGCTGGCTTGCTCACTTTGATGCCGTTCACACCCGCACCCGCCGATGATCACAAGCACACAGCATAGGAGTACGGCGTGCACAGCCATCAAATGCACCACATTCATGTCTGGCTCCTCTACGGACATTTCTTCGCTCCGTGCTTATAAACGTCTCCGCCAAAGCCGCTGCAGTACCCTTCCATCTGGGCGATTCGGCGGTTCAACCGATCTAGGCAATCAGGATTGCCGTTGCAAGACGCCTTCTTGTCACACAAGCAATTGATCTCGGCCGCACTGGCATCGCACTCTTCATCCTTTTGTTTCGCAAGTGGTGTCTTTAGCGTGCATGGCGCCGACGACGGACAATTGCATTTCAGGCGACGGCTCCGGGCATGTTTTTTCTCGTGCTCTATAATACATGCCTTGATCGCTGCATCACCTGGGGTTGGGCCACCCGGGTACTTTTTGATGTCAATGCAAACACAACGACACCCGTCACCCCGACAGATGACTGTGCCAGCGGCACCTCCAAGAAGGTGCTGATTTTGCAAACAGGTATCCCAGCAATTATCGCATTTAGTGTCTGGCTTACGAGCGCAACCAGAGAGTCCGTTCGGATCAACGCCGACGGTCGGCGACGAGCGCACTCGATCGGGCGTGCAGGCCTACATCGCGGCCATGTCGGGCTGGAAACGGTCGCCGCGGCGACTCGGACGCCGCCCCCCCGCCCCTCGTCACAAAACGGGTCTGCGGTTCGAATCCGCCCACCCGGACTGACGGGCGCCGCATCACTCAGAACGGTGCGGCCCTCGTTCTTTTTGTTGGCCCAGAATCAAACGAACCAGCGCTACGCGTGCCTGGTCTAATCTCCGTCAGGATTCGGTGCATGGACGGCCAATTGACAGACGAGCAACTTCTGAATCGGTTTGTACAGGGTCATCGTGACGCATTAGGAGAACTTGCGCGCCGCTTCGAGTTGCCCATGCTCGGAATGGCCCGCGGCATGCTCGGCGGCCTCCCGGAGCCCGCCATGGATGCCGTGCAGGAGACCTGGATGCGCGTGATCCGCTTTGGTCACACCTTCAACGGGCGCAGCAGCGTGAAAACCTGGCTCTATCGAATCCTCATCAACCAATGCCGCAACATCGACGCGAAGTTCACAACCGACTCGAGACAGAAACGCCAGCCGTCGTCAGCGCCGGAAGAGGACCCAACCGCCGCATTGGACAATTCCGAGCAATGCCAATCGCTGCGCGATGCCGTCGCTCTCCTGAACCCCGCCAAGCGCGCGGTGGTTTTGCTTTGCTATCACGCCGGCATGACCCATGAACAGGCTTCAAAGATTCTGGAGATTCCACTGGGCACGCTCAAATCGCGACTGAATTCAGCCCTCCAGGAGCTTCGCGCCAGCATGTCATCGGAGATCTTGGCATGAGCACTCAATCAAGAGACCCACTCGAACACCAACTCGCCGCGCTCACCGTGTGGAACGACCCCGATCCGCAAGTCTGGAAGCGCGCCCTCGATGCCGCATCGAAGCAACCGGTCCCCAAACCCCCACGCATCCATCGAATCCTCAATTGGCCCTTGCCCAAGGTCTTAGCTGCGATGGTTGCGCTGTTCCTTCTTGGCACGATCGCCATCGCAATCTTGCTCCCATCGTTGGGCAAAGCGCGCAGCCACGTCATATTTGAACACGCCGGCCCGGTAAATAGCTCAAGTCGCACGGCGCAACAAGCTCTCGCGAAGTTCGATACGCCTTCAGCGTCAATCGGATTCCCGTGGCAGGCGCAGCAGGCGCAAATCAGTGATCTTGACCGCAGCGCATCGTGGAGAATCGTTACTGATATTAGTGGCGATACTGGCAGCGGCGGAGGCGGGGGCGGCCTCGGCGGTGGCGGTGGCGGTGCAGGCGCAGCCTTTGAACCAACGACAGCCGCCCCCAGACCGCCGGCCCAAGCGTCAACATCAACTCTCGACACGGCGCCCGGCGCCGACCGCCAAATCGTCCGCAAAGCATCAATCGAACTCACCACCAACGACGTGCGCGCCGCCTTCCTCAAGGCCGCGCATCTCATCAGCGAAGCAAACGGCGAATACGTCCAGGATTCAACACTCACAGGATCAGACAAAACCGCCCAGGCCAATCTTACCCTGCGCGTCGCAGCCGATCGCCTCCCCGCCATCCTCAACGAACTGCGCTCGCTCGGCGCTGTCGTCAACGAAAACACCACCGGCGAAGATGTCACCAACCAGGTCGTCGATCTCGAAGCCCGGCTTCGCAACGAGCAGCGCGTTGAAACCGAGTTACTCCAGTTGCTGGAAAAACGCACCGACGCTCCCCTCAAGGAAATTCTCGAGCTTCGCGACCACATCGCCAGCGTTCGCCAACAGATCGAGCAGCTCACCGCTCAGCGCGAGCGCCTCGGCCGCCTGGTCTCGCTCGCCTCCATCCTCGTGATCATCCGCACCAAGGACGGCCCCACACCCGAAGTCCCAGCCGATCAATCGCTGGGCGAGTACTTCTCCGCCTCCCTTGCCGCCGCCTGGCGCAACGGCCTGCTCTTCCTCGCCGACACCCTCGCCGGCACGCTGCGAATCCTGATCGGCGGCCTGTTTTGGTGGGTCGTCCTAGTCGTGGCGTTGCTCTCCCTCCGCAACTTCCTTCAACGCCGCGCCGCCGAAGCCGCCATTCGCTCATGAGCGCTCTTGCACCTGCAGAAGCCCGCGTTCATCGAACCTGGGAAGCTCGGTGCCATGCCACGCCACCCAGCGCGCACAAAACAGGCGCTGCCAAAAAGTGAAAAACCCCATTTTCCAAATTTTTTCACTCTGCAAAAATAGCCCTTTCCTAAAAGCACGACCTCCGGCGCGCGCGCCAATCGTGCCCTCGACCCCTCTATAGAAGGAGCATCATCTTCCCGTGCGATCCCGCGCCCACAACTCGGCCTCCGCACCCAGCTCTCAGAACTTGGCCACCTTCACCCGGCGCGCAAAAACTAATCCCCTTCTGGCAATTCTGCGCGCAAGAACTAATCCCCTTCTGGAGAATCAGCGCGCGAAAACTAATCCCATCCCCCAAGTCGACCTCTGCAGCGCCAATGACCAACCACCAACGACCAACCACCAACAACAAGACACCCTCAGCCCCAGCACTCAGAACATCACTCGCGCAAACTCGCCCGCTCGCCCGCCCCAAAGCTCCACCATGGCCGCTGCTCAGCTGTCTGCTCCTGTGCCGGCCCCCGCTCCTCCGGCGCCAGCTGCGCGTTCCAGAACTCATACTGATGCCGTTGGCATGGGTAAACCAGATATGAATGCTCACCTTCCGTCCCTGGGCCCGTCAAAGCGTTGCATTGCGGCCCCGGGTGCGACACCCGGATCGCCCCCGCCGCGCCCGGTAGCTTCTCAACCTTGCAGCGCACTCCATCAATCGGAACTTCAGCGGCCATCATCATTCCTCAATACCATCGTACTATTGGTCATTGATCGGCAACGACATTCTTTGTACCGAGGAATCGGCTGAATAAGGAACGGCGATGACTCTGACGGCGCATGAAAGGGAAATCACAGTCAACGTTGGTCCGGCCAAGCTGCCCGGCACGCTTACGATTCCGGTTGATCCCATTGGAACTGTGCTCTTTGCGCATGGCAGCGGAAGCGGCCGGCTGAGCCCGCGCAACCTCGCGGTCGCATATTCCCTGGTCGACCGGCATGGCGCCACATTCCTGTTTGACCTGCTCACTCCCCTTGAATCGCAGGATCGCCGGAACGTCTTCGACATCGATCTGCTCGCGAGCCGAATGCTCGCCGCGACCGAGCGGGTTCGGCAAATTGATGAGGTCGTGAATCTGCCGATCGGTTATTTCGGCGCCAGCACCGGCGCGGCCGCGGCGCTGGTTGCTGCCGCCGAACTGGGCGACCAGGTCTCCGCGATCGTCTCGCGTGGCGGCCGACCCGACTTGGCGGGCGATTCCCTCGGGCGCGTTACCGCTCCAACACTGTTCCTGGTTGGGTCGCTCGATCAGGAAGTGCTGGAGCTGAATCGGCGCGCTCAAATCAGGATGCACGCCCAGACCAAGCTCATCGTCATTCCCGACGCCACTCATCTCTTTGAAGAGCCGGGCAAACTCGAAGAAGTCGCGCGGCACGCCGGACTTTGGTTCGAAGAACACTTCACTGGAAGCCGCAACTCAGCGAAACAAGCGCGCTGACTGCCCACCGGACCTCAATGCATATCCCGCTGAATGCGAATGCTCTCGATCGGAACCAGCTTGCCGCTGTTCATCCCCGGACAAGGAGTGACCCGCTTAACGGTCTCCCAGTGCCGCTTGGTCCGAAGATTCTCCGGCCAGAACGGCCAAGTCCGGCACTGAGTCGGCCGAGCCTCATAAATCGAACAAATCGCCTTTCCGGGAACCGAGCGCCGATCCAGAAAGATGCAGTCCAAACCATGTTCGGTCTCGGTTTCAATCAGCGACCACAAATCATCGATGCGCCGCGCATATCGCTCGTAAAACTCAGATTCAGGTACGCCCAGCTTCGCCGCCATGGCGCGGCCCTCTTCGGCGTTGAACCACACCGCCCCCGCCGGGCCGGTGCAGCAGTTGCCGCATTGCGTGCACGTGAAGCGCAACCCCTCGGCGTACCACTCGTCGCTCATTCGTCGCCCGGCCTGGACTTGCGGCCCTTTTTGCTCGTTGGTTCGTCCGGCTCAAAGTCGCTCGGCGGCGACCCAAACGGCTCAAAGGTCATCAGGTGAACTTCGGCCTGCCGGCGGTTGGGCCGCAAATTGGCCAAATCGTCAGGCCGCTCGTCGAATGCGACCCGGTCAATCGTGTAGATCTCGCCAAACGCCCATTTCGGATGGCTTTCCAGCGCCGTCTGAATCAGCTCCTCCATCTCGGCCATCGACGTCGCAGTCGCCCAGATCGACGCGTACGCGCCCGGCTCGGCTTGCTTGTCGTTCCCCCTTCGCCCGGCAGTCACCGCGCGCTCCACGATGATCACCGCGTGCCACAGCGTCGAACCAAGATTGCGACCGGCGTCATCGACGTTGGAGTCGGGATCGATGTTCAACTCCAGGTTCCACTCGTGACGCAGATTCAACAAGATCTCATCCACATCAGGCGAATAGTCGTCGCTCAGGTCGAGAACGGTCCGGACTTGCGACGTTTCCATCGATTCTTCACCGTTCTCCGAGAGCTTCGGCTCATCATCCATCGACCACGTCTGCGGCACTTCATCGAGACCGAAATCGCGCAGCATCTGCTCGACCTCCTCGCGCGAATCCAACGGGACGTGAATCGAGAGGCCCTTCCACTGATCGACAAACACTTCGATGAACGGCTCTTCGTTGTTGGCGCCGGCCGCGATCGACCCGTCTTCGAGCAGGAAGGGCTCGTACCGACGCCAGGAATCGATGAATTGCTCCCGGCTGATCGACTCCTGGCCAATGAACGTGTCGGTCGAGCGATAGGCGTCGCGCGAGCCGATCTCCACGATCCCGAATACTTCATCCGGCAACAAGTCGAATGCACGGTGCACAAGGGCGGCGAGCCGCTCGTGCGAGACCACAACGTGAAACGAATAGGTGTCAGGCTCATCGTCTTCGCCCTGCACGTACGAGACGGTGTACCCTTGAACCGGCGCCCGCATCGTGCCGGAGGGCGCAATGCCCAGCGGCAGTGCAAAGCCATCAATCACCACCCGCTCCAGATCGGTTCGCAGTCGGAAGTCTCTCATGAGCCTGCAGCATCGTATCGGACCGGAGAATGTCCGGTCTATTGTTTTACACCTCGCCCAAATAGGCTTCGCGCACCCGTGGATGGGTCAACAGAGCCGAGCCAGCGTCGCTGAGCACGATTTCGCCGGTTTCGAGGACGTAGCCGCGATGGGCCAGCTTAAGCGCCAGGCAGGCATTCTGCTCGACCAGCAGTACCGTCATTCCCTCCCGGTTTAGCTCGCGAACGGCATCGAAGATCTTGACCACCAGCAGCGGCGCGATGCCCATCGAAGGCTCGTCCATCAGCAGCATCTTGGGCCGGCTCATCAGCGCGCGTGCGATCGCCAGCATCTGTTGCTCGCCCCCCGAAAGCGTACCCCCAAGCTGCGTCTGGCGCTGCTTCAGCACCGGAAACAACGCAAAAGCCCTGCCCATGTCCTCCTCGATCCCATCGCGGTCGTTGCGAATGAACGCCCCCATCTCAAGGTTCTCGCGAACGCTCAAGCGAGGGAAAATCTTGCGACCTTCGGGCACCTGGGCCAGCCCTCGGTGAACGATCCGGTCGGCGGAGACATCCTGCAGGTCGTGGCCATCGAAGACGATGCGGCCCGATCGGACCCGATTCAAACCCGACACGCACATGAGCGTGGTGGTCTTACCCGCGCCATTGGAGCCGATAAGCGTGACAATCTCTCCCTCGTGAACCTCCAGCGACACGTCCTTGAGCACCTCGATCGGCCCATACCCGGCATGAATGCGATCGATTTGAAGCATCACGTTGCTCAACCGATTTGTTCCTTCCCCAAGTAGGCTTCGATTACGCGCTCAGTCCGGCAAATCTCCTGCGGCGTTCCCTCGGCGATCTTGTTCCCGTAGTCAAGCACGACCACGTGATCGGAAATGCCCATCACGACGCGCATGTGATGCTCGATGAGCAGCACCGTAACGCCGGTTTCGCGCACCTTGCGAATGAGCGCCATCAACTCGACGGTCTCGGACGGGTTCATGCCCGCGGCAGGCTCATCGAGCAAGATGAGCTTCGGATTGCTTGCCAGCGCGCGAGCAATTTCCAGCCGGCGCTGGTGGCCGTATGGCAGATTCCTCGCGACATATCCCGCCTCGTCGGCCAAATCGACGAACCGCAACAACTCCATCGCCGCAGCCTCGGTCTCCCGCTTTTCGCGCCAGTACAACGGCAGGCGCAGCGCCATGTGCCAGAAGCGCGTGCGCATCCTTGTATCCATCCCCACCAGCACGTTTTCCAGAACCGTCATTTCCTGAAAGAGGCGTATGTTCTGGAACGTGCGCGCGATGCCCCGTTGGGCGATCACGTTCGGAGTGCGCCGAGACCGGTTCCAAACCACAAAAGCGCCCGCCCCGCCGATCGCCAAGCCAAACAAGAACGGCAAGATCGAACTGGTCCACGGCAGAGCACCAAAAACGTATCCGAAGAAATCCCCGAAGGCCTCGCCGTACGGAAATGGCTGCAAGTACTTGAAGTTCGCCGTGATCACGGCCCTCCACAGCCCATCAATGTTGTACGCGATCAGCGCCCCCAGACCAGTCAGGATCGCGATCGCACCAATTCCAACAATTGTGCGCGCGGTCAACGGCCGGCGAATCTCATGGCCTTGAAAGCGAATCTGTCCGTCGGTCGGTTCATAGATGCCGGTGACGGCGTTGAAAACCGTCGTCTTTCCCGCGCCGTTTGGGCCGATGATCGAGAAAATCTGTCTCGGATCAACGGCGAAATCAACTTTGTTGACCGCCGTCAATCCGCCGAAGCGCATCGTCAAGTTGGAAACGTCAAGCACGCTCATGAAGAAGCCGCCACGGTTGCTCCGCACTCAGTACAGACAGTACTCGTCCCGGTCGGATAGCCGCAATTCGGGCAGAGCCTGTCAGCCGGCTTCGGCGGCTCATCATGATGAAGCTCCGCCTTCACCCGTCGCGAAGGCAACAAGCCTTCCGGCTTGAAACGCATCATTAACACGAGCGCCAGGCCGAAGATCATGTACTTCCAATTATTGGGCATCGACATGACGTTGGCCGTGCTCGAGAGGCCCTGCTGTTGGAGATAGCGCGTCAGTTGAACCAGCACCAGCGAATCGATTCCGATCATGACCAGCGCGCCAAGGAGCACTCCGCTGATGTTCCCCATCCCGCCGACGATCACGATGCACACCGCCAGGATCGACACCTGAAAATCGTAGTTTCCCGGTTCCCCGGTCGATCCCAGGTAGCTGGCCCACAGCCCGCCGGCCAGGCTGCACAGTGCCGCGCCCAACGCAAAGGCCACCAGCTTGATCTTCACGGTGTTGATGCCCATGCACGTAGCAGCGAGCTCATCTTCGCGCACCGAGATGAAGGCACGGCCCAGGCGCGAATTCTCGATGTTGCGATTGAGCGCCACCACCAGCACCACAATTCCCAGAAACAGGAAATACCACGGCTGATACGTTTCAGTCACAAATTCGTAGCCGAAAACATTTGGATAGGGCAGCGGGTTGATTCCCTGGGTTCCCTTGGTCACCGTCTCGACGTTGCGCAGCACGTCTTGCACAATTTCGCCGAACCCAAGCGTGACAATCGCCAGGTAGTCGCCACGAAGCCGCAGCGTCGGCGCCCCCAGCAGCAGCCCGGCCAACGCGCCGACAACCGGTGTCAGCGCCAGCGCCCCCCAGAAGCCGAATCGGAAGGGATAAATCTCGCTGCTCAGGATCGCAAACGCATAGACGCCGATGGCCATGAAGGCCGCCACCCCAAGGTGCAGCAGGCCAGTGAATCCTGTGACGATATTGAGTCCAAGCCCGAGAATGGCAAAGAGGAAAATCTGCCGCATCTGTGAGCCGATTTGCAGGAACCCCGGAAGAATCAAGTCCAGGACCGGAATCACCAGCGCGACAGCCAGGAACACAAAGTCCGGCTTCAACCAGCTCGCTCGACTCTGCGCCCAACGGCTCATTCAGACTTTCTCCCTCAGCCGCGCGCCCAGCAAACCCGATGGGCGGAAAATCAAGATCAAAATCAAGATGGTGAACACCACCGCGTTGGTCCACCGTGCTTCGATGTATTGATCGCTCATCGCTCGAACCAGGCCGATGAGCAATCCCCCCAACATCGCCCCCGGCAGCGACCCGATGCCACCCAGCACCGCGGCGGTGAACGCATCCATGCCCGCCCGATAGCCCATCTGAAAGTGAATCGTGTTGTTGTAGAGCGAGTAAATCACGCTGGCGGCGCCGCCCAATGCACCGCCGATGATGAACGTCGTCCCGATCACTCGGTTCACATCGATCCCCATCAACTGCGCTGCGATCGGATTCTGCGCCACGGCCCGCATCGCCTTGCCCGTGCGCGTGTACTTGACGTACATCGTCAAGCCGATCATCAGCGGGACGGTGATGACCAGGACCATCAACTCCTTGACCGTGAAGCGAATGTCGCTCGCCTCACCCAGCAGATTCTTGTTGGAGGCGAGCGCCGGAAAGTCTTTGGGCGCGGCCGCCGCCACGCCGTCGCTGAAGACATCCATCGGCAGGCCGCCCCAGAACAGGCCGATGTTCATCAGAACAAACGAGACGCCGATCGCTGAAACCAGCGGCGCAAGCTTGGGCGCGCGGCGCAGCGGCTTGTACGCCAGCCGATCAATCGTCCAGTTCAGCGAGCCGCAAAAGATGGCCGAGATCGCCACCAACCCGCCCACGGCAACGAATGTCGTCGCATTTCCGGTGGTGGCGTCGAGCCCGAGCATTCCGACGATGGTCAATGCCAGGAACCCCCCCAGCATGAACAAGTCGCCGTGCGCAAAGTTGATGAGCTCGATGATGCCGTACACCATCGTGTAGCCCAGGGCGATCAGCGCAATGATCATTCCGTTGGAAAGACCGGTGATCAGTTGCTGAAGCAGCACTTCGGTGGTGGACATGCGATCAAAGACGCGAAAATTTCACTGTTTAGCGAGCGGGCTTGCCCGCTGTTGCCGCCCCGTCGCGAGTTATTGTCCCAGTACTTTCACAAACGCGAACTTCCCGTTCTTCACCGTGTTTCCGCTCATGGTCTTGAGCGTGGTGTCGCCGTTCTCATCGAAGGACCACTTGCCCAGCGCGCCGTCGAAATCCTTGATCGAGACGATCGCCTGGCGAATGGCCTCGCGATCCTTCTTGCCGGCCTTGGTGATTCCCGCCAACGCCACTTTGGCCGCTTCGTAGCCATACACGGCATAGCCCTCCGGCTCAGAGCCGTACGTCGACTTGTAATTCTCGTAGAACTCCGCGCCCTTGCCCGTGAGCTTCTCCGGCGGCACGCCGCCGAACGTAATGAACGCCCGTTCATTCACGTTTGCCGCACCCGCGCCATCAATGAACGCGTTCTCAAAGCACCCATCGGGAACCATGAACTTCACGTTCAAGCCGCCAGATACCAGGTCCTTGGCCACCTGTCCGGCATTGCTCTGGGTGGTGCCGCCGAAATACACCAGCTCCGGATTCTGCTCCTTGATCTTGGTCACAAGCGAACGATAGTTGGGCGCCTTGGCGTCGATTCCTTCGAATCCCACGATCTCAACGCCGGCTTCCTTGGCGCGTCGCCGGAAGATCTCCGCGATCCCTTTGCCATACACCTCGCGGTCGTGCAGAACAAACGCGCGCTTCACTCCAAGTTCCTTCGCCCAGTCAGCCGCAACCGAGCCTTGAATGTCGTCGGCCGGAACGACACGCACGTAGTTGACCTTGCCCGAAGGGCGATAGGCCATCGGCTCGTGCGCTTCGCCCAGCCCGGGCTTGGTCAATTCGACGGCGGTATTCGCGGGGCTCACCATGACGAGATTGGCGCGGTTCAGGATCGGCATCGACATCTTCGCCGCGCCCGAGTTGTACGTGCCGATGTAGGCCATCACATCCGGATCGCTCACCGCCTTGTTGGCGTTTGCGGTCTCAACCGCCGGATCCCAGTTGCCCCGCTGCGGAGATGCGTCGTCCCAGTCTTCATAGACGATCGTGAACTCCCCCACCTTCCCGCCGACTTCATCGATGGCCATCTTGATGCCGTTGACCAGCGTCGTGGTCTGTGCGTTCGCGCTGCCGGTTCGCGGCAGGCTCGAGACAATCTTGATGATCTTGGGATTTGCTGCCGGCGCGGGCGACGCCTCGCGCGCATTGGCGGGACTGTCGTTGCCGCATCCCCCCAGGAGACTCACGGCCGAGCCGAGGCAAAACCAACCAACTGTTCGAAGTCCAATGGAAATTGCCGCCTTCATCGCATGACTCCTTCCAACCATGTTCTTTTCAGCGAGTTCATCAAGAATGTACGGTGACAAGCCCAAAAAGGCCAGCAATTGCCCCCAGACTCGTCGAAAGCCCGCAGGCTCCAAGCGGAGAATGATTAGCTGGTTACCGCCACGATCGGCTCCGACGTCACCCATGCAGCGCATTTCCATCGCCGACATTGCCGATGCCGTCCAGAGCGGGCTGATGGAGACGGTGTCGCAGCTTGAGCGGGAACAGGCCGTCTACGGGCTGGACGCTCTTGACGAGCTGGCCCTGCACCCGGTCCTAGCCGAGGTCTTTCGTCGATCTGGGCATGGCGTCTATCGAGAGGTGCGGTATCCCTCGGACCGAAAGGCGCGCGAAAGCGAAGGG
>JAKEEP010000241.1 GCA_022616475.1 Phycisphaerales bacterium | reverse complement strand
TGGACGTTGACCCCTTCGATGCGGATGCCCATTCGGCGCTCGATCTCTTTCAAGACCGATGCGGGGAGATTCTCGACGAGTTGGGCGCCCAGGTCGAGTGGGACATCGCGGATCTCGGCGGTTTCGCGCAGCCGCACATGCAAGTGTTCGCTGGTGTCAGCATCGTAGCGGCAGCAGCCGTTGGCGGTCGCCAGCTGGCGCACCAGCCCGGCCTTGGACAAAGCTTCCAGCGTGTTGTATACCGTGGCGCGACTCAATCCGCGCGTTTCGGATTGAACCATGCGGAACAGCTCTTCGGCAGTCGGATGACTCATGCACTGCCGCAGAGCTTCGTAGATGGCGATGCGCTGCCGCGTGCAGCGTAAGCTATGTCGAGTGAACAGCTCGTGTGTAGACATCAAGGTCACGATTCTGCCTCTTCGGGCTGATTGGCCCGACCGAGCCCTGCGGTTTGATCCAATCGATTATTGCTCGGTCTTTGGAGGCAAGCCACTTTTGACGATCATGCCCGCGCCACGACCGCCATTGCACGCTGATTGCAAATAGGACTCCCATGGCCTTGAGAATCATTCGCGGTCCGAGCCAGACGCCCCTACAGCCGCTGATGGGCCAGACGGTTGCCGTGCTCGGTTTCGGCAACCAGGGACATGCCCATGCCTTGAACCTGCGGGAGTCCGGGGTGCATGTCATCGTGGGCGCGCGGGCGGCCTCATCGAGTGGTCGACGTGCGGCCGAGCACGGATTTGAAGTGCTCGCCATCGAGCAAGCTGCGGAGCGTGCGCGCTTGGTCATTATGGCGCTTCCCGACGAGTCACAACCAGAAATCTATGCTCAGCAGATCGCGCCGAATCTAAGCACGGGGGCGACGCTCGGTTTCCTTCACGGTTTCTCCATTCGCTACGACTTGATCACGCCACGGTCCGACATTGGTGTCGTTCTGGTCGCGCCCAAAGGGCCGGGCAAAACGCTGCGCCAACGGTTCCAGCGCGGCGAGGGAATCCCTTGTCTGTTTTCGGTACACCAGGATTCTCGTTCACGCGATGCCGAGAGCCTGGGACTGGCATGGGCCGCCGGCATCGGCTGCGCTCGCGCCGGAATACTCTGCACAACGTTCCAACATGAAACCGATACCGATCTCTTCGGTGAACAAGCCGTGCTGTGTGGCGGTATGACCTGGCTCATTCGCGCGGCATTCGAGACACTCGTGCAGGCAGGCTATCCGCCCGAGCTCGCCTACTTGGAATGTTGTCATGAGGTCAAGCAGATTGCCGATTTGGTTTACGAGCGGGGCATCGAAGGAATGATGGAAGCCATCAGCAACACCGCGGAGTTCGGCGCGTACGAAAGCGGGCCGCGATTGATCGGAAAGGAAACTCGTGAAAGCATGCGCCGATTGTTGGCCGAAATTCAGGATGGAACGTTTGCCCGGCGATTCCAACGCGATCACCAGCTTCACTTCGATTGGTTCAATCGGCAACGCAAGGAACTGGCGGCGCATCCGATTGAAGAAGCCGGTCAGAAGATCCGATCACTGATGCCTTGGCTGGCCGATTCGAAGTCAGACTCCCCCTCGGAATCCCCGGAATCCAATCGCGGCAAGTCCAGCAGCAGGATCACTCATTGACCGCCCTTTCTCCCTGGCACGCCGTCATCCTGGGCCTCGTCGAGGGGATCACCGAATTCCTGCCGGTGAGTTCAACCGGACACCTCATCATCGCTTCATCGTTGCTCGGACTCGATCAAGCCGGAGATGCCAAGCGCAACCTCGATGCGTTCGCCATCGTCATCCAGGGCGGCGCTATTCTCGCGGTCGTCGGCCTCTATTGGAGCCGCGTCGTCGAAATGGTCCGAGGTCTCTGCGGGCGGAGCCGTGTGGGGCTCAGGCTCGCCATCAACATCGGCATCGCCTTCATGCCAGCGGCCGTCATCGGCCTCATGGTGAAGAGCTGGATCGAATCGCTGCTCTTCCATCCCATTCCGGTCATGGCGGCCCTTGTCGTTGGCGGCATCGCCATGATCTTCATCGACCGCTGGCAGCGACGCTACTTCCGCGGCGATGAGCACGCCGATCCCGTCGATCGACACAGCCTGGTCGATATCGAGCATTTGACCTGGCGCCGCGCCCTGCTCATTGGACTATTTCAATGCATCGCCCTTTGGCCCGGCACCAGCCGGTCAATGACGACCATCGTCGGGGGAATGTTGACGGGCCTTCGTCCCAAGCAGGCCGCCGAATTCAGCTTTCTCCTGGGCGTGCCGACCCTGGGCGCTGCCTGTCTCTATAGCGCGGCGAAGAATCTCGCATCGGATGGACCCAGCATGATCGACACTTTGGGTCTCCCGGCCATCGCCATCGGCCTCTCGGTCGCGGCCGTGTCGGCGGCTCTGGCGGTTAAGTGGCTGGTACGGTTCCTGAGCCATCACGGCCTGGCGCTATTTGGCTGGTATCGCTTGGCGCTCTGCGCAGTCTTGGCGCTGCTGTGGTGGCGCGGCGTGATCTTCGTCTCGCCCGGCTAAGACTGCACGGGCTTGTCGGCGAGTTGCTGCTCCATTAGGTCGCTATAGCCCACTGCAATTGGCTCGCCCATCACCGGCCGGAACTTCTCACGCAGGAGTCCAATGGCATCGTGCGCCATCTTCACGTCGAATCGGCGTGAGACAATCGCCTCAAACTCAATGAAGGCGCCAAGCTCGTCAACTTGGTCAATGTGAATCCGAACCTGATCGATCATCCACAACTCGCGGGTCTTGATCACTTTCAGCCACGGCGTCAGATTCTTGGTGCCCCATCGCTTCCGTGCCTGGTCATCATTCAGAATCGTGTAGTTGCTCATGCGCGGCGTGATGCGATCCGGCCGATGGTAGAAAATCCACTCGACCGGCTCGCCCGGCGCTTCACGCTTCTTCAGCCGCCCATCGGGAAGCCGGTAATACGTGTCGGTTTGCCGCAACTCGCCCATGCGCTGGGCGCCGATAAGGCGACACTGGCTGCGGGCCGCCTCAAGTTGACGCAGCTCGGCCTTGAATTCGATGTTCTGCATCAATCTCCCAGCGCCTTGAGCAATCGTTGCTCATCCCAGATATCGACATTCAGCTCTTGCGCCTTTGCCAGTTTTGTGCCGGCGTTTTCGCCCGCGATCACAATGTCAGTGTTTTTCGAAACTGATCCCGCGATTTTCGCTCCCAGCCCCTCAAGCCGTTCGGTCAGTTCCGGCCGGGTGTACTTCTCCAGAGTGCCGGTCAGGACGACGGTCTTTCCCGCCCACGCACTCACCTTTTTTGAAGCAGTGTGCGGCGCCACAAACAACGGGCTGGCCAGATCAACACCGGAGCTCTTCAACTTCACAAACGTCTCGCGTCCTTGGTTGGATTGAAGATACGCGTGCAGAATCGGCGCCGTGACCTCGCCAAAATCCGGCAGCTCCATCAGTTCTTCCAAACTCGCGTGCATCAGCGCTCCGGCATCGGGAAACCGCCGCGCGATCGTTTTGGCGGCCGCCGTCCCAATGTGACGTATCCCAAGCCCCGCCAGCACGCGCGCTAATCCCCGTGATTTCGCCTGCTCGATCCCCGCCATCAGATTATCGACCGACTTTTCCCCCATCCGCTCCAACCCAAGCAAGTCCTTGCGCTGCAGCGTGAAGACGTCTGCGAAATGCTCGACCAAACCCGCATCCACCAATTGATCGACTAACTTCTCGCCCATGCCGTCGATGTCCATCTGGTCGCGGCCGACAAACCATTTGAGCCTCTCGCGAAACTGCGCTGGGCATTCGGGATTGACGCAGAAGAGTTTGGGCCCCTCCTGCTGCACAGCGCCACCGCATGCGGGGCATTTCTCGGGCGGCTTCATCGGCCGGCTACCCTCCGGCCGCTTTTCCTTTATCACCTGAACCACTTGCGGAATGATCTCGCCGGCCTTTTCGATGACGACCGTATCGCCGATGCGAATGTCCTTGCGCCGAATCTCCTCGATGTTGTGCAGCGTGGCATGCGTGACGGTCGTCCCGGCCAGAAAAATCGGCGCCATTGTCGCCCGCGGCGTCAGCGTCCCGCCCTTGCCAACTTGCCAATCGACCCGCTTGAGCGTCGTAACTCCCTGCTCGGCCGGATACTTGTACGCGATGCACCATCGCGGCGCTTTGCTCGTCGCGCCCAGTTCCTGCTGCTGTCGAAACGAATCAACACGCACCACCATGCCGTCCACCCCATAGGGCAACTTCGGCCGCTCCTTCGCAAACCACTCAATGCGGCCGATGATCTGCTCGATCGAATCGCATCGCTGCGTGAGCTTGTTCACCGGCAACCCGAATCGCTTGATGGCTCCAAGGAATTCCCAATACGATTGAATTTCCTCGAGGTCGCTTCCACGCACCTCGCCTCGGCCGTGCGCGAAGAAATTCAACCGGCGCTTCGCTGCGACGTTCGGATCCAGGTTCTTCAGCGTGCCAGCCGTGGAGTTCCGCGCATTGGCAAAGACGGGCTCCCCCTGGGCCTCTCGCTCTTTGTTGACTCGCGCGAACTCGCTGTTGGGCATGAACACCTCGCCCCGCACTTCCAACACATCCGCGATGGGACCCTTCCTCTTGTCATCCTGATGCAATCGCAACGGAACGGCGCGAATGGTTCGCACCTGCGCCGTCACATCGTCGCCGCGCTCGCCGTCCCCGCGCGTCGCCGCCAGGGCAAGCAAACCTTTCTCATACCTCAGGCTCACGGCCACGCCATCAATCTTCGGATCGCACACGTAGGCGACATCGCCGGAGAACAGGCTCCTGGACCCCTTCTCGCCCAACCCCTTGAGAACTCGCTGATGCCAGGCTTTCAGATCGTCCACATCGTATGTGTTATCGATCGAGGTCATCGGCACGGCATGCCGGACCGTTGCGAATCCGTCAATCGGCGCGCTGCCGATGCGCTGAGAAGGACTGTTGGGGTCGGCCAACTCCGGATGCGCCGCCTCCGAGTCGATCAGCTCTTTTAAGAGCTTGTCGTAATCGAGGTCCGACATGATCGGTTCGGCCTCGACGAAGTACGCGCGGTTGGCCCGATGGAGCAAGTCGCGGAGCTCGAGAATTCGTTTGTGATCGGCCTTGGTCATTGCATTAACAATGGAAAACCGAATCTTAGTTTTTGGCGGCTGACTTGGCGAGCCAGCGGCGCGGATCGGTTAGCTCCCCATCGGCCGGGACAACAAGATCATGATTCCCGCGAGCGCCAACGCAACCAGCGATGCAATAATCACAAGCACGGCAATTCGCGTCTGGCGGCGGCGGAATCGCTCCAGACGGTAAAACCGCGGCACATCAAGCGACAGCGAATAAGCCCGTATCGCGCGCCCGGCTTCCGGCGCCCGATCACCCAAGCGCCGCAGCATCGCCGCCTCAGCCCCTTCCAAGTGCCGCTTGGTTGCGGTGAATGAGCAGTCCATCGCCCGAGCGATCTCTCTGCCAGGAACCTGATACACATGGGCCAGCACCCAGGCCTCCCGGCCCTGCGGCGGCAAGCTCGCCAGCGCCTCCGAGGCGCTGTTTGGCACCAGGTCGTGCGCCAGAATTGCCGGCTTGATCTCGCGGCTGCGCAGCACCGTCAATCGATCCATGTGCGCGCTGTCGATATCGCGCAAATCCGGCTGGGCATCCACCACCTGCTCGATTACTTTGGTCGCCGCGACCGGATCGCCGGTTAACAGGGTCGCCAGACGGTAGACCCGCCGCTCGCACGCCGCGCGATCAAGCATGCAGGAGTGTAGCCGCGTGGATTGCGCCGCTACCGACGATGGCTGCGGATGATTACAGTTTGATGAACTCTGCATCCGATACCATCGAGCATGATTTGCATCGCCGCCGTTCTTGTTCGCTTGTGCTGAATCCAAAATGATGCGATACACAAATCGACTGCTTCTCGGGCTCGTGCTGCTCCAAATCTCAGCGCCCCTTGCCACGGCAGATCTGCGCGACGAGGTCGATCGCCTTGTCCGCAATGCGCCTCTGAAGGGTGCAACCGTTGCCGTCAGCATTCGCGATTGCGCCACCGGCACGCCATTGGTCGCAATCAGGCAGGACGAGCCGATGGTCCCGGCCAGCAACATGAAGCTTCTGACCAGCGGCGTCGCGCTGCACGCGCTTGGTTCAAACTTCGAGTTCAAGACCCGGCTGCTCCGCGATGGCGATCGCCTGATCGTCGTTGGCGATGGCGACCCGGCCTTCGGCGACCCGGAATTGCTCGCTCAAATGCTGCACGACAACAGCCTTGGATTGGATGTTGAGTCGTTCATCGGCTATTGGGTGAAGCCCATCGTTGACGCAGGCATCAAAACCGTTGGTGAAATCGTCGTCGATGACCGCATTTTCGACCGGGAGTTCGTTCACCCGACATGGCCCGCCGATCAGTTGAACAACCGTTACTGCGCTCAAGTCGCCGGCCTGAACTTTCACGCCAATGTACTGCATTTGTTTCCGCGCCCAACCGCGGGCGCGATGCCCGAGATTGGAGAATCCCAGCCTCTGACTCCCTGGCTGAAGATCGCCAACTCCGCCACCTGCAAAGAAGGGCCAAAGGACAAGAACACCGCGTGGATCGCCCGAAAGCCCAGCACCAACGATTTGACTCTCTCCGGCAACGTCCGCCACGCCTACAAAAGCCCCGTGCCGGTGACGATTCACGATCCCCCCTCCTTGTTCGCACACATGCTGCGAGATCGGCTGACCAAGGCGGGCATCACTGTCGGTGTGTGGCGCATCGCTCGCAAAGATGATCCGGTTCCCAGCGGTGCGATCGTCGGACCGGTCGTCACCACTCCGATGAGCACCGTGCTCAAACGCTGCAACACCGACAGCGAGAACCTCTACGCCGAATGCCTGCTCAAGCGCGTTGGACACCATCTCACCGGCGAGCCTGGCTCCTGGGCCAACGGAGCAGCCATGGCCAGGCACGTCATTCAGAAACGGCTGGGCGGCCCAGAGCTCGCACCTGGATTGATCATCGCCGACGGCTCAGGCCTCAGCGCTCAGAACCGGATTACTGCCGGCTGCATGACTGCCTGGCTCAACAGCTTTCACAACGATCAGCAGCTGGGACCGGCGTTCATCGAGAGCCTGGCCGTCGCGGGGTACAGCGGCACGCTCGAGAATCGAATGGCTTGGGTTCGAAACAGTGGATGCACCGTTCAGGCAAAAACCGGCTACATCAGCAACGTCAGCTGCCTGAGCGGATACGTCACCACGCCTGATGGCAGGCGTCGATCATTCAGCGTGTTGGTGAACGGGTTGAAGTCAGGGGTCGTCTCATCCGCCAAGAAGCTGCAAGATCAAATTGTGGCGGCGATTGCCGAAGATCTGGCCGCCGTGCCGGTTCAGCTTGGAAGCGATTGATTTCGCTCGAATCAAGTTCGCGCATTTCGGCGGATGAGCTGCTCAACCAGTTCAATCGGGTGCAGCGCCTGACGCGCCATGCCATCGGCAATCTGCTGACGGCAACTGGTTCCCGGCGCTGCCACAATCGCCTCGCGATTCTGGCGCAGCTCACGAAACAGCGACAGCTCACCGATTTTCATCGAGAGCTCGTAGTGGTCCTTCGTATAGCCGAACGAGCCGGCCATGCCGCAACAACCTGAGTCAAGCACATGCAGCCGATCGCCCAGCAAACGCTCCAAGAGCCGCGATGATGACTCCACCCCCCAGAGCGCCTTCTGATGGCAATGACCGTGCAAAATGACTTCTGGTCCAATGCTCGCGCCGCTGGCGGAAATCGTCAGGGGGTGATCGGTCCAGTGCTCTTCGATGAACTGCTCGACAAGGAACGTCTTCGCCGCCAAGCGGTCAAGCGCCGTTGAATCCACTCCCATCTCAAGGTCAAGCCAGTCGTCCTTGATCGCCGACACACAGCTCGGCTCGCACCCGACCACGGCCACAGCCTGTTCGCTCTCAACACACCGCAGCAGATCAGATGCGCTACGGCGACACGTGTCGCAGGCCTGGGGCAGCATACCCGTCGAGATCATCGCGCGACCGCAGCAGCCCAGTCGCGGCAACACAACCCGATACCCCAACCGTTCGAGCGTTTCAATCGCTGCGCGACCAATGTGGGGCTCGTTGTACACGGTGAAGCAATCAGGAAAAAGCACAACGGCAGGTTCGCTTCGGCTCGACGGTTTTCGTCCCGACATCCAGCGATACAGCGACTGGCCGAAGCGCGGAAGCGACCGCTGCGGGTGCAGACCGATCATGCCGCTGATCATCGTTCGTGCCAGACTCGATTGACCAAATAGATTTGCGATTGGATGGATCGCAGAGCCCAATCGATTGAACATCCGAATGCGGCCAAACACCCTTGACGAGAATGGAATGCCGCCGCTCTGTCGATAGCCCTGCGCCAGGTACTCTGCCTTCAACTTGGCAAGGTCCACGTTGCTCGGGCATTCGCTCTTGCAGGCCTTGCACGACAGGCACAAATCGAGTGTCTTCTTTGTTTCAGAATCATTCCATAATGGGGTGTTTCCATCAGCCCCAAATTGCCCGGTGATCGCCAACCTCAGCGCGTTTGCACGGCCGCGCGTCACATGCCGTTCATCGAGCGTCGCTCGATATGAAGGGCACATCGTTCCGCCCTTCAGTTTCCGGCACACACCAGCGCCGTTGCATCGCTCAATCGCCTCGCCAAAGCCGCCCTCCCGCTGATATCGGAAATACGTCTTCACCTGCGGCACGTGGATAAATTGCCGATCCGGGCGCACCCTCAAGTGCTCGAGCATCGGTTCGGGTTCGACGATATTGCCTGGATTCAGCAGATTCCGCGGATCAAAAATGGCTTTGATCGCGCCGAACCCTTCACAGATTTCGCGACCATAAAACCGTTCCAGCAGATGCGAGCGGACGCGGCCATCGCCGTGCTCGCCAGAAAGAGCCCCTCCATAGCGAACGACCAGGTCAGTCGCCTCTTCGACGATGGCCTGCATCACGCTCCGGTCGTGCTGATCGTGCAGGTCGATCAGTGGGCGCATGTGCAGGCAGCCCACCGATGCGTGCGCGTAGTACGAAGCGGTCGTGCCGTGCCGCGCGGCAAGCTCGCGAAACTCGCCGACAAACTGCGCCAGCCGTTCGGGGTTCACTGCGAGGTCCTCGATGAACGTGATCGGCTTGCGGTGGCCGGGCAAGCTGTGTAGAAGCGGTTCACCGGCGCGGCGCAACTTCCACGCCCGATTCATCTCATGTGCCTCGGTGTAGCGATTGATCGCCTGACGCCGAAACCGGCTCTGCAATTCATCGAAATGATGAGCCAAGTCGTCGTGCGAGTCGCCGAAATACTCCACATACAACACAGCGCCCGCGATTCCGTTTCCTGATGTGGGCAAGAGCTCCACGTACCGCCGGTACTCAAGGTTCTTCTGCGCCAATCCGATGACGACGTCATCAATCAGCTCGACGGCCGACGGGTTGGTCGCCAATACGCTCACCAATGCCCCAAGCGCCTCCTCGACGTTGGCGAAAGACATGATCGCCAAGCCAAGGCACCGTGGCATCGGCACAAGGTTGAGCTGTGCCTGCATGGTGATCGCCAACGTTCCTTCAGATCCGCAGATCAAGTGCGCCAGGTTGACTTTATCGAAGGTCCCCGGCGAGGATCGACGAACCTGCTGCAGAACCAGGTCCAGGTTGTAGCCGTTGACGCGTCGAACGGTCTTCGGAAATCGGGCTTCAATCTCGGTCTCGAGTGGCGCAACAGCATCGACAACCCGCCGCGTGATTTCTCTGATGCGCAGGTCGCTCACCACCGCATTCTCATGCAAATGCAACACGCTTCCGTCCGCCAGCAGGGCCCTGATGCCCTGCAAATGCTCAACCGTCCGGCCATACAGAATCGAACGCGCCCCAGCAGAGTTGTTGCCGATCATGCCGCCCATGTTTGCCTGCGCGCCGCTGGCTACATCGGGCCCGAACATCAGACCAAATCGCGCCGCTTCAGCATTGAGCGCATCCAGCGTGACCCCTGGTTCCACCAAGGCGGTTCGTTGATCCGCATCAATCTCGATCACGTTTCGACAATGAACACTGAAATCGATGACAATCGCTCTGTTGACTGCCTGGCCGGCGAGCGATGTGCCCCCGCCCCTGGGCAACACTGGCAACCCGTGATCGCCGCAGTAGCGGACGACTCTTTCCGCTTCTTCGACGGTGCGCGGGCAAACGACGCCAAGCGGTTCGACCTGGTACAGGCTCGCGTCGGTCGAATAGAGCATGCGATCGTGGCGGCTAAACCGCACTTCGCCGCTGATCAGGGAACGCAGGTCCTGCGCGACCCGTGCCAGGGAAACGCCGCTGGACCTCGATGGGTCTTGCCACTTGATGACGGGCAGCGGAAATCGATCAACCGCGGTCACGCCACAGTGTATTCAATTTGGTTGATCTGGCCCGAATCCGCCGTCACCAAGAACGATGTCACTCGTCCTCGACAGGCGGATTCTCTTCAACTTCAACCGACTTCAAGGCCTCCTCAATCGTCTTCTTCATGACTTCGACGTAGTCGCTCGGCGCGGCGTGCGGCACGGCATGAACAATCCCATCAGATCGAATCACCACCGTCTTGGGAATGCCGCGCACACCGTAGGCCTTGGCCGTCTCATCGGTGTAATCCATGGCGATTGGCAGGCTGAACCCTCGCTTCTCCCAGGTCGCCTTCACCGATTCCAGCCGTGCATCGGGCGTATCTTCATCTGGATTGCGAACTTCATACACATTCACCGTCACGACGCTCACCGGAAGCTGCTCTTGGCTGGCCCATCGCGCCACCTCATGCAAATGCGGCAGAATCTGCATGCATGGCCCGCACCAGCTGGCCCAGAAATCGAGCACCACAACACGGCCTCTCAATTCCTCCAGGTCGATGGCCTTGCCATCCGCGGTCGCCAGCACAAACGCCGGCGCCGGCTGATCAATCAGCGCATCATCCTGGCCCCCTGCCGCGCCTGGCGCCGGCGCCGGAAGCAGCGCACTCATCAGGTCCACGAGTTGCCGCCGGCCCGGATCGAGCTTGAACGTCGCCTCATCCAGCGGCTCCTCATGCACTTCATATTCGTAGCTGTGCTTGTACACCATCGTGGCGCCCCCCTGCACGAAGCCGCCACCGGTGATGCGAACCTCCAGCTCTTGGATGAGCTTGCTCTGGGGATCGATGACCATATCGATGGTCTCATGCTCGCTCGCCAACTTCAGCCGCTGAACCTGCTTCCCTTCTTTCTCTTCAAGGGCAACCGAGGTCGGCTGCACATAGGGCGCGCGTGGATGAAGCTGCATCAGCACCTCGTCAATGCTCTCTTCCCCCAATTCGATCGCCAACTCCGGAAACGGCATATCCACAAACGTATTGAGAAGGGCGTAGTACGGCGAGCCATCATCGGCCGACGTGAAATACGCATCCTTGTTCCTCTGATGCACTGCCCAGATCGTCCCGTCGTTCAAATAGCACGTGAAACCCTTGAGCTTGACCAATGCCGAGCAGCGGATGGCCGGGCTCCCATTCTCGGGCGCAGGGTCCACCGTGCGTTTCCCAAATGTAAAGTCGCCAACCACTTCGCTGCTGCTGGCGCTGACACCGTTCTGAGAAATCTCGATCTTCACCTTGGACTTGACGCCAAGCGCGGGCCGCTGGCGATATGCCTTGACCATGTCGGTGAACGCCGCCAGCGCCTCCGGATCCGCCTGCACGGGAGCAGCCTCCGCCTGACCCAGGGCCGAAGACGCCGCTGCGATTTGCACAATCAGGAACCCCACAAGCATGCGGTGTGTATCGAACATGTTCGGCCTCCGCAGAAAGCGATGACGGAATCATAGAGCATCTGCCGATCGCGGAGCCAGATCCATCCGACATCACCCGCCCCTCGCCGCCCGCCCCGAAAATTACCCGGCCTGCGCCGGCGCCGCCTTCAGCGCTTCTGTGACATCCTTCTTCAGCTCCTCGACAAAATCGACCTTCGGATCAACGCCTTGATGGATCTTGAAGATCTTGCCGTCCGGCCCAATAACCACTGTCATGGGAATGCCCGAGACCTCATACTTCATGCCCACCGCTTTATCCAGATCGAGCAGCACCGGCATCGTGAACTTCTCACTGGTCCAAAACTGCGACACTTTCGAGCGCGTCTCCTCGGGCGTTGGGAACCGCTCGAATGTGTTGAGCGCATACACCTTCACCGGTTGACCAGATGTCTGGGCCCAGGTCGAAAACTCCTGCAGCTTCGGCAACACCGCCCGGCACGGCCGGCACCAGGTCGCCCAGAAGTCCAGCACCACCACCGACCCTTTCAGATTGCTCAGCGTCACCGTCTCGCCGTTGAGCGTCGGCAACGTGAAATCAGGCGGCACGTCCCCCACCCCCACCGGCACCAGCTTGTCCAGCGAATCCACCGCGCGCCGATCCTTCGGTTCAAACGCGATGGCTTCAGGCAGCGACTCGTGCACCGTCGGCGACATGCTTATGGTGATCGGAATGTTGAATCCCGGCGGCGCCTGCGGCCGGCTCATCTGCAACTTGATCTTCTCGATGAACTTTGTTTCCGCATCGACCAGCGCCGAGCCCTTGCCTCCATCGCCCGACAGCATCACTTCATGCATTGATTCGCCGTCCTCGGTGGTCATCTGATATCCGGTGATCCGCACGTTCCGCATGATCCCCATCGAAAGAGCATCAAGATTCTGCTGCTGTCCTTGACTCTCGCGCAGCGCCAACTGCGGCGGAGTAATGCCGCCATTCTCGAACAGTTTCTCCAGCGTCTGACCAACCGCTTCCTTCACATCCACAACCAGATACTTGCCCTTGACGTCATCTCGAACCACATACAGCTTCCCGCCGACCGAAGTCACCGAGAACTCCGGAAGAGTCAGTTGTGCGTCCGATCCGGCGCCCAGCGCAATCTGCATCTCCTGCGACTGATTGCCCCGAGGCGTTTCCACGTCCATCTTGATGGTGTCGGTCAGCGCCGACGCCTTCTTGTAGGCCTGAGCTACCTCGTCCAGCAGCTTCTGCGCCTTCTGAACTGCTTCCGGATCAGGCGCCGCTTCTGGTGGACTCTGTGACTCTGCCGGTGGCGCCGACGGCGCCGGCTCCTGTGACAATGCAGGCAGACCAAGCAGCAACGTGCACATGGCGGCAAGAGCGAGTTTCATGCGAACCTCCAGGGTTAATTCGATCCATGATTCGGGCAAGGGCAAAAAGTGGAACCAATGGTAGGTTCGTGGCGATCATCACGCTGCATTCACTCATCAAATGCCAAACACCGACCCGGCAATCGAACGAACACTCGCGATGGGGTTGCTATTCCATCTTGTCGTGACCGCTCACGCGATTCAGCAGGTCCTTGATCGTCTCCTGCTTCACCGGGTGCAGCACTTGGGCCGCGATTTCCGCCAAGGGCGCTAAGACAAACCATCGCTCAGCCATTCGTGGATGCGGCACGCACAAGCCGGGTTCATCCATCACCAGTTGATCGAAGAGAAGAAGATCGATGTCCAACACGCGAGGCCCCCACTTCTGCTCAACCCGCCGGTCGCGACCGTGCGTTCGTTCAATGGCCAGACACGCCTCAAGCAACTGCCGAGGCGAAAGCGAGGTTGCGAGCCTCGCAGCTGCATTCAGGTACATCCCTTGCCCCGGCGGCCCCACCGGCTCCGTTTGCATCATCGAACTTACTGCGACAACCTCGACCCTCGGTGTTCGACGCAACTCTTCCAGCGCTGACTGGATGTTCGCCTTGCGATCCCCCAGGTTTGACCCCAGCGCGATGTACGCCGTCGCGCGATCGCCGCGCCTCGGTGCAGGCGAACTGCTGCGAGTCTTTTGGACCGTGGGGCGACTCATGGGCTTGGCGAGGCGTGCACACGCGCCACCTGCGTCCGGGCACCTTCGATTTTCTCCCAGAGCAGTGGCGTCGTTGTTGGCACATCCAACAATGCAAACCTCAACATCTGCAGCGCCGCCTTGACGGCACGGTCGCGCACTTCCATCCGGCCGCCCGGAAACTCAAAGTGTCGCGCAATCGAATCGCTTTTCCCGCCCCCCTTTCGAGCAAGGGCTATGTGCACCGTCCCGACAGGCTTCTCCGCCGTTCCCCCATCCGGACCCGCGATCCCCGTTATAGCAAGGCCATAGTCAGCGCCAGACGCATCAAGGGCACCCTGCGCCATCGCCTTGGCCACGTGCGCTGAAACCGCGCCATGCCGTTCGACAAGATCGGCCGGGACGCGCAACCTCTCCATCTTGGCCTGGTTCGAATAGGTGATCCACCCTCCAAGGTAGTACCCGCTTGAACCCGGCTGATCAACAATCACCTTTCCTAGCCAGCCGCCGGTGCACGATTCAGCCGTGACAATCTTCTGTCGGCTCTGCCGCAGTAACTTCGCAACCGACTCACCGAGCGATTGCGATCGGCCAAATGAGTACGGCCTCCAAGCGCGCTCAACCGCATCAACCGTCTCATCAAGCTGACGCTGAGCAATCGGCTTCGGACCCCGCGAGCGGAGTCGCGCTGTCACAATCGCATCGCTTGCGGTCGTGCCCACAGTTGGGTTGCGATCTCGCTCCATCAGCGGCCCCAATCGCTGCGCCGCCTCCGATTCCGACATGCCGAATTCCTGAACGCTCGCGGTAAGGATGACTTCTTCCAGCTCGCCGGGCCGCCGCCTGATCTCCGGTACGACATGCTCCAGGAACATCGGCTGCATTTCGCGCGGCGGCCCCGGCAAACTGAAAATCTGACACTCGCCCAGCCGCCCCGCCAGCCCCAGCGCTGTGCCATTGGCATTCGGCAGACATCGCATGACCGAAGGCCGGAACGCCTGCCGCGTATTCAACATCGGCATCCTGCGTCCTCGCTTGGCGAACCAATCCTCCAGATGCTCCAACGCACCTTGATCGGTCACCAGCTCCTTTGAAGGCGTCAGCACATCCCCCAGTGCCTCTCGAAGCAGATCGTCAAGCGTCGGACCCAGCCCGCCTGTCGTCACCAACACATCACGCTGACTCGACAATTCCCTGATCGCCTCCGCGATCGCACGTCGATCATCGCCCACCGTGCGTTGTTCAACGGTCATGATCGACAGCTCGGCGAGCCGCGCGGCAAGCCATGCCGCGTTCGTATCCACGTTCTGCCCCAGAAGCAGCTCATCGCCAACGGACAAAAGTGCCGCGTGCATCATCACAATCGTAGCGAGACGGCGCCCAGCCGATTAATTCTGAGCTGGCTGCTTGGAAAGCCTGACGATTTGCCGGTAGTTGCCGCGAAAGAACTCACCCCATTGCCGCCGCATCTCGTCCGCCGGCGTTGCGTGCTCGCTCCAGAGCCCGCGCCCGCTCCACCCGCCCCGAAGCCACCCTGTTCGCACAGTCGCCAGCGAATCGACATCGCTCATCGAATACGCCACACCATCCGGCCCGGCGATCTGAGGCATCGCATCCAACAGCGTGAGCATCTGCTTCAAAGCCGGATCGGTTGCCTCATCTGCAGACATCAGTCCAGAAGAAGTTGAAAACCCAGGCGTTGACGCGATGGCCTTCCATGCTTCCTTCAATTCATGATGGTTGTCCATGACCATGGCGGCGAACATCGGCGCAATGAAGTCGCGAAAGTGTGGATTTGGATGCTCGAGGGGCGTCGCCAATTCGTACGGGTTCACCCGATCGATGAACCGGTCAAAGTATTTCTCGTACATGAACCGCGCGATCGGCAGCCGCCGCAGTTCAAATCGGCGCGGCCCCAGGCCCTCTTGGGTGTCGCCCGGTCTGCGAGGCAACTGCCACAGGGCCTGCCCCGGTTCGCTCAGACAGAACTCGATGAACCGCTGCGCCATTTCTTGATTTGGCGCGTTGCGCAGCATCGATATCGGATCGACGTCGATCATCCGGCCATCCATCGGATCGACGTAGTTGATTCGATTCGGGTTGCCCGCTTCGCGCATCGACTGCTCCTGAACCCGCCCCAGAAAGTCGATGCAGATGCCCACAGCAGCATTGCCCTGGCTCACATCGATCGGCGGCTTCAGCGAGCTGCCCGAGAAGTACCGCGCGTTTGCCCCCGCCCGCCTCAAGAGGCGCCAGCCCTGCTCCCACCCGTTTCGCTTGAGAATAGCTTCAAAGCTTGTGGCGACCGAACCAGATTGGTTCGGGTTCACCAGCGCCACCCAGCCTTGAAACGCCGGATCGCATACATCAGCCCATGAGCGCGGCTCAGCGCAGTTCAACTGAGCCAGCGCATCGCGGTTGTAAACGATTCCGAATCCCGAGAGCACTGTTCCAAACCAGTGCTTCTCCGGATCGTACAGAGGATCCTCGCCCACGCGATTCTCGCCGAACGTGGCGGCGAGCCACTCGTCTGAAAAGGCCACCGGCGCGGTAATCGGTTCGTAACGCTCAGTCCCCTCGACGATGATGCGGACTCCGCGCTTGAGCCGACCATGCTCGAATGATCCCCCGCCAAACACCAGATCCGCATCGCCGCCCGGCTCTTTTCCGCCCTCAATTGCGGCGGTGAATTGCGCCTCCAGCATCTTTCTGATCTCGCTCGTTCCGCCGGGCACGTTGTAGATCACATGGGCGCGTTCTCCATAGTGATCTTGGTGCCAGCGATCGAACGCCTGCGCGAACTCATAACGAATTTGTTCATTATGCGGCGTGATGACGATCACTTGGCGCGCGCTGCCCGGCATCGAATGGTGTTCCGGCCTAAACAGCAGGGGCACACCAATTAACACCACCAGGCAAATGAACAGAACAGCTTTCATCGACGCATGCCCACTGCGGATCCTATCGCGTCGGCAAATCGTGCCGCCGCCTCGCCCACAGCCTCCATCCACTTTGGATCGTCACGCTCAAACGCGTACGTCACCGAACGACTAGCGCTCACGATCGCCCCATGGCCGTCTGAATTGAAACACCGAAGCACATCATCAACACCGCCCCCCTGCGCGCCAAAACCCGGCACGAGAAAAATCTGGTGCGGCATCCACTCGCGCAAGCGCGACGCGTCCTGCCTTTTCGTTGCTCCGACCACTGCTCCCAACGCGCTGTAGCCGCTCTTGCCTCGATGAGCATTACCGATCTTGGCAATCAACTGTGCCACCGCCTCGGCCACACGGCGTCCGTCCTTCAGCTCCAGATCCTGAATTGCATCGCCGCCAGGATTTGATGTTCGCACCAGGGCGAACGCGCCATGACCTTTCCGAAGGAACGGCGTAATCCCATCCTCACCAAGATAGGAATTGATCGTGACCCAATCGCAAACAGAGTCCTTGGACTCCGGACCCACCGGCTCGAATACCGCAGCAGCGTAATGCTCGGCGCTCACGCCAATGTCACCGCGCTTGGCGTCAAGAATAACCATCAAATCCAATGAATGAGCGTATTTGATGAGCCATCCCAGCGCGGCAACGCCGGGCATCCGGAACCTCTCAAAGCATGCCGATTGAAACTTGACGCACGGCACGTGCGGGGCAACTCCATCAAGCACGGCCACGCAATACTTCACCAACGGGTTCATGTCGGGAATGCCCGCACGATTCATTTCGCCAACCGACAGTGGGAGCCTTTCAGCAACTGGATCCAAGCCAACGCACACCGGAGCGCGTTTTGATTCAATCGCCGCCAGCAGCCGGTCCGCGGCATGGGTTGCCGGTGGATTGCTCATCACGCGGTACTCTAGCCGAACTGCCACAACAGATCGTGAATCGGCTGGCGATCGTCGTCACGAGATACAATTCGCCTATCGACCCTCACCCACTCCATCTCGATCTCGAGAAAGAGCGCGGGCTCACGATCCAATGGAGTGATGGCGCCGCCAGTTTCTTTCCCGTCGCCTATCTGCGAAGGATGTCGCCCTCAGCCGACGCCCGAACGCTGCGCGAGCAGCTCGCCGCGAATCCTCTCACCGTTTTACCGCATACCAGTGCGGCCGGGCCATTGATCGCTACAAACGCCGAGTTCGTGGGCAATTACGCCATTCGAATCACCTTTTCCGATGGCCACGACACCGGACTCTTTTCATGGAAATACCTCCGGCAGATCGATCCATCTCTGGCACAAAGCCAAGCCCAACCCACGCGGGCGCCCACACGTTGAAACCTCCAGCGCCAACTTCCGTGATCGGACCGGTCCCTCGCTCAGCCAAAATGGATGTGCGCGCCTGGGATGTTCCTCATCCAAATCCATTCCTGTGTGACGTTGCCATCGACCAATCTCAGATGAGCAACGTCGTTGACCATGTCTCCAACATCGAATACGTGCGCTGGCTCGACCGGGCCGCCGAGCTTCACGCCGATTCGCTCGGGTACACTCGATCGTGGCTCTTGAAGAACGGAATAATGTGGTTTGTCGCTCGACACGAAATCGATTACTTGGCCGAAGCACATTCGAATGATGAGCTGGTCATCGCCACCTGGGTGCGCACCATCGGCAAGGTCAAGTCATGGCGCGATTACTTGATTGTTCGCCCTTCAGACCAGACCGTCATCTGCCGCGCCGCCACGCTCTGGGTCCTTGTGAATCTTCAAACTCGGCGGCCCAAACGAATCTCTGCACAAATGATCGAGCGCTTCGCTCCGCTTGAGGCGCTCAGCGCCCCCCAAGTTCAGGCCGGCTGACGCCGCATGCACGTTGCTTTCATCATCGATCAGGAACGTCTGGCCCAGGAGCAATCAATGCTCCACCGCCTGTGCGTCGGCCTGATTGGCGAAGGCGTGCAAGTGACCCGGATTGTGCCTGATTCCATCGAATTCGACAGCGTTGATGAAGGCGAGCAGCGGGTCGCCCTGGCTGCCCGAATCGAAGCTCCGATGCGCGTGCTGCCCTGGATGCGCCACGCGCGTGCCAATGCCATCGCCGAGACTCTTGGGAGGAAGCTGCCCGATGTGCTCTATGCCGTAGGCGAGCGCGCTTGGAGCCTTGGCGCTGACTTAGCCACGACCCTGAATCGACCGTGTCTCATCGATGTCTGCTCAATCGTGCAAGCCAAAGCCGTCCCCCGTCCACGCGGAACATCCTTTCCTGCCGGGTACCTCGCTCCCTCGCAGACGATTGCCAAGGTGCTTGCCGATCGCGTTGATCCCGGCATGGTGAGCATGGTGCCGATGGGCGTCCCCTTGCCTCCTGAGCCTCGGACCATCCTCGCCGACACTGACCGCGCCGCGGCCTTGGCCATCATCGGCTCCGGCCGAGATTTGCGCGCGTATGAGGCGCTGTTGGACGGCCTAGCACGCGTCGTCCAGCAGACCCGGCCTGTTCAGGTCTTCATCGAGCTGCGCGGCCCTCACGATCACGAAATCTGGCGCCACGCACAGAAGCTCGAGCTGCTCGCGTTCATCTCCGCGATCGAGCAGGCATCGCTCTATCGTTCGCTTCTCACTCGTTGTGATCTGCTGCTGATGCCTGAACGCTGGGGCGAGCTGCGCTCTCTGCTACTTGAGGCCATGGCTCTGGGCGTTCCAGTCATCGCCAGCCAGGACCACACTCTCGACCTTCTGGTTGACGGCCAAAGCGCTTTCCTGGTCCCCAAGACCGACCCCGCGGATTGGACTCAGCGAATCTTGCAAGTGCTCTCCCACCCAGAGAGCGCTCGTGCCATTGGGTTGAATGCTCGCCAGGCCGTTGCCACCAGCCACCGATCCAGCGACCACGTGGCCAAGCTCATCGAAACTCTTGAGAAGACCATCAGTGGCGGCGCGCTTCGCTTCACTCAGCCATCCAAATAGCCTAGTTCAACATCAGCCGGGTCCGGGCGCGCGTTGCGCGTCCAAGGCCAGTCAAGCGGCATTCATGGGAAAAGTACCGATCTGAGCGCTCTCGAACCGACTAGATACGCATCGAGCAAGCATCTTTCTCCCCTCCGCCCCGCTGCCGCATCACCGTTGCAGCGGGGTTTTTCGTGCTCGTAAGAGCCCCGAAACGACGCGTTTGCCCGCCCTGGTCAGAACCGTGGTTGCCAATCTGACGTTTCTAGTGGTAGAGTAATAGTCGCTAAAGGTGGTGTCCGCCGGGTTCATTGGCCGGCCGGTCCACAGCGCATAAACGCTCCTTCATTTCTCCAATGACCAACGCGCAGTGTTTTGAAGATTTCAAAAGGAACAGAACCATGATTCGAGCACTCTTGGCAACCACAGGATTGGTGATCTTGGCAGCCCTTCTCACAGGATGCGATGGCGGAGGCGGCACCGGCTCCGCTGAAGAGCAACCACGGCAAGTGAACGAGCCCACCCAGGCCGCTCCACGCCCGCCAGGCAAGACCAGCAGCGGCGAGACGGCTGGTCGTCCGACGCCAGGCGGCGGCTAAATCTCCGCGCACATCTTCGGTTCGTGATAAACACCGACCCGGCGAGCTGTCGCCCGGTCGGTTTGTTTTTGTGCGTGAGCGGATTCACGATTGGGCCAACTTCCCGAACAAAACAACCGCCGATCGGATCGTTATCCGAATCGGCGGCGGGTGGATGGCATTGGATCGCGTGCGGCAAAGATCACACACACACACGTGCACTATGAACCACATCGGTCCCAACAGCAAATGGTTTTGACGCGCTTTGTCGAAGAATCGCGTTCGGCCGCCGTCTATGCAACCTTTGGCTCAGCGCATCAGCCTCACCAGAATATCCAGCCCCGCGCGCAGTGTTTTATCAGACACCGCATAGCTCAGCCGCAAGTGCGTGTCGCGCCGGCTGAACACCTTGCCTGGAATCACCAGCACGTTCTGCTCGATCGCGCGCTCGCAGAACATCGAACCGCTCACCTTCAACCGGCTTGGCACTTCGACAAACGCATAGAACGCGCCGCCCGGATGCTCCACGGTCGTCACGCCGCCGAACGCCTCCAGCACCATGTCTCGCTTGCGCTTGTACGCCGCCACATGCGCCGACATGTCCACATCAAACGCCCCGGCGAGTCCAACCTGCGCCATCGACGGCGCGCACACATATGTGTATTGCTGAAGCTTCTGCATTTGCTGAATGATCAGGCGCGGACCGGCCACGTATCCCATCCGCCATCCCGTGCAGCCATAGGTCTTGCCGAACCCTCGCACCAGCAGCAGCTGGTCGGTCAACCGCGCCGGACTTGGGCACTGCCCATTCTCGCGCGCATCGTCGTACGTGAACTCATCGTAGATCTCATCTGAGATCATCAAGATACCGCGGCGCTCGCACAAATCGACCAGTTCCCGAAGTTCGCCGCTGTTGAGCACCACGCCCGAAGGGTTGCTCGGCGAGTTCACGAGCAATAACTTCGTTCGGTTGGTGATCAGCGGTTCAACCCGCGCCGCGGTCAGCCGAAAATCCGGATACGTGTCGCACGCCACCACCGATGAACCGGTCACCTGCCCCAGCGCCGGATACAGCACGAAGTACGGATCGGCGACGATGCACTCATCGCCCGGATTCAGAATCGCCATGAACGCCAGCCACAACGCGCCGCTAGTGCCGGATGTAACGATCACATTCAAGTCATCCGACGGGACTCGCCATCCGACATCGCTCCCCAAATGCCGCGAAATCGCACCGAGCAGCTCGGGTACGCCCTGCGTGAGCGTGTAGCCGTTGCGATCGCTTTCAATAGCGCGGATCGTGGCCTGCTTGATCGCATCAGGCACAGCAAAGTCGGGTTGCCCGATCGAGAGATTGATCGGATTCTTGAGCTTCGCGCCAAGCTCAAAGACGCGGCGAATCCCCGAGGTGTCGACCGACCTGGCCCGCTCGCTGACAAACGCATCGAAGTCAATGACTGAGTTCATGGTCGCTGATCATCCAGGTGTGGAATGGCGTCGAGCACACAATTACAACCGTTGGCAAGTGTAAGTGATTCGATCGCGCTCTGCTCAATCTGCAAAAAGCAACCGCGCCGACCACAGTGGCCGGCGCGCTTGGCGATGTCCATTCGCCCCAAGCCCTTACTTCTTCCCTGCGGCAGGCTTGGCGCCTGCGGCCGGCTTGCCTGCCGGCGCTGCAACCTTGCCGGGCGCCGCCGCTTTCGCCCCTGCCGCCGGAGCAGCACCGGCCGCCGGAACCGCGCCGGGCGCGCCGGGAACCGCGCCCGCTTCGCCCTCGCCCTCAGCCGCTTCCTTCTTGGGCTTCTTGCCGGTGGTCACGAGTCGGTTGGCGACCTTGACCAATCCCAGCGGTGACATTTTCTCGGCAATAAACTTCTCGGATTCAGTCAGCTTGGTGATCCGCTCGGCGCGCGTAAGCACATTGCGATGCTGATTCAGAGCCATTGGTTTGGTTTTGAGACTGCGATGTAGACTCATGGTGGTTGCTGGCTTCTTTCTACTGGAGCCCGGATCAACCAATGCCATTCGGCATCGCGTCAATACGGGCTGGGATACGCATCGTGCAGGTTCGAGCCGCCGCGTTCGGCCTTCGCCCACTTCTCACCGATGCTATGAATGAACGCTTCCAACGCCTTCACCTCGGGTTTGGAGCGACTGCCCGCTTCAAAACCGGGGAAAGCCACAACGCGGCGAAGGCGGTCATTCTTGCTCGGAACCACGTATGTTTCAAGTCCGCTGTTCCGGCAGAATTCAGCCAGCTTCACTGCCCCAGTCTCGTTGGTTTCCGCCAGAATGAAGTAGGTCTGCCCCTTCTTGCGCGGATCAGGCTTCGAATTCACCGGGCCCCACTGGCTCCGCGGCCGACTCTGCGCCTTGGGCGGCTCGGTCACTTTTGTTGGGGCGAGGGCAGGCGCCTGATACAACACGCTTGGCGATTTCCCGGATGGTTCACCCGGCGGGTCTAGCGTGCGAAGCGCATCACCACCTCGACCCGTCGACTTCCCAGTCAGAATGCCGTCCTCAAACTCGGCCCGTGCAACGCCGTAGCCCTGTCGATGCCCAATCATGAACACAAACGCAAAAAGGGCGATGATCATCGCGCCGCCGATAAACACTATTCCAAGCGGCAATCGCAATGTACGCCCCTGGCCTGACCATTCGTCCTCATCAGCCTCCGACGGCGATGAAAGCAGCGGCACATCGACCTTTGGTGACGGCCCCAGCAATCCCTCACGGATTCGAATCTTCTCGTACAGCGCAGGTTGTGAAGATCGACTTGACATTCTGATTTGTCACTCCTTGCGGAAGATCGAACGAACACCCCGACAGCGTCCTTGGGGGCGCGAGTGGCGATATCCCTGGGCTGCTTGCTCGGGGACAGCAACGAAACTTGCCCGTTTATCGGCCATCAGCAACTTTTGACTCCAAAACGCGCAAAAAACTCCCGCCCACCAATAGTGACCCTCGACCGCGCACACCACCCTCTTTTCAGTCGCCATGCCCAGCCGCCGTCGCCGTGAAAAACCCCGTCCAGCTAAACTGATCAGATCGTGAGCGTTGCGCAGCCGCTGAAAATCGACCTCCACACCCACATTTTGCCGGAGCACTGGCCGGATTTGCGGGAGAGGTACGGCTACGGCGGCTGGGTCCGGCTGGAGCATTTCAAGCCCTGCTGCGCCAGAATGATGATCGATGACCGCAACTTCCGTGAGATCGAGTCCAACTGTTGGGATCCGGTCAAGAGAATCGAAGAGTGCGATCATCACGGAGTTCACGTGCAGGTGCTCTCCACGGTGCCCGTGATGTTCAGCTATTGGGCTCGCCCCGGCGATGCGCTGGACCTGGCCATGCGGTTGAACGATCACATTGCAGGAGTTTGCGCTGAACATCCCAAGCGGTTTGTCGGCTTGGGAACGGTTCCAATGCAGAATCCGAGACTGGCCGTCCAGGAGCTCGAGCGGTCAGTCAATGACTTGGGGCTGCGTGGAATCGAGATTGGCACGCATGTGAACGGTACCAACCTCGACGACCCCACACTCTTCCCCATGTTTGAGGCTGCTGCCAACCTTGGCGCAGCGGTTTTCGTCCATCCCTGGGACATGCTCGGCCAGGAGCGCATGCAAAAATATTGGATGCCGTGGCTCGTCGGCATGCCCGCCGAGACGTCGCTGGCGATCTGTTCGGTGATCTTCGGCGGCGTGCTGGAGCGGCTCCCTCATTTGCGCATTGGGTTCGCTCATGGCGGCGGGGCTTTCCCATTCACCGTCGGGCGCATCGAGCATGGGTTTCTGGCTCGCCCAGATCTCTGCGCCGCGGACAATGATGTCAATCCGCGCGAGTACCTAGGCCGCTTCTACCTTGACTCGCTGGTGCATGATGCCGATGCGCTGCGGCTCCTAATCAAATTGATTGGACCCGATCGCATTGCGCTGGGGTCCGATTATCCGTTTCCGCTCGGCGAGCACCAACCGGGCACGCTGATCAACTCAATGGGCGATCTCTCTGCCCAATGCAAGCAGCGGCTGCTGGCCGGCACGGCGCTGGAGTTTCTGAATCTGGAAGCGTCGAGCTTTGCCCAGGCCAAACCAAAGGCAGCGACAGCCTCACCCGCATCGACAACGACCAAGGCATGACCAGCGCGACCAAGACAGCCATCGAGAAGCCGTTGACGTTCACCGCCGATGAGGCGTTCGCGCGACATCTCGATTCGGTCGATCCGCTCCGCGCCTCTCGAGATGAATTTCACATTCCGAAGCGCTCCAACGGCCAACCCATGATCTACTTCGCCGGCAACTCGCTGGGTCTGCAGCCCAAGGGCACAAGGCGGATTGTTGATCAGGAGCTCGATGACTGGGCCAAGCTCGCCGTTGATGCGCACTTTGAAGGAAAAACACCGTGGTATTCGTATCACGAGATCTTCCGCCAGAGCGGCGCGCGGCTTGTTGGAGCACTTCCGGGGGCGGGCGCAGACGAAGTGGTCATGATGAACAGCCTCACGGTGAATCTTCACCTGATGATGGTGACGTTCTATCAGCCAACCAAGGATCGATTCAAGATTCTCATTGAAGAGCCTTGCTTTCCATCGGACATCTATGCGGTGACGTCGCACGTGCGAACGCGCGGCCTCGATCCACGGCGGGCCATCATCGTTGCCAAGCCGCGCAAGGGCGAACACACGCTCCGGATGGATGATCTCGAGGAGTTGATCGAGCGCGAGGGCAAGAGTTTGGCCCTCATCATGCTCAGCGGCGTCAATTTCTTCACGGGCCAGGTCATGGACATCGCGCGCATGACCGCGGCGGGCCGCCGCCAGGGCTGTGTTGTTGGATGGGATCTGGCCCACGCCGCCGGAAATGTGCCCACGCGCCTGCACGATTGGAATGTCGATTTCGCCGTCTGGTGCTCGTACAAGTATCTCAACAGCGGACCCGGAGCGGTCGCCGGCTGCTTTGTGCACCAGCGCCACGGCCAGAATTCCCAATTGCCGCGATTCGCTGGCTGGTGGGGCAACGATCCCGAAACGCGTTTCAAGATGCAGCTGATTCCAGAGTTTGTGCCACGGCATGGCGCCGATGGCTGGCAGATCAGCAACCCTCCGATTCTCTCGATGGCGCCGCTGAAGGCGTCGCTCGACTTGTTCGATCGCGCGGGCATGGATGCGCTGCGAAAGAAATCGCTCTTGCTCACCAGTTACCTGCGGTTCCTGCTGGGTGAGCAAGCCGCCCCCGGAAGCTGGCAGATCATCACACCCGAGCGACCCGAAGAACACGGGTGCCAGCTCTCCATTCTGATCAACGATCACCCTCGGGAGCGATTCAAGGCGCTGCTGTCGGCCGGCGTTGTCGGCGACTTTCGCGAGCCCAACGTCATACGCATCGCGCCCACTCCCATGTACAACACCTTCCATGAAGCGTGGACCTTCGCGAACATTCTGGGCCGCCAGAAGTGACCCCTCGATACTCCCCTCTCCCTCTGGGAGAGGGGTTGGGGGTGAGGGCAATTCTGAAACACTCATGCGCTCATGGCAGCACGACCCACGACCCTCACCCCGGCCCTCTCCCAAAGGGAGAGGGAGGATGGAATGAGCATGGCTGAGCGCAGACGCATCACCATCATCGGGGCAGGACCAGCCGGGGCCCTCATGGCGATCTATCTCGCTCGCGGCGGATACGACGTGACCGTCTACGAGCGTCTGCCCGATCCCAGGATCCACGGCTTCACCGGCGGACGATCGATCAACCTTGCCCTCTCGGCACGCGGCATCGCTGCCCTTGCCGAAGTCGGCTTGACCCAACGCGTGCTCGAGAACGTCATTCCCATGCCCGGTCGCATGATCCACTCTCCCACCGGCCATCTCACGTTTCAGCCCTACAGCGCCAACCCGAATGATCGAATCAATTCTGTGTCGCGCGCCGGCCTGAGTTTGATTCTGCTCGAAGCCGCGGCGTCGCATCCCAACGTGAAACTGCTCTTCGATCACCGCTGCGTTGCGATTGATTTCAAGAAATCATCTGCCGCGTTTGCGCGCAGCGCCTCCAAAGATCAGGCGACCGTTGATGTCGACACCGTCATCGGCGCTGACGGCGCGTTCTCGGCGGTTCGCCTGCAGATGATGCTCAACATGGATCGGTTGGAGTACAACCAGTCGTACCTTGAGCATGGATACAAGGAGTTGACGATTCCGCCCGCGGCTCAGTGCGGAGTCGATCCGGGCCGGTTCGGTGGCTTCGCCATGAACCCCAACGCTCTTCACATCTGGCCGCGCGGCGGGTACATGATGATCGCCCTGCCCAATCAGGATCGCTCGTTCACGTGCACGTGCTTCTGGCCCTTTGCCGGCCCAACGGGGTTCGAATCGCTCAAGACCGATGCTGACATCCCGCGCTTCTTTGAAGCGCATTTCCCCGATGCTGTGCCGCTCATGCCGACGCTGGTTCACGATTTCAAGCACAACCCCACCGGCTCGCTGGTCACCGTGCACTGTTGGCCCTGGCACTTGAGCGACAAGGCGCTGCTGGTCGGCGATGCGGCGCACGCCATCGTTCCTTTCTACGGCCAAGGGATGAACTGCGCCTTCGAAGATTGCAGCGTGCTGAACCAGTGCATCAGCCAACACGCGCCCGATTGGGGCAGCGTGTTCAAGGAATTCGCCGCGCAGCGCAAGCCCAATACCGACGCCATCGCCGAAATGGCCTTGCACAACTTCATTGAGATGCGCGACCACACCGCCTCGCGTGTGTTCCGCATGAAGAAGAAGTTCGGTCAGGCCATGCATCGGCTGTTTCCGCAATGGTTCATGCCGCTATACAACATGATCAGTTTTTCGACGATTCCCTATGCCCAAGCTCAGCGCCGCGCGGCAACCCAATCGCGCACGCTCAAATTTGTGGGCTGGTTCTTGCTTGCTGCATTCGCGATCGTCATCGGCCTTGTTCTGACTCTGCCCTGATGTTCGGTACACTACCCTTATGGTGGAGCTACCCAACGACACCAACGAGCCATACTGCAGCAACTGTGGCTATGTGCTGGCCAAGTCTGTCGATTCCTCCAAGTGTCCCGAGTGCGGCCGGCCGCTGGTGGAAGTGCTCACCCGACGCGATCGCTTCTCGGAGTCGGGCAAGCGCTATCGCAGCAAGGCGACAATCCTTGGCTTGCCGGTGATTGATATTGCGCTGGGGCCCAAGCATGGCCAGACGCGCGGCAAGGCGCGTGGGTTCATCGCCATCGGCGACATCGCCACCGGCTGGCTAGCGTTGGGCGGCATCGCGCGAGGGTTTGTCGCAATGGGCGGGCTGGCGGTCGGCGTGTTCAGCCTCGGCGGTCTTGGCGTTGGACTCCTGACCGCCGCGGGGGGAATGGCCATCGGGGGACTGGCCGCGGGTGGCGGGGCGATCGGCGGAGCCGCGTCCGGCGGCGGCGCTGTCGGCTATGTCGCCCAGGGGGGCGGCGCGATCGGCTACTACGCGCGCGGCGGCGGCGCAGTCGGTGTGCACACCGTGCCAATGCCGCCCGCTCAACCTTCCGCCGAAGCGCAAAACGCCTTCGATTCCATGTCGTGGTTCTTCGGCGCCTGGCCTCCATCGGGATTGTCGGGCTTCCGGTCCATGATGGTGGTTGCTGGCCTGACGATCGCTGTGGCGGTCTTGCTTGGTTTGATCGCGTGGTCGGCCATGCGGTCTGGCGCTGCAAGCCAGGAGACTTGGCCGCCGCGAACCGGCTGAAGGTGCTCACGCCTCTTGCATCGGCCGGTTTCCCCTACGATGTCCGCATGGACAGCAAGCTCAAGCCCCCAGCGCACGCAAAGGTTCCCTTGCAGCCCGGCGCGCCGCTGAATTACGCCGCGTATCTCGCCCTTCCGCAGCTGCTTGGGCTTCAACAACCGCGCTCC
>JAKEEP010000240.1 GCA_022616475.1 Phycisphaerales bacterium | reverse complement strand
TTTCTGCGTTTCTGCGTTTGCCCCCGCCCCTCTCCGTGGACCTCTGTGGCCTCGGTGTTGAAACCCTCCTCGCGTACGCACGAGAAACCGTAGCTCTCAGCCCCCAGCACTCACCACTCAGCACTCAGCCCTCAGCCCTCTCGCCCCCTCCTCGCGTACGCACGAGGAGTCTCAGCGATCAGCTCCCAGCCAAGCCGCCCTGGCCCGCTGGCCTCCTCCTCCCAAAAAACCTCCGCCAAAAAGAGCAATATCCATCAAATCCGGATGAATCAGGAGTCACAGGCCAGAGCTTCAGCAGGCAGTGCACTGGGCCGCATGTGTGCCCTGGAGCTGGTCAAGCTGGCGGAAAAGTGAAAAAATAGGGTCGAATAACCCGTACAGGCACCTGAAATGTTGGTTTTTGAGGGGGGGCGGTCCTTGTCCGGGCCGCATTATCGGGGTCATAATTGGCGGTCGCTGGCGCTGGGCTGAATCCAGCTGTGGCGCTGTGCCGATGATGCAACGTGGCTGGATCCACGTTTTTTGCTACAGGAATGAGGTCAACATGGAAGCGTACGACCGTCTGATCAAGCTCGTGCAAGATGCCGCGGATGACATTCAGAAGGCCGAGGGCGGCAACAAGGCCGCGGGCACGCGTGTGCGCAAGCAGATGCAGCAGATCAAGGCTACGGCTCAGGAGGTGAGGGTTGGGATTCTGGCCTCGCGAGGGAGCGAGACGCCCTCGACGCCGGGGCAGTAGCGGGGTTCGAGAGCGGCGGGGTGAGGACGCTGCGGCTTCGCTGACGGCAGCCGGCGTTTTGGCCAATGGGATATACATGAATCGCGGCACGGGTAAGCTGTCGCTTGCCCATGGCGCCCGACCGCTCCGGCTGGCTGTTCGGCAACCGGGGCGAGGGTCTCCGCGGCGACTCTGGGAGACGCCCCGGCTCGCTTGGTGGTGTTGTTCAGACGGGCTTGAAGCGCGTCTGCCGCGTTGGGGCGTGCGGGGTGGGATTCGGTTATCCTGTCGGCCCCCCGCCGGGGCCTTGGGTTGGCTTTCGGCGGTTGAGCCAAGGGAAACCGTGTGGCATCGCCGCTGCTTTTTGATCTATCGACAATTGATTTGGACGCCGTCGCGATTTCAAGCGAAGAGGTCGGGCGACTGAACCCTCACCGCGGGCCAATGAGGCAGCTCGATCACGTCATTTGGTTCAACGACGATCAATCGTTGGCACTGGGGTTGAAGAAGGTGAGGCACGATGAGTTTTGGATTGCGGGGCATATTCCGGGGCGGCCGTTGTTTCCCGGTGTGCTGATGATCGAGGCTGGGGCGCAGCTGTGCTCGGTTCTGTATAAGAAGAAGACGGGGAACCTGCACTTCATCGGGTTCACGCGTTGCGACAAGGTGGTATTTCGCGGGATGGTGGCGCCGGGCGACACGCTGTATCTGCTTGGCAGCGAGGTGGTGTTTGCGGCGCGACGGTTTTCGAGCAAGGTTCAAGGAGTTGTAGAAGGGAAGCTGGTGTTCGAAGCGGAGATCGCGGGGATGGCGGTGTGAGAGAGGCAGTGGTCAGTGGTCAGTGGTCAGTGGTCAGGTGTGAGGGGCGGGCTGGCGGGTGTCTGGGTGCGCGGCTTCCAACCGCACGACTCGGTCGCCGGGGGCGACACGAAATCGTGGCACCGACTTCGCGATTTGTGATCGTGGGTTAGTGAAAGACGGCTTTGACGTGCATGCCGGAGGGTTTGCATGGCGCGCCGGGGTGATGATGGTGCCCGACAAAGAATGGGAAGCCGAAGAACCAGTTGTTGTCCCACCACCAGTCGTCATAGTACCGGCGCCGATAATCGATGCCGTAGTTGTCGTAAGTTCCGGTTCGCGCGCGGGCGTAGCGCTGCAAGGCGAGGGAGCCGACGTCCGGGGAATCATTCTCTGCGGGATTTGCTCGGTGGTTCGCAGTGGGCTTTGGCGGAGGCATATTCAGGACGACTTGGGCCTGAGCAACGCGGACCATTGCGGCGAGGCAGACAATCGCGACAACCGTTGCAAACCACATTGATCGAACAATCGTCATGGGTGAACACCCCAATGTCGTGGCGACCTCCGATTAGAACAACTCGGCAGGCGCTCTATGGTATTCCGATGCGCCGCCGGCGCAGGAAAGTCGCAAAATCGCCGATAATTTTGAGTGCTCGACCAAACTGAGCCGCCATGGAGCCATACCCGTTGCTGTTTGAGCCGATTCTGAAGCCCAAGGTCTGGGGCGGCCGGTCGCTGGCTGCTCTGGGCAAGAAGCTGCCGCCCAAGATTCCGATCGGCGAATCGTGGGAGATCGCCGATCTGCCGCGCTCGGTGGCTGACGGGCAGTCGGTGATTGCCAATGGAGAATGGGAAGGGCAGACTCTGCGGCAAGCGATGGCGAGCCACCATGAGGAGATCATGGGTGACGCCGACACATCGGCGGAGGGGGGCTTTCCGCTGCTGATCAAATATTTGGATGCGGGCGAGAACTTGTCGGTACAGGTTCACCCGGACGCCGAGTATGCAGCGCGGCACCCGGAGGCGCACGTGAAGTCAGAGGCATGGGTGGTGATCAGCGCGGAGCCTGGGTCGGTGATTTACAAGGGGGTGAAGCCGGATGTGACGGCGGAAGAGTTCGCTGAGCACATTCGGACCGATCAGGTGGTTGACGATTTGATCGCGGTGCCGGTGAAGGCCGGCGACTGGCACTACCTGCCGAGTGGGACGTGCCATGCTTTGGGTGCTGGGATTGTGGTGGCGGAGATTCAGACTCCAAGCGACACGACGTTCCGCGTGTACGACTGGGGGCGCAAGGAAGCGCCCGGGACAGTGGCGAGCCGCGAGCTACATATTGAGCAGGCGCTGGAGTGCATCGACTTCGGGCGGCAAACTCAGGAGAAACCCTCCAAACCCGCCAGGTCGATTGAAGCAAGCGGGGTGCGCACGACGGAGCTGGTCACCACGGAATTCTTTCACATCGAACGGGTCGATGCGCTATCGATGGCGCGTTTTCGAGTTGTGACTTCGGGGCGCCCGGAAGTGTGGATGATGATCAGCGGAGCGGGGCGCATTCAGGCGCAGAACGGGCCGGCGATCGATCTGCATCCAGGGACGACCGCATTGATTCCAGCGGGGTTGGGAGATGAGTGGATGGCGATGCTGGCGCGAAGCGCGTGGATGTTGAGGGTGAAGCTATCCTCACCATTGAAAGGAATGATCGCCTGAATGGTGCCCAATAGCCGCCGAATGTGGATGTTCTCGGGGGCGGGCGCGATCGCGGCGGCGCTGGCGATCAGCCCGCGCGCTGCGGCGGTGCAGCACTTGGTGAACGAGTCGCAGAATTGGGAGCAACTGGCGTCGAAGGTGCGAGCCGGCGACGAAATCATCCTCATGCCCGGCCGCCATCGCAAGGCCTCGTTCGAATCTCTGATGGGCACGGCGCAGAAACCCATCATCATCCGAGGGGCAGATCCACGAAAACCGACCGACATTGTGGCTGAGCGCGATCGCGAAGCCATTCGCATCAAGAATTGCTCTCACGTGGTGATCCGCGATGTCAACATTGTCGGGGGAACGATCTGCGGGGTCACGATCACCGGGGCGCCGGTCAACCCCAAAGCGGTGGATGAAAACGGCAACCCGGAGACCATGGGTAGTTCGATCACGATCCGCAATGTGTCGATCTCGAGAGTTGGCCCGAAGGGGCAGCGTCACGGCCTCATCATCACGGGCATGAGCAATGTGCAGATCGAGGACTGCCGCATCGAGGGCTGGGGCGGATCGGGGATGGAGCTGATTAGCTGCAGGGATGCGACGATCTTGCGGTGCCAATTCACCGGGCTGATCGATCACGAACAGAAGAACGGGGGGATTCGCGTCCGTGCCGGCAGCGACCGGATTCAGATCGAGGGATGCCGCTTCATCAACTCGGGCGAACGGGCCATCAGCATTGGGGGTGTGAGTGAGTTGAGCGCGTTTCAACCGCCATTGGCGGCCAATGCGCCCCCGGGACGCGCAACGGAAGCGGCCCACGTTCGCGTGGAGCAGTGTGTGATCTACGGCAGCGAATCGGCGATCGTGTTCATCAATGCCGATGATTCGCTGGCTCGCAACAACACGATCATCAGTCCAACGCGCAGCGTGATGGCGCTGTTCAACGAGCACCCCAACGACCCGCGATTCAGCCCGGGACTGCGCAACATTTTTGGCTTGAACATCAGCGTCTGGGAGCCCGGCACGTTGAAGTTCCTAGCCGAGACCGGGCCCGGAGCCGACACCACGAAGTTCGTCATGGAGCAGAACGTCTGGTGGTCGGGCCAGGACGCCGCCGAAGTGACCAGGATGATGAGCCAGCTTCCCGGTGAGTCGCAAGCCGTGCAAGTGATGGATGTTGACCCCGAACTGGACGCCAAGGGCAAGGCCTGGAATCGGCAGGTGGCGGGTTTTGGGGCGACGACCCAATAAAACCGGTTGCGGACGGCCTGTTTTGAAGGTTCCTGTTGCGACGTGAGAACGAGCGAGGCTTTTTGTGGAATGGCTGAGGGGCTGAGGCGGTCTATTAGATGGCATCGTCGTTTTCGGCCGCCGCGGCGGCAACGACGATGAGCCTGGGAGATCAAGCCATGGCGTCGGCCTGTATGAGCGAAGCCAAACTGCGAAGCTGGATGCAAGAGCTCGGTCCGCGATTGATCGCGCTCAGTGCCGGCATTTGCCGCGACCGCCATCGCGCCGAGGAAATCGTGCAGGAGGCGTTCATCAAGCTGTGGAAGAGCCCGCCCGATGGCGGCGAGGTGGTGTACCCGTCGTGGATGCGGCGGGTGGTCACGAATCTGTCGATCAACTCGCTTCAGCGCACCAAGCGGCCTGCGACCTTGCCCGAGTACTCGGATGATCCGGCGCTGCGATCATCGCGGCGATCCGATGAGGAGTGCGATATCGCGGAGAGTTTGGATCGCGTACGCGCGGCGATGGATCGGCTGGATGATTCCAAGCGCGCGATTCTGATGTTGCGAGCGCAGGAACAGTTGAGCTACGAAGATATTGCCGTGCATTTGGGCGTGCCGGTGGGCACGGTAATGAGCCGGTTGAACCGTGCTCGCGCGGCGCTGTTGGACGAGATGAAGAAGGACCTCAAACATGCCGAGGATGAGCCTTTGGTGTTTGAGTTCCGCAAGTACAAACAGGCGTGAGTGGTGAGAGTTGTCAGTTGTCAGTTGTCAGTTGTCAGTTGTCAGTTGAATAGTGAATCGATGGCGAACTATGACGAATCTTGATTGCAAAGATATTAAGGCGATGCTTTCGGGGCTGGTTGATGATGAGGTTGATCGTGACACTCGTCATGCGGCGGAGCGGCATTTGGCCGATTGCCCGGGCTGCCGGGAGCTTGTGAATGAGGCGGAATCGATCAACCAGATGTTGGCGATGGAGGCGGAGCGCGCCCTGTCGCCGGCGGGATTGCCGGCGGGTTTTGCGGAGGCGGTGCTGGGCCAGACGGTGTACGCGGAGGCGTACAACTTTGCCGGGCGGCGATGGACGAGCTGGTTGGGTTGGGTGGCGGCGGCCGCGTGCTTACTGCTTTCGCTTTCGATCTGGGTGCTGAATCAGGGTGGCGGATCACTGATTGCCGGCGGGCCGCGCGGGGCGGATCCGTTGCCACCAGGGTTGCAGGGGACTCGCGGTTCGAGCCACCTGACGCGTTCGTGGACGTTCGATGGTCCGCTTCCGGGGGCTAGCGCGCAGGATGAGCAGACCAACGCGGCAATCGATGAGCAGTTGGCGCGATATCAACCGGCTGCCTTGGAAGTCGATTTCTCGAGCCAGAATCTCTCTCAGGATGACGCCGACACGCTGTATGCGGCTTCCAATCTGCTGACGATGCTGAGCCGAGCCGATGCAAGCAGCTTTGCGGATGCCGAGCGGGTTCGGCAGATTGCCGAGTACGATGAGATTCTGGAGCGATTGGAGAGCGTGCGAGAGCGGTTGAGCGCGCAGGATCGCGCGGTGGTGCTGGCGGCGGAGTCGGTTTTGCTGCGGATCGTCAACGGGCCGCTGAGCCTGGGAGATTTGACGATGCTGCGCGAGACCGTAAAGTCGCTGGAGCTGGCGGCGCACGTGCAGGCGATCAGCGACCGGTGGTTTGCGGCGGCATCGCTGTAAGGCCGATAAGTAGCCGGCTTTGCCCAAGCGATTGCGCGCACTAGAGTGTGGGCATGGAAATCGCCGGCTGCGGGAACCATCTTGCGATTCAACTGGCGCATGCGTATTCGATCAGACCACCGGTTTCAGCGGTGGCGGGATCGATTGTCGCGGCCACGGTGCGCCAGCCGGTGAGCTTTGAGGCCGTGCGCGGGTTTGATGTGCGCGTGCAGGAGAGCAGCGCGGCGGCGGGCGTGTTTCAGTTGTACACGCGCGCGGCGGATCGCGTGGAGGCGGCGGTGAGCCTTGCGATCGGGCGCAATCTGGATGTGAGGGCGTGACCAATCGCGCGCCGGGACGATGTATGGCACCCCGAGCGGCAGGTTTACGTTGATCGGGCACGACTCGCCCTAACGGGACGAGTCGTGGCACCGAGAAGAAATCGGCCCTTGGCACGAAGCGTCAATAGGCTTTGGCCCACACGACGCGTTGCGGGCTGGGCTTGCCGGTGATGATGCAGTTGCCGGGGGTTTTGTCGCCGGTGAGTGGAATGCAGCGCACGGTGACGCCAAGTTCGTCTTTGACTTTTGCTTCGACCGCCGGCTCGCCGCAGAAGTGGCTGAGGGCGAAGCCGCCGTGGATCTCCGGCTGCTCAGCGTCCTTGCTCTTGGGCGTGAAGAAGGCGTAGAACTCGTCCTTGGAATCGATCTTGCGCGTGTGCTGATCGCGGAAGCGCTGGGCGCGAGCGAGCAGACCTGATTGAATTTCGTCGAGTGTTTTGGAAGCATTGGCGACAAAGTCGGCGCGCTTGAGGGCCGTTTTCTCCTTGTGATCTTTGTCGCGCCGCGCCATGAAAACACTGTCGGCGGCCATGTCGCGCGGGCCGATCTCCAGGCGAATGGGCACGCCGGCCTTGATCCACGACCAGACCTTGTCGCCGCCGCGCATCTCGCGATTGTCGATCTCGACTTCGATGCGCCTGCCGTGGAATGGAACGACGCGCAGATCGTCGGCAAGCTTGTGGCAGTAGTTCATGATCGCGGCGCCGCCATCATCGGCTTTCATGGTGATCGGCAAGATGACCACGTGCGCGGGCGCCAAGCGCGGCGGAAGAATGAGGCCATCATCATCGCCGTGGGCCATGACCATTGCGCCGATCAGGCGCGTGGAGACGCCCCACGAAGTAGTCCAGGCGTATTCGAGGTTGCCAGCGGCGCTGAGATATTTGATCTCGGAAGCCTTGGAGAAATTCTGGCCCAGGAAGTGCGATGTGCCGGCCTGGAGCGCCTTGCGGTCCTGCATCATGGCTTCGATGCTGTAGGTGTTGATCGCGCCGGGGAAGCGCTCGCCGGCGGTTTTCTCGCCCTTGATCACGGGCACGGCCATCCAGTTCTCGGCGAAGTCGGCGTAGACATCGAGCATGCGCAGGGTTTCTTCCATCGCTTCTTCGGCGGTGGCGTGAACGGTGTGCCCTTCCTGCCAGAGGAACTCAGTGGTGCGCAGGAAGAGGCGCGTGCGCATCTCCCAGCGGACGACGTTGGCCCATTGATTGATCAGCAGCGGCAGGTCGCGATAGCTCTGCACCCACTTGGCGAACATGGCGCCGATGATGGTTTCTGAGGTGGGGCGGACGACCAGTGGTTCTTCGAGAGTGGATTCGGGGTCGGGAATCAAACCGCCCTGCGGACCGTGCACAAGCCGGTGATGTGTAACGACAGCGCATTCCTTGGCGAAGCCTTCGACGTGCGAAGCTTCCTTTTCGAGAAAGCTGAGCGGAATGAACAGGGGGAAGTAAGCGTTCTTGTGCCCCGTGGCCTTGAACATGCCATCGAGGGTCCGCTGCATGTTTTCCCAGAGCGCGTAGCCCCAGGGCTTGATGACCATGCACCCGCGAACGGGGGAGTTCTCGGCCAGGTCAGCGGCGCGCACAACCTGCTGGTACCACTCCGGGTAGTTCTCTTGGCGCGTGGGCGAGATCGCGGTTTTGGCGGGCACTGAGGCTTGTGGCTTGGAGGTTGAGGCTTGAGGCATGAGGCCAACAGCATATGGCCACTGCACCTACGCGGCTATGGGCCGCTATCGCGCGCCAATGGCCGCGGCTGCCACGCGGTTCACCCCCACTGGCTGATGAGCTCAAGCAGATCAACCACGTTGACCATGCCATCGCCGCTCAAGTCCGCCGGGCACGGGATGGCATCGGCGCACTGGCCCCAGGCGCTGATGACCGCCAGCAAATCAGCCACGTTGACCACGGCGTCATCCGTGACGTCGGCGGTGTTGATCGGCTGCAGCAGGAACGCACGCCGACCGCTCAACCCCGGACGAATCCCATAGCCAGCGATCGTGCCGTCATGATTGATCGATTGCGCACTCTGAAGAATCCACCCCGACTCGGGCGCGATAAGCGTGTTCAGATCGATCGGCTCAAAGTCGGGCCACCGCCAGATCAAGGCGCGAAGCGTAGCGCCATCGATGTCAAACGCGTACTCGCCCACAAACACGCCTCGATCGTTCGCGTTCCACAGCGCTTCCAGAAGCGCGCTGGGGAACATGGGCAGTACTTGGAGATCGTGATCGGGCCCAAGCCATATCACTTCGCGCGGCTGGCAGACGCCGGGCGGCCCCACGGGCTGGCACGCTCCGCCGGTGATGATGCCGCGCGGCGTGATGTTCGTGGCGGATGCGTAGTTGTTGCCGAAGTGTTCGAGCGTCACGCCGGTGCCGTTGTGCCAGAGTCTTGCTTCGCGACCGGTTGAGACATCCCGACGTCCGACGATCTGGCCGGCATCGTTGATTCTGAACGCCCAACTGTGGTTCACATCGAGCGCTGTCACAACACCGTTCAGCCAGGTTGCCGCTGTCGGATCGCCAACGTTGTTGACGGACCATCCAGCGACAAGGCCGCCAGAGTTCACATCCCAACCGCGGGTGCCAATGTGATTGGGTAGGACGTTGAGAGCGGTGGGCACGCCATTGGTCCAGATTTGACCCAGGCTTCCGATTGATCCGGCAATAAGACCGTTGGAAGAGATTCCGCGCGCTTCGCCATTTGTCCCCAGATTGGTGACGACACCCCGCTCCCAAGATGTGGCCTTGGCAACCAAGAAAGGATCGAGCACGCGCCCGACCGCCTGACCATCGGGCGAGATGTCATACGCTTCGTTGACCGGTCCGTTGAACGCCGTCAACTCTTCGACGGTGTACAGAACCTGTGCGTAACCTGCGTCGGATACCAACACGCTTGCCAACATCGTTGCGGTGCTCAAGCTGATTGCGAGATTGAGACGGTGGGTCAACGGAATGCGAGTTGAAGACATGATGGATTGGACTCCAGGGATGGGGAGGCGCGACGGAGTTCGCAGGCGCGCAGGGAAACGTAATCAATCAATGTACCTCGGCCCAGACCGCCTTTCCAAGAATTGAATATCTATTTTGTTGATGCCCCCCACCGCGGCTCGACTGATGATGACCGGCGCTGAAGAACCGTGACTCGTAGTATGCTGCGATGATGATGCCCGCACTTGATGAGAGTTTGGTGCGCTCCGCCATCGAACGAGACGGGTTTGTCGTCGTCGAGGATGTCGTGCCGCCGGCTCTGGTGGATGTGGTGACCCTGGCTATCGACCGCGCCGCTCCTGCCTTTGGCGTTCGACAACGCCGAGGCTCGACTTACGCCATCCGAAACCTGCTGGAAGTGGTCCCAGAGTTGGCGAATCTGAGTGCCGTGCAAGAACTGATTCGTGTGGTCCTGGGCGCCGACGCACAATTGGTTCGAGCGATCCTGTTCGACAAGCGGCCCGACGCCAATTGGACCGTCGGCTGGCATCAGGACACAACCATCGCGGTTCGGCAGCGCAAGGATGTGCCAGGCTTCGGACCCTGGTCTGTCAAGGCGGGCGTCGCGCACGTGCGGCCGCCGGTCCAAGTGTTGCAGAGCATGCTCACAGCACGAGTGCATTTGGATGATTGTCCAGCACAAAACGGGGCGCTGCACGTGCTGCCGGGGACACATCGCTCCGGTAGCCTCAGTCCGCAGGCGATCGAAGATTGTCGGCTGAAGGAAGAACCTTCGGTGTGTGAAGTTGCCCGCGGCGGAGTTCTACTGATGCGGCCGCTGCTGCTTCATGCTTCCGCGCCGGCCGCGGCCCCGGCCCGCCGCCGAGTCGTACATCTTGAGTTTGCGAGCTGCACGCTTCAAGGGTTGGAATGGACGACCCCGGTTACGCCGCTTGAGAAGGTTCGGGATCGGCGCAGCCAACCTCGCGAAGCAGTTGCGGGAAGCTCGACCAGGAGTGCTTCAAGAATTCCGGAATCACGGTCTTGAAGAAATGCGGCTCTTGTGCTGGCGACAAGCCGAGGGCGATGAGGAACCCCACCACGGCCGGCGTCGGCTCAGGCGCCTGCTTGTCGACCGGCGCAGCGCGCGGCGAACTGGCCGTTGGGTTGAACACCAGCTTCACACGCTTGAATCCCTCGATATCCGATTCGTTCTCGAGAATTTCGACGATGCAAGCGCGGGGCTCGCGAAGCGAATAAAGCCGCAGCGCAAGCGTGTGCTCAGAGCCGTTGTGGAGTGTGATTGGAATCGTGCGGCTCAAATCGAGCGCCAACCCATCGACTCCCAACTGAGAGCGAAGGGTTGCATCCTCCAGACCCGGCGCCAAGCCCAGACAAATCTCGGCGCTCGAATACTTGCACATGTATCCTTGCCAGGTGATGACTCGGCTGGTGCCTTTCAAAAATCAGCCTCCCTATAGCTTGCATCGGCGGATCAAGACCGATGGAAAAGTACCCTATGCTTCTATCGCGACGGGCCTTAGCCTTACGCATCACAACCGAGCGAATAGGAATTCAGCCCTAGGCTGAAGGGAACGGAAACGAACTTCTCACCAACTGCAAGTCGAAAGAACTCATGCTGAGCTCGTTTGGATGATCGAAGGATCAACGTCATGTCGCTGGCCCCGCCAATCGAATTGAAAAGCTCGCCTTTGCGAACTGCCCGGGTGATCGCCGGCGATATCAAGATCGCGCACAGCGTCTTCGCGCTGCCGTTTGCATTGCTGGCCGCCTTCATGGCGGCAGTTGGCGAGTCTCAGGCGTTGGTGGCCTGGAAGCGATTCGGGCAACAGCTGGCCCTGATCGTGCTCGCGATGGTCTTTGCCCGAACGACGGCAATGTTGGCGAACCGATTGCTCGATCGCCAGATCGATGCCGCCAACCCGCGCACGGCGAACCGCGCGCTGCCGAGCGAACGCCTCTCAGTGACCTCTGCGCTCGGCGGGATAGCGACCGCGGTCGCCTGTTTTCTGCTGGTCTGCGCGCTGTTCGGCTGGCTCTTTGAAAACTGGTGGCCGTTGGTTCTGGGCCCGGCAGTGCTGGCTTGGATCAGCGCGTACCCACTGCTGAAACGATTCACCGCGATGTGTCACCTGTACCTGGGCTCGAGCCTGGCAATCAGCCCACTGGCGGCGGCGATTGCGATCGATCCAGCCTCGCTTGGCAATCAACCCTCGCTTTGGCTGCTGAGCGCGATGGTGCTGTGCTGGGTCGCAGGCTTCGACATTATCTACGCCCTGCAGGATGTTGAAATCGATCGCGCGCAGGGATTGCACTCAATCCCCAGTCGTCTGGGTCTGCAGCACGCTCGATGGATCAGCCGCGGGCTCCACGCCCTCGCCCTGGCATCCCTGGTCGCGTCTCTCTTGGTCGACCCGCGCCTGGGCGCCCTCTTTGGACTGGGCGTGCTGGTTGTCGCTGCGCTTCTGATCTACGAGCATGCCACCGTCGCGCGCTGGGGCACAACGAAAATCGCTCTGGCGTTCTTCACACTCAATGGGATGATCAGTTGCGTGCTGGGCGCGCTGGGCGTTGCCGACCTGCTGGTATGATTGGGGCCAAGGCGGCTCTCACCGTCGGTTCAATTGGAGTGATCGATGCGCAAGCTCTTTCGATTAGTGGCCGTGCTCGTTGTGTTGTTGATCGTGGCGGCGGTCGCGCTGGTGGTCTGGGTCGACCGAATCGCCAAGGTGGCTGTCGAGCGAGGCTCGACCTACGCCCTGGGCGTTCCCGCGCGGCTCGACAGCGCCGATGTGCGCATCCTTGGCGGGGAGTTCGCGATGTCCGGGTTTACCGTCTCTAATCCTGAGGGCTTCAAGACCGATCACTTCATGACGCTTCAACAGGGGGATGTGGCCTTGGCGACCAGCTCGCTGATGGCCGACACCATCGAGCTGCCCACCCTCACGCTCAGCGGCATCGACATGAACCTCGAGAAGAAGGACGGCGCCGCCAACTACAAAGTCATTCTGCAAAACCTCAAGCGCTTTGAGTCGAAGGAGACCAAGCCCGCCGAAGATGGCAAGAAGTTCGTGGTGCGCAAACTGTTGATCAAGGACGTCAACGTACACGTGGATTTGATGGGCGGCGGCGACCTGACCAAGGTCAATGTGCCGGTCGACGTCATCGAGCTTCACGATGTGGGATCGGGCGGCAAGCCCGTGCGGATTTCAGACCTCATGGGCGTCATTCTGAAGGCGGTCTTCGCGGCCGTGCTTGACAAGGGCGGTCAACTGATTCCAGCAGACATCAACAGCGAACTGGGCAAGGCGCTCGGCGAGCTGTCCAGCCTTGCGGAGGTTGCCCAGATCGGTGAGCTGGCCGACTTTGGCGTCAAGACGGTGGGCGAGGTCGGCGATGCAGCCAAGGGCATCGGCGACAAGACCAAGGAAACGCTCGACAAGACGATCGGTGACTTGTTCGGAGACAAGAAGAAGAACCCATGAGGTGAATCGCCGGCGCGACGCACGATTCGCCCTTCGGGCAGAGTCGTGGCACTCTTAAACCGCGAGCGCCCCCATCGGATCCCAAGCCGGCAACACGATCGGCTCCTGGTCCAACGCCGTCAGCAACTCCGGCGGCAGATGCGCCTTCTTGGCGGCGATCTCGAACATGTACTCGTCAAACCACGAGTCGTTCATCACGTAGAAGCCCTTGCGGCCGCTGTTTTCCTCGCCCCAGCTGTTCTCCACGCGCCAGCGGCGCGCGCGCTCCGTTGGATCGCTCACCACATCGACGCCGGTGAACACCATCGCGTGCGTCATCAGCGTTTGGTGATACACCAATCGATCTGCTTTGGTGAGGTTGAATTCGGTGTCATAGAGCGTGTCGAAGTCGAAGAGCTTCTTGTCCCACACGCCTAGATCGCGGCGCATCATCTTGCCCACATCGCAGCCGAACCACACCGGCTCGCCTTCCATGATCGTGCGCTTGGCGATCTCTTTCATCAGCCCAATCTCGACGTTCAGGTAAATGACCCGATCGCCGCCGACGACGTTTCCCAGGTAATCGACGGTGAACGTGCGATTGACCGGACTTGATTTCCGCGGATCGTTCACCAGGCAGACGTACTCATCCAGCTTCAGCTCAACGTATTTATTGGCGAACTCCTGCGGAGTCATCTCGCCATCGCGATGAAAGGCTTTGTCTTTGTCGTTCCATTGCCAGTCGAACTTGGCGGGCGGCGTGCCGAGATGAATGCACAGGATGCGATGAATCACTTTGAGGATGTCGAGCTTGGCGGCGCGGAGCGCTTCCATCGGCGCGCTGTGGCCGCGCAGATCGCGCAGAGTCTTGGCGCCATCTCGCAGCTTGTGCAACAGAATGCTGTTCATTCGCTGCGTGTCGGATGAGCTTTGGGATTCCGGCATCGCGCTCTTGGGCGCCAGGCCGTGCTTTTTCACGATGTTCACGAACATATTCCACTGCCCGCCGTCTTCGAGCGGTTTGTCGAGCAGGAACGCCACCGTGCGATCATCGACCGGCCGATCAGCGGTTTCGATGATCGCTTCGAGGAAATAGTTGGCGCGCTCGAACTTGTCCCAGAACAGCGTGTAGTTCTGGCTGAACTCGAACTCCTTGAGGTTCATCTTCTTGAGCGCGCCGGCCCGAAAGAGATTGAGCCCAGCGAAGCACCAGCAGCGGCCCGATTTCTTCTGATTCGTGCACGCCCAGTCGTCGAGCAGGTGGCTGAAGGTGTGATCGGTGTTGGTGATGACCGATCGATTCAGCGCGACATCGTCAACCATGACTTGCGTGACCGCGTTTTGGGCCAGGGCATACCCCGACTTCGATTGAAAATCCCGGCGGAATGATGCAAGAAGTTCGGGAGTGATCGCTGCAGGCGCGGGCGATGAATGGGTGGGCTTGGATGGAGTGATTTTGGGTTCTGCGAAGGTGGTCATGATGGTGCGATTGTACCGTCAAGGTCGCTCAGAGCTTCGCGCTACGGAGCGACAATCATGGTCTGAGCCCTTCGTGCTCAAGCGGGGATTGACGTTCGTCGTACTCCCTCAAGTCGTTTCTCTTGAACGCCGGTTCTGCCCCAAGAGACCGTAACACAAGCAGGGCGACCACAATCCCATAAACGATCGTGCCGATCTTGAGATATCGATTGGTGGAGCGGCCATAGACAAAGTACAGAAAATAGAGAGGCACCAATAAACACAACAAAGCGATGAGAGTGCTTTCCTTGCCCGCAACACGGACGAGCCAGTAGAGGTAAGCCAAAAACCAGAGAGTTGCGGCAAGCGCAAAAACGCCAAACATGTTCGCAGAGACCCATGCCAAGATGCCGAGCGGGATAAAGAGCAAACTTACGATGCTTCCAAAGATGATGGGGCCCCGCCACTCGCCAAGGGCTTTCGATCCCGCGGCGCCTCGCTTGCGGGCGCGTTCGATCGACGCTCGAGCCGGCAGCGTCGTCAATTGCTCACGTGCCGATGCGCGCGATGTCTCAATGGAGTCCGCTAGGACATTCAGCATCGCGAAGTCGTTCGTAGGCGCCTCGGCGCGACTTTCGTTCGTACGCCTGCTCCGTGCACGCGCCTCATCGTGGCACGTCTTGCAAAAGTACTTTCCATTCTTGTCTTTGATCCGCGGGCGATCGGAGCAATCGGCCCCGCATAGCCCACAGATCTTCGCTGTTGTGGTTGCCATCCATCCAGTGTACATGCTCAATGAGAAAAGCCCAGGGTGGATCACCCTGGGCTTTGATTTGTCGAATGTACGACCTGCTTAGCGCTCGTCCTTCACTTCATACTCGGCGTCGATCACATCATCGCCGCCACCCGAGCCGCCACGAGCGCCACCGGTGCCGGAAGCGGCTTCGCGGGCGCCGCCGCCATTGCCGGTCGGGCGTCCGCCGGCCCCAGCCCCAGCCCCGGCCGTCGCCTGGTAGACCGCCTTGCCTAGCTCGATCGATGCATCGTTGAGCTGCTTGAGCGCGGCTTCGATCGCCCGCTTGTCGTCGCCCTTGAGCTTGTCCTCCAGGTTTGAAATCGCCGACTCGATGTTACTGCGCACATCGGCCGAGACCTTGGCGCCGTGCTCCTCAAGCTGCTTGCGGGTGCTGTAGACCACCTGCTCGCCCTGGTTGCGCAGATCGACCAGCTCGCGGCGAGTCTTGTCCTCGGCCGCGTGAGCCTCGGCATCGCGCCGCATCTTCTCGACCTCTTCCTTTGAGAGGCCCGAAGAGCCCTTGATCTCGATGCGCTGGCTCTTGCCGGTGGCCTTGTCGGTGGCCGAAACATGCAGAATGCCGTTGGCGTCGATGTTGAACTCGACCTCAATCTGCGGCAAGCCGCGCGGGGCCGATGGAATGTCCGACAAGTCAAACCGACCCAGCGTGCGGTTGTCGCGCGCGAACTCGCGCTCGCCTTGCAGCACGTGGATCGTCACGCTGGTCTGGTTGTCGGCCGCGGTGGAGAACGTCTCTTTCCGGGAGGTCGGAATGGTCGTGTTCTTCTCGATGAGCTTGGTCATCACCCCACCGAGCGTTTCCACTCCCAACGACAGCGGCGTCACATCCAGCAGCAGCACGTCCTTCACGTCCCCCGTAAGCACGCCGCCCTGGATGGCCGCGCCGACTGCCACGACTTCATCGGGATTGATCGAAAGATCGAGCTTGTCGGTCTGGAAAATCTCCTTGGCGATTTGCTGCGCCTTGGGCATGCGCGTCGCGCCGCCGACCATCACCACTTCCTGAATGTCTTTGGCCGAGAGCTTGGCATCGCGCAGCGCCACCTTGCACGGCTCGCGCAGGCGGTTGAACAGATCATCGCTCAGCGATTCGAACTTGCTTCGCGTGATGGTCTGCTGCAGGTGCTTGGGGCCATTCTGATCAGCCGTGATGAACGGGAGATTGATTGTCGTTTCAATTTGCGTGGATAGCTCGATCTTGGCCTTCTCGGCGCCCTCTTTAAGGCGTTGCAGGGCCATTGGATCCTTGCGCACATCGATGCCTTCGCGCTTGCGGAACTCCTCGGCGACGTAATCGATGATGCGCTGATCCCAGTCGTCGCCGCCCAAGTGGCCGTCGCCGTTGGTGGAGATCACCTCGAACACGCCGTCGCCGATGTCGAGAATCGAAATGTCAAACGTGCCGCCGCCGAGGTCGAACACCGCGATCTTGGCGCTCTTTTTCTTCTCAAGCCCATAGGCGAGCGCGGCCGCCGTCGGCTCGTTGATGATGCGCTCGACTTTGAGTCCGGCGATCTCGCCCGCTTCTTTGGTGGCATGACGCTGCGAGTCGTTGAAATACGCCGGCACCGTGATCACGGCGCGATCAACCTTCTCTCCCAGATAGCTCTCGGCGGTCTTCTTCAGATCGCCCAGAATCATCGCGCTGATTTCCTGCGGCGTGTATTCCTTGCCGCGAATGCGCACCTTCACCAGGTCATCGCCCGTTCCCACGACCTCGTACGGCACAAGCTTCTTCTCCGATTCAACCTCATTGGCACGACGGCCCATGAATCGCTTGATGGAGAAGACCGTGTTCTTGGGATTGGTGACTTGCTGGTGCTTGGCGGGCTGGCCAACCAGGCGCTCACCCTTCTCGGTGAAACCGACAACCGAGGGCGTGATTCGGTTGCCAGTCGAGTTAATGAGCACCTTCGGCAGATCGCCTTCCATGACGGCAACAACCGAGTTGGTGGTTCCAAGATCGATTCCGATGATTTTGGACATGAGTCAATCCTCGTTTTTCAAGACGGGCTTCTCGCTCTTTGCGATCATAGGGTTTGCAAGATTGATGCCAGTCGGGAAGTGCCCTCATTGCCGCCTGGAGACTGGTAGATGAGCCCGTTTGACGCTGAGGGGCCGTCACCCTGCCAGTTTGGCGTTTCGCGGTCAACGCTCCGCGAATACCCCCTCGATTCACCTATAAAAATCCAAACAAAGGACTGGACAGCGGCGTTGGCTCGATATATAACAAATACCGAACACGCTTGCCATCCGTTTCCTTCACCCTCCAGCCAAGCATGGAGTTCCAGATGATCAGCCAAAACCAGATTCTGCGACTTGTCGAAGCCCAGGAGCATCGCCAACTTGTGGTCCGAGTACTGGCCAACGGCCGCTGTCGGAGCGAAATGGCGCGCCGGGTCTTGACCAGCCCACACGCAGCGCCGGTCGCCTCGCTTGGTCTGGCGCTTCAGCGGCTGGGCGAGATCGAGTATCAACACTCGGGTGCAACTGACCGATTGGTCTGCAGGCTCTTGGACATGCAGCGCGACGATGGGCTGTTGGGTCAAAGTGATCAGCCAGTCGACGATGCCCTGATTGGTGCATCGGCCGCGGCCTTGCGCGGGCTCATGATGTGGGCCGCGGCGGATCGCGGCAATCATAACGGCCTTGCTCGATCAGCAAACCGCGCTGTCGCGCACGGACTCGATGCGCTCCGCCATCTGTACGTACTTCACTCGGCGAAGAACGCGGCGTTCGGCGCCGGCTGGGCGATCGCCCTTTGGCAATTGGGGGATGTCGAGGCGTTCCGCAAAGCAATTCCTGTGAAGGATTTGCTGGCCACGCTCGACGAATCAAGCGCGGAGTTGGTTGAAGATGAGTTGTGCCGCTACGCGCATGCAATGGCGGCATGAGTTCAAACGTGCAAGATCTACTCGCCGCCAAGCGCGATGTGTGCGATTCGATCGGCCGCATCAGCGCCAGTCGCGGAGTTGTAGAGAATCACGATGCCATCGCGCGATGCCGGATACCAGCGCATGAGGCATCCCATGCCCGCCGACGTATCGGAAACTTGAACGCGCGTCTCGCCTTCCACGCGCTTGAAATCGATCGCGAGCCGCAAACCGCCTGGAACGGCGCCGTCGACCTTTTTCACAGCCTCTAATGCGCGATGTGCAAACGTATTGTCATCGACCGCCATCGCGCTAGCGATCAGCCGGGCCAGGTCTTGGGCCGTGCTATAAAGGCGATGCCCGGGAGCCAGGTCATCCGACGCCGGGTCCGGCTGCATCGGACTGCCAAGCAGACTGTGGCCAATGACCAGTCCAATCGGATCCGAGGTGGCTGATTCGGCGGCGTCGACGGGAGCCGCAGCAGGACTAAACCCCGTTTGCATCATCTTCATGGGCTCGAGAATCTCTTGGCAGCAATAGGCAGAGAAACTCCTTTGCGCGGCCAGTTCAATGGCAAGACGCAAGTAGCCATAGACGCTGCTTGACGAATGAGCCGCGGGTGCCTTCGGCCGGCGTGCCGCATCGCGCATTCCGACAGTCGCCACCGTGCGATCGCGATCCGGGTCGCTGCGCCGCGCGCCGCGATCGGACCCCTGATCCAACTGGGCGCCGTCGAGCAACAACTGCGCCAGCTGCGTCTTTCCTTGGTCTTCCTGCCGCTGACAGCCCAGTACCGCCAGCAGATGCATGGGCGCTCTGAGACGAAACTGATCATCGTCCTTCAACGGGGCGGTCTGCCGTCGATCGCGCACGCCGAACGACGATGTCCAGACAATCTCTCCGTCGTGCACGAGCGCCATCGTCGCGCCCGGCACGTGATAGCGATTCAGCAATGCTGGAGTTTGACTGGTCAGATCCTTCACGATGTTCAGCCAGGGATCGTTCCGCACCGGCGCCGGGACAATGCGTTCGGACTCGATGGCGCCCTTGAGCTTGGCGACAGCGCGAGTGTAGCTTTCGGTCCGTCGAAGGTTGGCCAGATCCGGATCAAGTGTCAGGTGCGCCAAATCGCGCCAACCGCAAACGATTGCCTGATCCAGCGCCGATGCCGCTTCATCGAGCCGGTGCAGCTTGCTCAGCGCGCAGGCGAGGTTGTAGTGTCCCTCGGGTCGATCAGGCGCGGCGGCGACCAGGCGCATAGCCAACTCCACCGCCGCCGGATAGTCCATGGCCGTGTGACGCTCCATGAACCGCCGCAGAAGCACTTCGGGCGCCACAGTCTCAGCTCCGGCCGTAGCCGCAGTCGAGATCGGGTAGTAGATGGGGTTTGTGGTTTGCGGCGGATTGATCGTGCCGTGGGGCTGCTCGCTGCGCACGGGCGCCGTCGGGGCTGCCGCAAGCGGCGCAGCGGCGATCAGGAGGGCTAGAAGTCCGAGCGTTCGTTTTCGAGGGGTCAACATTGATCGCATGGGCGACCTTCAACAACTGCACAACCGCTCCTGAGTTTACTCAGAGCGTGGTTCCACGAGCACCCTTATTCGATGCACAACACACCTTGAACCGTCATTTTCCGGCAAAATGACAGAAAACACCGTCGTAGCGCGCCACGAAATCCTCCTCAATCGCTTCCGAAGCCTGCCCCCAGAACTTGGCCCCGGAATTTGCACCCGGAACTCACCTAGGATCGGAGATGTTCAGGATCGGCTCGGTACAGTTGAAGACCCAGCTGTTGCTGGCGCCCATGGCGGGTTACTGCGATCTGCCATTCCGGCTTCTTTGCCGCGAGCTTGGCGGTGTCGGCCTGGCATCAACCGACCTGTTGAACTGCCATTCAATACTGCGCGGCAGACCAACCGCACTCAAACTGGCCGCAACCAATCGAGAGGACCAACCGCTGTGCATGCAGCTCTACGGCAACAGCAGCGACCCATTGCCGGAGGCGGCAAAATGGGCTGTTGATCACGGCGCAGCGGTCATCGACATCAACATGGGCTGCCCGGTCGACAAGGTTGCCAAGAAAAACGGCGGTTCATTGCTCTTGTGCGATGTCGATTCAACCGTTCGCCTGGCTGAGAGAATCGTCCAGGCGATTCACAGGACTGGCGTCCCCGTAACCGCAAAGGTGCGATTGGGCTGGGACCGCACGCGAATCGTCGCCCCGCAACTGGCTGTGAAATTGGAGAACGTTGGGATTGCAGCGATCACCGTTCACGGCCGCACCACCGATCAGTTCTTCAAGGGAAATGTGGATTACTTGGGGATAAGTGAGGTGGTTTCCGCTGTGCGCAAGATTCCAGTAATCGGCAACGGCGACATCACTGAGCCCGAGGATGTGACAAATATGATGGATTTGACCGGTTGCCGCGCTGTGATGATCGCGCGGGGGGCCATCCGAGCACCGTGGATTTTTCGCCAGGCTCAGGCTCTTCTGCAACTGGGCGAGCCGGGACCAGAACCGGATCATGACGAGAAAATTCGCATCATTTCGAGGCATTTCGAGCTCCTCATGGAGCATTTGACCGAGCGCGAAGCGGTGCTGTCGATGAACCGGCGGGTGAGTTGGTATGGCAAGACAATGGGTCACATCAAGCCATTGAAGGAGTCGATCCGATTGGCCCAATCAGCCAGGGAGGTCCGGCAAGCACTCGATCAATGGCAGAACCGATCCAACGACCGCAACAATGCGGCCGTTCGGCAGGAATGCTGTCTATCGCCGGTGCAAAAAAATGAGAAAACTTATCGATTTCTGTCTTGTGTCGATTGCGATCCGGTGGTAATTTAGCCAACATCAAGGGGGGTTGAGCGCCGACGCAGCGCTTGAGGTGGGCCAGTCATTCCAGAGAAGCAGAGAGACCTCAGGAGGAAAAGAGGCTATGGCTGCTATCTGGAGAAATGTCAATAGTTTCCGCTCGGCGGGCTTGGCTGCATTGACTGCATTGGGTCTGGCGGTGTCCGGCGCGCTGGCAGATGACGGCTCAGGCGGCATGCCGGCGTTCATGATGACCTGGGATGCCGATGGCGACGCGATCGGGGCCGATCACTACGACCCCAACGATCACGCCACGCAGGAGACACAGTATGGCACGTTTGTGGTTGATGGCGTCTCGTACACCGGGTGGCGCTACATTGGCCAGATCGTCAACGCGGCGTGGACTTTGGAGTGGGATTGCATCGTCAACGAAGATCCATTTGTGGTAGCCAACATTCAGGTTACCAACAACCTGACGGTCACACAGAGTTTCTCCAACTATATGAATTTGCCGGTGGTACCAGTAGGGCCCGCATCGTTCATGAATGGGTCGGTGAGCGCAGCGCTGAGCAATACGGCGTTTCCGTTCTCGCCTGATGCGATCTTGAGTTCGAACGGCGACGCGATCTATCAAGCGTTCATCGATCCCAGTCTTCCACCGCCTGGCGGTCCGCCGGCGAGCGAAGCGGTGGCCACCCTCTGGCCGCATCCGACATCGTTCACAACCCCGACGGCCTCGAATAATAATGATTCGTTCGCGCCCATTCTTGGGCCCGCGGTGTTGGCCGAAATTGCGTTGCGACTCCAATTCAGTTTGTCGGGGCTTGACTCGGTTTCGGTAACGGGCATCTTTCAGGTTGAGGCAGTTCCTGGCCCGGCTGGATTGTCGGTCCTCGCACTGTTTGGCGCGTTGACCGCGGGCCGCCGTCGCCGCCGATAAGTCCGATTCTCGCCCCAAGCGGCGAGCGTTGTGAGAAAGATCAGACGGTGCGGCTCGCAGCAACCCTGCGAGCCGCGTCTACGTAGTGAAAGTCGTTTTTGGGAACTGCGAGCGAGGAGAAGCGAGGATGTTTGCCGCCCGAGCCACAAAGTTGCAGCGCCATTCTGTTGTCCGTTTGATGTTCGCCGTCGGCGTGGGGGTCGCGTGTATCGGTGAGGAAGACGCAGTGGGCGGCGGTTCGACCACGCTGCCAACGACCAACCAGGATTTCTTCCAACCGGGCACGCAGCCGCTGGGCGCGGGCTTGCCAGGGAAGTTCACGCCAATCCTGGAAGCAAATCAGTGCAATTTTTGCCACGACTACGAGACCGGGACCGATCCGTTCTTCATGCATGATCCGTTCACAACATGGCAAACCAGCATGATGGGTCAGTCGGCGCGCGATCCGCTCTTCTACGCGGGGTTGACGATCGCCAATCAGGATGCGGCAGGCGCCGGCGAATATTGCATTCGCTGCCACGTGCCGGTCGCCTATCTCGCGGACCACTTCTCACCACCAGACGGCACAGCGTTCGATAGCGCTGACATGAACGGCGTGCAGTGTAACTTCTGCCATCGGCTGGTTGACCCGGCCTACAAACCTGGAATCAGCCCGTCGGAGGACGAGGCCATTCTGAACGATCTTGCAGCGAGCGGGCTGCTGGCCCCCGAAAGCAACAACAGCCGGTTTGTCGTCGATCCAACCGACACGCGCCGTGGCCCGTTCGCAGACATCGCCGACGATCCTCTCCTAAACGTTCACCCCGCCGTGCCCCCGGGACAGCAACCAGACATCCTCTACTCACCGTTTCACAGCAGCTCTGAATTTTGCTGGAACTGTCATGGCGTGAGCAACGCTCTGATGACAAAGCAGCCCGATGGCAGCTATGCACTAGGCGCCCTTGATCAGCCGCATCCCACACAAGACCAGCGCGATATGTTTCCGCTGCATCGCACGTACTCCGAATGGAAGAACAGTTATTACAGCTCCGTTGGCGTGGACCATGACGGCCTGTTCGGCGGCAACCATCCAACCGGAATCATGAAGGTGTGCCAGGATTGCCACATGCCTGATATGCAGGGGTTTGGCTGCAGTGTTGTGGGCCCCTTCTTTGAGCGGCCGGACATTCCACAGCACAGCTTCGTTGGCTCTAACACCTGGGTGCTCAGTGCGATTCAGACGGTCGATTTCAATCAGGATGGCTTGCCTGATTACCCGGATTCAGGCTTGGACGACGAATTGGTCGCGGGCGCCGTTGTGCGCAATACCGACTTCCTTCAGCGGGCATCAACCCTCACTGTGACGCGCCAGAACCAGGACATCAAGGTTCGCGTGCTCAACAAGACCGGCCACAAGCTTCCGACCGGCTTCCCCGACGGCCGGCGAATCTGGATCAACATAAAGTTCATGGATTGCAACGATCAGATTCTTCTCGAGGACGGGGCCTACGACTTCGAGACCGCCACACTCGATCCTCTGACCACTCGAGTTTATGAGATGCGCCTGGGCATCGATGGCGCCGAATACGCCGCGCTGGTCGGGCACCCCGAGGGCGAGACGTTTCACTTCATCCTGGCCAACAAGATCCTCAAGGACAATCGCATCCCGCCGGCCGGGTTTTCGAATGTGCTCGCGCAGCAGAACCAGACGGCCTCGGTGGGCGCGACGTACCTGAACGGGCAAAACTGGGACGACACGATCTACGCCATGCCTGAGGGAACGACCAAGACCGTGGTGGCGGTGTATTACCAGCTCACTTCCAGGGAGTTCATTGAGTTTATGCGCGACGCCAACACCACCGACAATCGAGGGCAAGTCGTGTACGACCTGTGGGTGGAGTACGGCAAGAGCGCGCCAGTCCTCATGGACCTGGCTGAAGTACCGATCTATAAGGCAGCCGACGTCAATGAAGACGGCACAGTTGACGTCAGCGATTTGCTGGGCGTGATCGGCAACTGGGGTGTGTGCAACCCGCCGCCGCCCCTGCCATGCCTGGGCGATCTAAACGGCGATGGTTTGGTCAATATCACCGATCTTTTGGGGGTCGTCGAGGATTGGGGACCATGCTGACGCCGGATCGATTCCTGCGACCCAAGCCCCCAAGATTCCCGCCTTTTGGTGACTACCGTCGGAGGGTCGGACTATGTTGGGTGCCCTCCAAATCAAGGCGACGATTCGTCAAGAAATTAGTTGCGTGAGGGAATGGGGTGTGTTATAGTCCGCATAAACACTGGGGGTGATGCGAACGCAGCATCAACTTCTTGGTGCTTCGATTTGAGGTCTGGAGACGAGAGGACTATAGGAGGAGAAGGTATGCCTGGGTTTTCAGGGTGCATCCGTCGCTCCGTATGGGTTGCGATGATCGCGGCAAGTTGTGGATTGCTGGCGATCCCAGTTCAAGCTGGCACCGTTGTCGATTTTGACATTGATGTCATTGGCGGGGGCGGCTCTCAGATATTCTCTGATGCCGGCTCGCCGATCGACCCAACGCTGACCTTTTACAGCGGCACCGTACCCGCGCCGTCGCCCGATTGGACGTTGACCTACAGCTTCCTCTCGCAGGACGACCCGGCCAACGACGCGGGCATCTTGGGAGCTGGCTTCACCGTCACGAACAATCTGGCAACGAACTTGCAGTTCTCGATCTTGATCACATTTGATCTTGGGCCCTCAACGGCGTTGTCGTATACCGCCAATGCCGCCATGACGCTGAATCCGGGGGCCTCGGACGGCACGCTCAGCACAACTGATGCGTTCGGCGCCGACCTTGCCATGTGGACGTACTCCGTGAACGGCTCTGATTTTGCGACATTGTTTAACGCTGATTACACCCTTAGCGCTAATGGCGTGACCAACTCCGACTCGGCCGCCATTCCCGCCACTCCAATCAGCACGGTCATCACTCAGCTTGGGATTCGGCTGGTGTTCGATCTTTCGCCAGGCGAGATCGCCAACTTTACCGGCAACTTCCAATTCATTCCGGCCCCCGGCGCGCTGGCTTTGTTGGGCCTGGCTGGAATCATGGGGCGCAGGCGCCGCCGCTGATCGCACTCGAAACACTCTTTTCCAACGCCTCGATTCAAGAATCGAGGCGTTGTCGTTTGGTGGCATCGCGATGCTCAACCGGGTCCGACAATCACGCTGCGGCGATCACCCCGCCGGCGCGCAGCACCCGTTCCATGCCGAGTGCGTCATGCTCATCGAACGCCTGGGGCTCCCATGAATCGACGTCAAGCACGCCCCAGCAGCAATCGGCGGCATCGATCAGGGGGATCACCAATTCAGATCGATCGCGCGGATCGCAGGCGATGTAGTTTGAGCCGAGCTCGCGCACGTCCTCGACGATCTGGGGCCGGCGACTCGTGAGCGCTTTGCCGCACACACCGTGCAATCCGATGGGCGAGCAGGCAGGTTTGTCGCGGCAGGGACCAAGCACGAGGCGCTGGTCATCGCGATGATCGGGCCGATCGATGTAGAAGCCCACCCAGGAAACGCCCAGCGCATGCAGCGATTCCCAGATGGAATCAACGACGATGCGCATGCGTGCGATCGGAGTCGATTGCCTGGCTCTCGTCGCCAGTTCTTTGACCATTGCATCGTACTGCTGCTTTCGACGGTTCATGGAATCGTTCACTCATCGGCCCAAAACAGCATTGTGGAGACAGATCGGTTGGTGCTTAGCAGACACAAATTATCTCCGCCTTGCAAGGCTGTGAAAAGCGATGGACATAGTGAATTGATCTTCCCGACAGGTTGCTCGATGCGACGAGCGGCCGGTGTTGGAACGCGGTTTTCTGCGGCCGGCACAGGTCGTAGGGGGATGGTGCGCGCCCATGGCGACCGATTGCTTGGAGCCGATGATGAGAACGATCTCAGCCGTTGCCGCGACTCGGACATGCGTGATCGTGACGACGTTGGCGGGCGGATCACTTGTGTGGATGAGCATGAGCGCGGCTTATGGGGAGGGAGGCGGCGGCGCGGTTAAGCCCTGGATCGTGCCGGCGCGAGCCGCGCAGAAAAAGAACCCGGTCGCGGCCGATGAAAAGTCGCTGACGCTGGGTCAACAGCTGTATGTTCGCGAGTGTCGATCATGCCATGGCGCGGCGGGCCGAGGCGATGGCAAGGCGGGCATCGATCTGGAACCGCGCCCGACGAATTTGACTGAGCCGAGCTTGTGGGATCAGAGCGACGGGGCGATGTTCTGGAAGATCACTGAAGGCCGCGGCGACATGCCTGGCCACAAAGAGTTGCTGACCGACGCCGAGCGCTGGCATGTGCTCAACTACATGCGAAGCCTGGCGCCGCGGCCGCCCGCCAAGGAGCCGGAATTTGAAGCGCCGCCGGCATGCGGCGAGGCGTTGTCGTCTGTGGTCCACCGCTATTTGGATTTGCACGGGGCGCTGGTGAGATCCGATCTGAACACGGCGCAGAACTGCTGCGGCTCGTTCGCTTCAACACTCAGCGAACTAGCACAAGCCCAGAGCGCGCTTGATGAGGCCCGGCGCGCCGCCTGGAAATCCGACGTCGAGGCGATTCAGAAGGCTCAGGCGGCCGTCTCTGATTCGTCAAGCGATCTTGTTTCATTGCGATCGGCGTTCCGGGACTTGTCTGCATCTCTGGCGCAGGCGCTCCGCCACTTCGGCCATGCTGAAGCATCGCCGGTGCTGGCCTACGAAGTTGGGCAAGGCGCGAATTCAAAGATGTGGCTTCAGGCCTTTGGGCCGGCCGAGAATCCGTACGGCCGAGGCGCGCCGGCGCCCGATATGCCGTGCAATCGTTTCGCGCGCATCCGATCCAGCGGCGCTGCACGTGTGAAGTGAAGCGGCTCCCCAAACAACTTGTCACGGCGCTTGGGCGGGCCGGGGGGGTCGCCGGTCTGTTTGTGGGCTTGTCGTCATCGGCCACGGCGCAGGACGATGCAGCGCCGGCTTCGGATGAGGAGCTCCAACTCCACCTTGAACAGATTCAGCAGGAATTGGAAGAACTGAAGCGCCAAATGAATGCTCTTGAGCCCGGGTACACGCGTTTCCTGGTGACCGGCCGGGCGTCGGTGAACTTCACCGCGCGCGAGCACGATGAATCAACCTTTACGGCTCGATTGAACCCGGTGCTGCTGTGGAAGCTGTCGGATCAGCTGCTGGCCGGAACATCGTTTGAGCTGCGTGCCGCCGACGATGACAGCGACGTCGAGCTGCAGTGGGCAAATCTTTCGCTCGTGCTCAGCGATAACCTGACCTTGCGAGGCGGCCTGTTCTTGACGCCCTTGAGCTACTTTCAGGAGCAGTTGTACCCGGCCGCGATCAATAAGCTGCCCGACAAGCCGATCTTCGCGACCGGCCGGGGCCAGATTATTCCCGAGTCGAGCCTCGGATTCGAGCTTCGCGGCGCAGCGCCGATTGGATCGACCAAGGTGACGTATTCGGCGTACATCGCCAACGGGCCGGCGCTTGAAACCTCGGGACCCAGCGCGGGCCAATTCGATTTTCGCAATTTCTCGGACGTCAACGACAGCAAGGCGATCGGCGCGCAGGTTGGCTGGCTGCCCGTCGCGAATCTTGAATTTGTGTACGGCATTCAGTTCGCCGATGTCGCGCCCGACAGCGGCACAATTGATGACACCAACGTGCTGCTGCACTCGTTCGCGGTGAACTATCTAACCGAGGACGATTGGCTGAAGGGACGGCTGGATGCTCGCGCCGAGTTCGACTTCGCCGACTTCGATGGCCTGATCGACTTGGGCGCCGGCCCGTTCAACAACGATCGAACCGGGGGATATGCGCAGGTGGCGTACCGCCCGACGCATTTGGGATCAATCATGCGCGATCTTGAAGGCGTGTTTCGGTGGGATTTTCTGAATCAATCCAGCGATGCTCCCCAGCCCCAGGATCAGCAGCGCTACACCGTTGGATTGAACTATTGGGTCGCCCCGACGACGGTGTTGAAGGTCGCATATCAGTTCAGCGATATCGATGATCCCACGGGTCAGCGGGAGTCGGATCACGCAGTTCTCTTTCAACTCGGCATGGGTTTCTGAGTTGGCCAACGAATTGGCAGGAAGGAGTCAACCGTGCAAGGGACTCGATTGACATGGATGATCGGATTCGTGGCTTGGACGGCAGGTTGCTCGGATCAACGCACCGGGGCGGAAGGCTCGATGGAGCATTCGACGCCGATTGTGGCTTCCTCGGAACTCAGCGGCTCCCAGCTCTGGGAGCAGAACTGCGCGCGATGCCATTACATGCGCGGCCCGCGCTGGTACAACGATGTCGAATGGGACGTGGCGATGCTGCACATGCGGATTCAGACCAACCTCACCGGCCAAGAGCATCGGGCGATACTCAAATTCCTTCAGGCGGCGAACTAATGACGGACGCGCGACCGTGCAAACGCCCGATTACGCGCCGCTCATGACGCTGCCCATGCTGAAAATCGGCAGCAGAAGAGCCATGGCTACCCCGCCGACCACCAGGCCCATGAAGATGATCATGATTGGCTCGATGTACGACGTGACTTGCCTGACCGCCGCATCAAGCTCCTCTTCGCTGAACTCGGCGATTGATTCCATGACGTCGGCGAGCTTGCCCGAACGTTCGCCGGAGTTGATCATCGACGCGATGCTCCGCGGAATGAGCGACGATTCGAACACGGCGTCGCTGATCTGCTTGCCGTCGCGGACGCCCTGCTCCATCTTGCGCCAGAGAATGTCGTAGTAGTGATTGTTGGTCACGCCGCGGCAGATGGCGATGATGTCGAGCAGGTTGACGCCCGAGGCCAGCAGCGTGGCCATGGTGCGTGCCGTGCGAGTGATGTACAACTGACCGTACATTTTCCGGATGACCGGGCACTGGAGCCGGAGCCAGTCGCACATGCGACGGCCCGCCGGCCGCCGGAGAAAGATCATCGCCGCCATGGCCAGAGTCGCCGCGATCGGCAGATAGACCAGGTATTGCGTGGTGATGAATTCACTAATGCTCAGCAACAATCGAGTCGGGGTTGGCAGCGTGGCCGAGCGCATCTCGTAGATCTTGGCGAATTTTGGAAGAACAAACGCCATCAGGAAGACAGTCATGGTCAAGCCTGTGATCATCATGAAAGCCGGGTAGCCCATCGCTCCCTTGATCTGCTTGGCGGTGCGGCGTTCCTTGGACAGGTACTTGGCGATCCGGCCGAGCATCATCGACATCGTGCCGGAGGCTTCCGAGGCTTTCATGAGGCTGACGATCATGCTGGGGAAGACGCGAGGCCACTTGGCCATGGCGACCGAGAATTTCTCGCCGCCGTAGATGTCGTCTCGCAACACCACCAGCACATCGCGAAACTCCTTTTGGGCGACCTGCTGGCACATGGCGTCGAGGCCCTCCGAGAGCGGCACGCCGGTTTGGAGCATCACTGAAAGCTGCTGGCAGAACGAAATAACGTCATCGCGCTTGACCCGCTTGGCAGCTTCATTGCGCCGAATCTGCTTCTCATCGAGGGCCATCGTGACTCGCAGCGCGTTATCCTGCACCGAGAGAACGTACTTGCCCTCAGCGCGAAGCCGGGCCCCGACCTCTTCGGCGCTGGTCGCGACCAACGAGCCGCTAACGACAGAGCCGTTGGAGTCGCGCGCTCGAAAGGCGTATGTGCTCTGTGCTGGCATGCGGTGTCCTTACATGCTGGTGACGTAAAACACCTCTTCGGCGGTGGTAAGCCCGCCGCGAACCTTCTCCATGCCGTCGGCGCGGAGCGTGGTGAAAGGCGACTTGCCCAGAATCTCGCGCAGTTCTTGCAAGTGTGCGCCATTGGCGATCGCGGCCAGGATCCCTTCGTCGGGAATGAGCAGTTCGAAGATGCCGATTCGGCCGGCAAAACCAGTGCCGCGGCATCGGCTGCAACCGGGGCCGCGATACAGCGACTCGAAGGGCCCGCATGCATCCTCAACCGCCTTCCTGATGACCGGGTCGGGCTCGTACGCCTCTTTGCAGTGCGGGCAAATCTTGCGAACCAATCGCTGGGCCAGAACGCCCCGAAGCGTGGCCGCCACCAGGTATGGCTCGATGCCGATATTCACCAGCCGCGTGACCGCGCTGGGCGCATCATTGGTGTGCAGCGTCGAGAACACCAGGTGCCCGGTGAGCGCGGCCTGGGTGACGATCGCGGCGGTTTCGGCGTCACGAACCTCGCCCACCATCATGATGTCGGGATCCTGGCGCAACAGCGCGCGCAGAGCATTGGAGAAGGTAAAGCCGGCCTTCTCATTCACCTGAAACTGATTGACGCCCGGCATGCTCGATTCAATCGGGTCTTCGACGGTCGAAATGTTCAGATCTTCGGTGTTGATCAGGTTCAGCGCCGAATAGAGCGTGGTGGTCTTGCCTGAGCCGGTGGGGCCGGTCACCAGCACAACCCCGTTTGGATTGTTGATGACCGTTTTCCAGGTTTCGAGCATGTGCGCCGAGAAGCCAAGTTTGTCGAGCGAGACGTGGCTGGTGCGGTTGTCGATGATGCGGATGGCGACTTTCTCGCCGTACTTGCCGGGCATGGTCGAGACGCGCAAGTCGATGGGCCGGCCTTCCATGCGCACGTGGATGTCGCCGTCCTGCGGGACCCGCCGCTCGGAGATATCGAGATTGCTCATGATCTTGATGCGGCTGGTGAGCGCGGGCGCCATCTGATGCGGCGGCGAGAGCTTCTCGAACAGGCGGCCATCGATCCGGTACCGAACGCGGAGGTAGTGATCGCCCGGCTCGATGTGGATGTCAGAGGCGCCGTCCTGCACCGCCGAGTAGATCAGGTAGTTGACCAGCTTCACCACCGGGCTGTGGCCGGCGACCTCTTCGAGGTCTGAAAGCTCGGTGACCGTCCTTTCAATCACGCTGAAATCGGCGTCATCGATGTCTTCGTAGATGTCATCAATGACGAAGACGTTCGCCGCGGGAAGGTAGGCGCGGAGCGAAGCGTCGATTTCCGAGGCGGTCACGGCGACGATCTGAACCTGATACCCGGTGAGCCGCTGGATTTCCTCGATCAGGAATAGGTTGGTCGGTTCGGAAACAGCGACGGTGAACACGCCCCGCACCAGGAAGAGTGGCAACACTTTGTGGTCTTCCACAAAATCGCGGGGAAGGAGTTCGACGACCTTGGGATCGGCGATGCGCGCGGTTTGGGTGGCAAAGGGGACGCCATATCCCTCGGCCAGCACTTCCAGAACCTGCTGATCGGTGGCGAAATTGAGCTCGACCAAGACCTCGCCCAGAAGCTTCTTGTGCCCGCGATGGGCCTGGTGCTCCAGAGCCTGCTTGAGCTGGTCGTGATTGATGATGCCCCGCGCCACCAGCATCTCGCCAAGCGGCATGCGAGTGGTGGTATCGAAGGTCGAGGTTGTTTCAGCAGCGCGAATCATGATGATGCTGGGTCAAGTCGAGAGTGTGGGTCAGCGCAGGCTCTTTGCCGCCGATTCGATGCTTGTGTGAACGTTGAAGCGCTTATCCAACCGAGTGAGCTGAAAAATCTTCCGAACCGTCTCATCCGGATTCACGAGGCGAACCTGTCCGTTGCGATCGGCGACCTCATCGACCAGCCACAACAACAGCTCAAGCCCGGCTGAATCGATCAGCGTGAGGTATTCCATATCCAGGACGACATCGCGAATCCCTGCATTCAATCGCTCCTGACAGGCCCGGCGAAAGGCGTCGCTCTGATCGGCGGTCAGCTCGCCGCTCATGGTCAGCACGGTGACGGTATTGTGATCTTCGTAGCTGAGTTTCATCTCGATCCACTCTGGTCTGGGTGTTTCAAGCGGCTTCCCCCCTGGCTCCTGGAAGCGCACGCTCCGTTTCACGATGCTGACGCACAAGCTGATCGAACTGCGAGAAATCAAGCTCCACAAAGGCTTTGGCCAGCACCGGATCAAATTGAGTGCCGACGCATCGATCGATCTCATCGAGGACCTGGCTGCGCGAGAGCGCTGAGCGGTAGGTCCGCGTCGAACTCATCGCGTCAAAGGAATCGGCCAGTGCAATCAGCCGCGCCACCAGGGGAATGCCCTCACCGGCAAGCCCTTGGGGATATCCGCCCCCATCCCATCGCTCGTGGTGATGCAGTACGCCGGGCAGAATGTCGGTGAGCTGCGGAATGTCTTTGAGAATCCGGTAGCCAATCTCAGGATGCTTGCGAATCCAAGCGAACTCCTTCGGGCTCAATTTGCCCGGCTTCAGCAGCACCGCTTCGGGCACGCCGATCTTGCCCACATCGTGAACCAGGCCCGCAATGTGCACGCGCCCCACGGTGTGCTCGTCGAGTCCGATGGCCTGTCCGAGTTGCGCCGTCAGCAGCGCGACGCGCCGGGAGTGACCGCAGGTGTAGCGGTCTTTGGCGTCGATCGAAGCCGTCAGCGCTTCAAGCGTGCCCAGGAACATGGCGTTGAGGTCTTCGTAGAGCGCGGCGTTCTCAAGGAAGATGGCCATGTGCGTGGCGGTCGCGGCCAGCAATTTCATGTCAACCGACGAGGCCGCCGTGTCGGGCCCGCGCTTGTCGCCGGCGATCAGCAGCCCGATGACGTTGGTGTCGCTGCTCACCGGCTGCACCAGAACGGTCTTGCCGAGCACGGCGAATCGCAAATGATCGGGATTGGATCCGGGCTCCAGAACAGTGGTTTTGTCATGTTGGATGTGCGCGCCGAGATTTCTGGTGGCGTTGCGCAGAACCGCCGGCGAGTGGCCGGGGTCGCCGGCAATGATGAGGCGCCCGCTCAGGGCCTTGAGCCGCTGCCGGTCATCCAGAAGTTGAATGCCGATCCAGGCATACGGAAGGGTGGCGAGCAACTCCTTGCACGCCAGCGCGACGAACCGCTCCGGCCGCTCCTGAACTGTCATCGATTGGATGATCGTGTAGAGCAGGTTCATCTCTTCGTACGACTCGGCCAGCTGTTTGCCAACGCTCTCGATCGCCTGTTCGTTGGAAGCCAGCATCATGCGGTCTTCATGCGCCATTCGCACGAGCGTTGCCAGTCGAGGCACGTCGGAAGGGCCGGGCAAACTCAGTTTCATGAGCGTGAGCCGGCTCAACTCCAAGTCGGCCTGCGAAGCCTGGCACATCGCGGCAAGCTGCTCGGCATGCAGAAACTCCTTGGTCGGAATGAGGGCGATCGCGTATCCGGCGCGGCGCCGGCGATGCAGCAGCGGCATCGGAACCAACCAGAGTCCCGGAATCGGTTCAACCTCTCGAGGCTCGGATTCCCCCGACCAACCGGGAGCGAGGCTCTGCAGCAGCGAACGAAAGATGTTCGATGCACAAAGCAGATCGGCCAGCCAATCTTCCCCCTGCGGCGCCTTGGCCAACAACTCGCCCGATTCAGCGCACGCAATGAGCACGATCCCGACTTGGCGCAGGGCCGGCCGCAAGGCGGAGTGTCCACTGATCGCCGACTGAATCAACTCGCGTTGTGTATCCCCGGTGTTCACGCCACCTCCGAACGATTGCCTGCTTGTGCTCCAGGCTGGCTCTGCAGCAGCCGCTGGATCAATTCCATGATCGCGCGCGGACTGAAGGGCTTGCTCAAGACGTTTTTGATATTGCCGATCGTCAGATCCTCCGGATCAAGCGCATATCCCCGCGCGGTCAAGATCACCACCGGAATCCCGGCCGTCTCGGGATTGGCGGCGAGCTCGCGGCAAAGCTCGAGCCCGGTCATGTATGGCATCTGAAAATCAGTGATGATCAAGTTGGGCCGATGTTGAACAGCCAGCTCAAAGCCTTCCTCGCCATCGATGGCGGTCAGGACGTCGTACCCGGCGTTGCGCAGTTTGAGCGAAAGCACTTGAACGATGTGCGCTTCATCATCGACGACCAAAATGCGCTGCCGACTGGTCGGGCTGGCACTTTGGCTGGCAGCATCGGGTTGTGACTCGAACTTCATCATCGCTAACACTCGCGTTGTCGCCGCGGCGACCTCGATCACACGTGAACCCCCTATTTCGGGTTTTGACCAAAACCCGAAGTGGCCGTCCGGAGATCCCTCTAAGCGGCGGCTTTCGATCCCGCATACCGCATCGGAATCGAAAACCAGAACTTCGAACCCATTCCCAGCTTGCTCTCCACGCCGATTTGACCGTGGTGGACCGTCTCGACAATGTGCTTGCACAAGCTGAGCCCCAACCCCGTGCCCTTGGCCACGCGCTTGTAGTTCTCCACTCGATAGAACTTGTCAAACAGCTTGGGCAATGCATCTGGCGGAATGCCCAAGCCGGTGTCCGAAACCGTCACCAAGACGCTGCGCGTCAAGTTGTCGGAGTCGGCAGCGATCGTCACCCGACCGCCTTCAGGCGTGTACTTGACCCCATTGCTCACCAAATTCAACACCACCTGATAGAGCATGTCGGCATCGCCCTCGACGCAAAGGTCGATCGCCGCGAGCCTGGTGTGCAGCGCCATTTTCTTTTCCTTGGCCTGCGGCTCCAGCGTGTGCAGCGCTCGCTTCACCAGCCCCTTCATGTCCACATTCTCGCGATCGATCTGCACGATCCCGGCCTCGATGCGGCTGATGTTCAACATATTGTCGATCAGCCGCCCCAGTCGCTCGGTCTCGTTCTGCATGATCCGGTAGCATTCGGCGCGGCTCGCCTCGTCGGTAGCCTCGCCATCCACCAGCATCTCGACATAGGCGCGAATCGAACTGAGCGGCGTGCGCAATTCGTGGCTGGCCTTGGACACGAAATCAGACTTCATCTGCGAGATTTCGCGCTCTCTGGTCAAGTCATGAAGAATCGTCACCACTCCGCCCACCTCGTGCTTGTGGTTCTCCACGCACGAGAGCGTGATGTCGAACACCCGCGACTCACTGGTGCCGCCGTCGGCCGGCTTGCCGCCGCTCACGGCTTGCTCGACGTGGCGCGTATCGGTGAAGTTCGCGGTATCGCGGGTGTCGCGAATCAACTGGCGCAGGGCCTGATCGTGAATGACGTCGTCGATGGGCTTGTGAAGAGCTGCTTTGAGGTCGAATCCCAGCACGGCGGCGGCGGTCTGATTCGCCATCACCACTTCATTGAACGCGTCGGTCACGACGACCGCGTCGCGCAGTGCGTGCAGCACCGCCTCGACCTGGCGTCGCTCGGCCTCGGAAACGCGGTGCCGGATTTCCAAATCGCCCAGCTGATTGCGCAAGGCTCGCTCGCGCTGCTGGAACTGATCGACCGCTCCAATGAACGCGCGGCTGATGGGCTGCAACCAGCTCAGCCCATCCAGGATGATGGGTTGACTGCTGGTCGCGGCGTTCTCGATCTGCTTGCGAAGTTTGGTGATCGACCGATCAAGGATTCCGCCCATCGGAATCAAGACCGTGGCTGAGACGGCCCCAACGATGGCGGCAAACATCCAAACACGAGTCGTGGCCGGCGCGGCGTCCAATTCCCAAGCCCACAGAGCAAAGACACGCAGGAGCGTCGCCACCGCCGTGACGAGCAGCACCAGTATCAAGCTCGCGATCTTTCCCGCCTGCACGATCACTCCTTGGATCTGCCAGACTGCGCGCTTGCTTTGGCCCCCCGCGGGCAGACGGGCTTCAAGCCCGTCTGCCGCCGCATCGGTCAATTCGCGGGCGCATTCGTGGGTACAGCCGCCACCCCATTCAATCGGCTCAAAAGGTCGCGGGCTTGGTCGCTGTCGGGCTCCGCACTGAGCGCCTTGTTATAGGCCACCGCTGCCCCGGATCGATCGCCGGCCTCTTCCATCAATTGCCCCAGGAGCATGTGCGGCAGGGCAGTATCGGATGCCCGTTGCGAGGCCAGCTCAAAGTACTTCCGGGCGTCGTCGCTCTTGCCCTGATGACGCTCGTAGATCCCACGCAGCATGTATCCCTCGTGACGATCGGGAGCCAGCGAGATCAGCCGCGTGCTGCACTCCAAGAGCCCGCGATAATCGCCAAGGTCCCAGGTGAGCGCGCCAAGCTCCGACCACACGGTCGGATCGGCCGGCCGCAGGCGCGAGAGCTTCAGGTAGTGCTCGCGAGCTTCGGGGCCCCGGTTCATCAAGGCCAGGCAGCGCGCCTCAAGATGAAACAAATCCGGACGCTCCTCCTTCAGGCGGCCCTGCAACTGCTTCGCCGACTCGTGACAGGCGCCGTACTTCTGGCCGGCAAATTGCGCCCACATCAACTCCTCCAGCAACAAGTCGTCGTCGGGATTCAGCAATCTGGCCTGACCAAGCAACTCGGCGGCCCGGGCCGGGTCCCCCTGCAACAGGGCAATCTGACCTTGAAGCTGGCGCAGCGCGGCGTTGTGCTCGAAGTACTTGAGCTTCAATTCGGTCATTTCCCACGCCTCATCAATCTTGCCCAGCGTGATCAGCGACTCGGCCGACGCCAGCATGTATTGAGCGTTCGCGGGCTCGATCTCGTGGGCCTTGGAATAGCTTTCGTAGGCCTTCTCATCGTTGGACCAGCGCTGATACACGATTCCGGAGTAATAATGCGCTTCAGCGAGCTTGGCGTCTTTGGTCAGCGCGTTGTTGAAGGACTCGATCGCGGCTTCCAGCTTGTGGGTCTCAAGGTAGATGCGGCCCTTCAGCACGTCGTATTCGGCCGACTTGGGATTGACTTGAATCGCGTAGGTGATTTCACGAATGGCACGGTCGAACTGGCCCGTGTTGAAGGCTTGTCGCGCTTGATCGAAGTGGATCTGAGCGCTGACGAAGTTCATGCGTTGTGCGGCCTCGCTGCGAGCCTTTATTCCCTCCTTGGTCGGGCCATTGCAGCCCCAGAGCAGAGTGGAAACCATGAGCACGGGCAGGACGACGATCGCTCGGATGGACATGTCGGTGATTCCTTTCAGGACAATGACAAGAAACGCCAGGCATCACACATCGAGGCGCAGGGTGTCGCCGCAGCGACCGTGAACCCCGCACCCTGATGTCCCATGCCTGGCGCCCGATGCGTTCTGCCGTTCGGGAAAGCGAACAAGAATGCGGCGGCGCGGTAGCGCCGCCGCATTGATCACACATCACTTCACAATCGCCGCAATCTGCGTGCGCGCGCCGCTAGCGCCCGCATGGCTGGGCAAACCCAATGCCGTGTACAGATCGTTCAGGACCTGATTCGCGTTGGATTGAGGCTCCGAATCGCTCTCCCAGTTCTCGAAGTCAAACGACTCGGGGGCGGCTGGCTCCTCGTTCGCCGCAGGCTCGCTGGGCCATTCCATCGAACCAGCATTGCTTGCGTCTGAGGTCGCGTTGCGGGAGCTGTTGTTGAAGTTGCCAAACGAGCCCTGTCCACTGCCGGAGTTGCTCTCGAAGTTCTCGAACGTCGGAGTCCACGATGGGACGTCGCCCATGGCGGCCGAGCCGATTTGCTTGCGGAACGCGCGCTGCATGAGGCTGCGCTCGTGGAAGCTGATCTTCTCGCCGGTGATGGTTTCGCGCAGACGGATCATCTCCGGCTGGTTGGGCGAAACGTTGAGCGACTTGTTGATGTGGTGCAGGGCCTCGTCGTTCTGGCCGGCGTTGTAGGCGTCGACGGCCTTCTGGTTATAGCTGGAGGTCACCTTGTCCTTGCTCCAGGGCAACAAGCCCGCGCGAGCGCCAACTCGAAGTGAATCGACGGTCGCCAGATGCTCTTCGCCGGCGGCCCAGAGCTTCTCGTCGTGAACGATCGAAGGCGTGATGAGGAAGATCACTTCCGAGCGCTCGATACGATCGTCCTGACCGGAGAAAACCGGGCCGATGAGCGGGAGGTCTCCGAGGATGGGGATGTTTCGGCGAGTGGTTGAGGTTTGATCCTTGAACAGGCCGCCGAGGACCAGCGTCTGGCCATCCTGGATGCGAACGTTGGTGGTGACCTGATTGGTCAGCTCGTCGGGAATGGTGACGACTGAGCCGGTGGCGTCGGTGACGCTGCGCAAGCTGGCTTCAGAGACCGAGGGCTTGAGCTCCATGCGGATCATGCCGTCCTTGGAAATGAATGGACGGAAGACCAGTTGGATACCGGTATCCAGGAACTGCACGCTTTGCGTGGTCGTGGTCTCGGTCGACGTGGTCGAGAGGTAACCGATTCGTGCACCGACCAGAACTTCAGCGCGCTGGCGGTTGAGAGCCATGATCTTGGGCCGGGCCAGAACCTGTGAATCGACGACTTCGTCCAGAACTCGAAGGAAGACGGCGATGTCGTTGGAGATCACGCCGATCTTGAGTCCGCCCGCGCCGCCGGTGTTGCCCACGCTGGTGGTGCCGACGTGTGCGCGATTGTCGGCCGGCTGCACGCCCGTGCGCGGATCGTCGCCGTCCAGCAGGTTGTTCACCGCGCCCAGCGGTGTGTGGAAATCGATGAAGTCGATGTCGCCCAGCAGGGTGAAGTCAACGCCCCAGGCGTCGCTCTCGTCAACCGCGGTCTGAAGCACAGTCGCCTCAACCAAAACTTGCGAGGGCGGGGTGTCCAGGTTGCCCAACAGAGCCGCGATCGCGTCGAGGTTCTCCGGGTAATCGTTAACCACCAGCCGCGGCGTG
>JAKEEP010000239.1 GCA_022616475.1 Phycisphaerales bacterium | reverse complement strand
GAGCGCTCGGTTTTGAGGAGGGTGATGTGGCCGGAGACGGCTTGGCCTTTCATGCGCTCGATGAGGTAGCTCAGGCCGTTGGAGGAGGCGTCGAGGTAGGGGTTGTCGATCTGGTTGATGTCGCCGGTGAGGACGATTTTGGTTCCGTCGCCGACGCGGGAGACGATGGTTTTGACTTCGTGGGGCGTGAGGTTCTGGACTTCGTCGACGACCATGAACTGGTGGGGGATGGAGCGGCCGCGGATGTAGGTGAGGGCTTCGAGGATAAGCTTGCCGCCCGAGACGAGCTGCTTGATTCGCTGCTCGGTGGTGTGGGACTCGGCGTGATCGAGGTGAGAGCCGCGCGTGGAGAGCAGGTAGGCGAGATTGTCGAAGATGGGCTGCATCCACATCTCGAGCTTTTCGTCTTTGTCCCCCGGAAGATAGCCAATATCACGCCCTAACGGCATGATGGGGCGCGCGACGAGGAGTTTTTCGTAGCGCTCGTCTTTGAAGGTTTTGTGCATGCCGGCGGCGAGGGCGAGGAGAGTCTTGCCTGAGCCGGCGGAGCCGATCATGGTGACGAGCTTGATCTCATCATCGAGGAGGATGTCGAGGGCCATGGTTTGCTGCACGTTGCGAGCCATGACGCCGAAGATTGGCCGGCGGGGGCCGGCGATGGGGATGAGGTGGCCGGTGTCGCCCAGGAGGCGGGCTAGGCCGGTGTGGGACTCATCGGTTTGATCGCGGAGGAGAAGGAACTGATTGGTGAAGACGGGGATTTCGAGTCTTTCGTCGTCTTCGACGGCGCTGGAGGGGGACACAGGCGAGACGCCTGTGCCACTGACGCCTGTGCCACTGACGCCTGTGCCACTGACGCCTGTGCCACTGACGCCTGTGCCACTGTCTTGAGGCGCGGGATCGGCGTCTTTGGAGCGCTCCCTTGCGGTCGCGGCTCCGAATGCGGCGGCTCGTTGGGCGGCGCGGGTGGTGAACAGATGGGGCTTGAGTTGTTCAAGGGGAAGCTGGCGTTCGTTGTAAAGGGAGTCGATCAGTTCGCCGGGAACCGAGACATCGGCGTAGCCGGTGTACATCCACTCGGTGTCAACGCGGTCGGCTTCGAAGTCTTCGACCTCGAGGCCGAGGGCGTCGCCCTTGACGCGGGCGTTGATGTCCTTGGTGATGAAGATGGTGTGCTTGCCCTCTTGGTGAAGGGCGTGGGCGACGGCGATGATCTTGTTGTCGGCGGGATCGATGCCGAGGTTTGCGGGGATGGGTTGGTCGCCGCGATCGATACGAAGTGTGCCGCCGTAGTCGTTGATGACGACGCCTTCGAAGAGCTTTCCTTTTTGCCGGAGCTTGTCGAACTCTCGGATGACCTGGCGGGAGTTGCGGCCGGTGTCATCGTTGTTCTTTTTGAAGCGGTCGAGCTCTTCGATGACAATCAGTGGGATGACCACTTCATGTTCCTGGAACATGTAGATGGCGTTTGGGTTGTGGAGGAGGACGTTGGTGTCGAGGACGAAGGATTTGCGCAGGGATTTTGCGGGAGTGGATTGGGGCTTGGTTCGAGGCTTGGCAGGGGCGGCGGGAGGGGAATCGGCGCGAGCGGCGGCCGGCGGCGCGGTGGCTGCGGTTGTCGCGGTTGCAGTTCCGGGGGCGGGGGCGTGGGCGGATTGTGTTGCGGAAGGTTGCAGGGGTTTGGAACGGTCGTTGACGATGGTCGTCAAAGGCGATTCTCCAGCCGGGCGGGCCTGAGCCTCGTCGTTTGGGGAATCGCGAGATTCAGTGGAGTCGCGTGATTCACGCCGGCGGCCCGAGCTTCTTGAAGTTCTGCCAATCATAGGCGTTGACCGAGGCGAACTCCCCCGAAACTTTCTCCGCAATCCCAGAGTTATCGGCAGTATCTACCATGCCCTGCATGACAATTCTTGCGAAGCGCAACCTGAACGCGAACCAGATGGAGTTCTGTTGATGCCATCGCCGGGTGATGAGGAATTCCGATGGCTGGCGCGATGGCGGATCGCGGCCGTAGGTTGGTGCCTGGCGTGGCTGGTTGGGTTGGTGGCGGCGTTGGCGGTCATGCGGATTGATCGGAGCGGGAGTGCCGAGGCGTGGCGAGCGAATCTGAAGGCGCTGTGGTGGTTCTGGATTGCATCGGGGGGGTTGTGGGTTGGGTTGAGCGTGGTGTGGTGGTTTCTGAGGAAGGAGGCGGGGAATGGATCGAGCGGTGGGCGAGAGTTTGTGCGGCAGGCGTTATTCATCGGCTCGATTGCGGCGGCGGCGCGGGTGGCGGTGCTGGTGCTGCACTCACCGGCGCTGAGCGAGGATGTGTATCGGTATGCATTTGATGGGCGGAATTTTGCGGCGGGGATGAATCCGTATCTTGTGAAGCCGGGAGACCGGATCGGGGCCAGTGAAGAGAGGTGGCGCGGCGAGGCGGAGGTGGTGCGGATGATGTCGCCGCGCGCGGCGGATCCGGATGGGGCGTATGCACAGGTGTCGACGCCGTACTTGCCGGTGAGCTTGTATGTGTTTGGGGCGTTGGGGTTTGTGGTGGAAATGGTTGGCGGTGATTTTGGCGGCGCGGGAGTTTTTCGCGCGGCGTTTGTGGGGTTGGAGTTGGTGTTGATCGGGCTTTTGTTTGTGGCGGTGAAGCGCGCGGGGAAATCGGCGTGGTGGGTGGCGCTGTATGCGTGGCATCCGTTGCCGATTGCGGAGATTGCGGGTTCGGGTCATCAGGATGTGATCGGGATCCTGTTTTTAGTTGCGAGTTTGATGGTGTTCAGCGCCAGGCGTGCGGGTGTGGGTGTTTGGAGCGCGTGGCTGGCGATGTCGGCGATGGTGAAGCCGGTGGCGGCGCCGTGCGCGGTATTCATGTTGAAGGGGCGAGGGTGGCGCGAGTGGCTCAAGAGCGTGGCGATTGGGATCACGATCGTGCTGCTTTTGGGGATTCCGTTGCAATGGATACCTTGGAGCGGCAGCCCGGCGTGGGCGAATTGGAGCCAGACTGCGGGGCAGATGAGCCAGAAGTGGGCTCATTTTGGCGGGGTGTACGAGCCGGTGTTGTTTGTGGCGCGGAAGGCGCTGCCGCCGTTGAAAGCGGAGTGGGCGGATGGGTGGAACCTGATTCAGGAGACGTGGTCGCGGCGTGCGTGCATGGTGCTGCTGGCGGGAATCTTGATCGCGCTATTTCGGAAGTTTGATCGGGTTGATTCGTGGCGGGCGACGTGCTTGATGCTGCTGGCGATCGTGCTGCTGAGCACGACGGCGCATCCGTGGTATTTGCTGTGGGCATTTGCGCTGGCGCCGCCGGCGATGAACCTGACGCTTTGGGTGTACTCGCTGACGATTTCGTGGGGATACGTTGTGCTGGTGAGCGGGAAGGGAGTTGGAGGCGGGGAAGAGTGGACGGTTGAGCCGTGGGTGCTGTCGGTGGCGTATGTTCCGGTGTATGCGGCCGTGGTGTGCGATGTTGTGATACATTCCCGCCGCGCGACTCTAGAGCCGAGGGCGCGCGAAGCCGCAAGCGGGCCACAAGCGAGGTCGGATGAACGTTGAGGACGCCGTACACGCGATGGAGACGATCGCGCCGCTGAGTTACGCGGCGGAGTGGGATAACGTTGGGTTGCTGATCGGCGGCCGGACGTGGAGCGCCGATTCAATTCTGCTGACGATTGATTTGACCGATGCGGTGCTGCGAGAAGCGATCGCGGGCAAGGCGCAGATGATCGTGAGTTATCACCCGCCGATTTTCGAGGCGATGAAGTCTTTGACCTCGGATGCGCCGAAGCAGAAGATTGCGCTGGAGACGGCGCGTGCGGGGATCGCGGTGTACAGCCCGCACACGGCGCTGGATGCGGCGCCGGGCGGCGTGAACGATTGGCTGGCGGCGTGCGTTGGGCAGGGAGATGTGCGGGCGCTCGAAAGTCACGAGGTGCTTCCGGAGACCGAGCAGTGCAAGATCGTGACGTTTTGCCCGGCGGAGGCGGTTGAGCGGATTCGCAACGGTCTGGCGACGGGTGGCGCGGGGCGGATTGGCAAGTATCAATTGTGTTCTTTCGAGATTGTCGGACGAGGCACGTTCTTGGGTGGCGATGACACCAACCCAGCGGTGGGCCGCCGCGGATCGCTGCAGCAGGTTGATGAAGTGCGGCTGGAGATGGTGTGCTCGCGCAGCGCGCTGGGGTCGGCGATGATCGCGATGCGGGAGTTTCACCCGTACGAGGAGCCGGCGGTGGAGATTTATCCGCTTTTGCCGCGGCCGCAGCGGGGCATCGGGCAAGGACGGCGAGTCACGTTGGATCAGCCGGCGGCGTTGCGCAGCTTGCTGCCTTCGATCAAGAAGCACCTGGGGGTCGAGCGACTGCATGTCGCGATGAGCGATCAGGCGCCGGCGAGATTCTCGCGGATTGGAGTGTGCGCCGGCGCGGGAGGGAGCTTGCTGGAAGCGGTGATTCGGCAAGGGTGTGAGTTGTTTTTGACCGGTGAGATGAGGCATCACGATGTGCTGGAGGCCCAGGCGCGCGGGTGCACGGTGGTGCTCGCGGGGCATACGAACACGGAGCGCGGGTATTTGAAGACGCTGCGAAGGAAGTTGGGCGATGCGCTGCCGGGGGGGAGCGTGGTTATTTCGAAGCGGGATGGTGATCCGTTGAAGGTGATGTAGGGCAAACGTCCAAACGTCCAAACTCCAAACGTTCAAACGTTCAAACGTCTACATGTCGGTGAGAACTCACGGTGACTCGGGGCACGGCCGACTCGCTGCGCTCGCTGGCCGTGGCACCCGGTGCCCGGCGATGAAGCCGACAGCATGGTGACTGGGCGCGACTCGCCCTTGGGGACGAGTCGTGGCACCGGAGCTACGGCTGATCTTTCTTGGGTTTCTTGGGTTGGCGGTCTTTGAACATTCGTTCGAAGAGGCCGCCTTCGCCTTGCAAGAGTTGATCGAGGCCGCCGCGGAAGCCGGCGTCGAGGGCGGCTTTGCCAATGTCGAACGTGGGGTCGATCTCGGTCTTGAGGTTGCCGAACTTGCCGTGGGTGAGCAGTGGGATGGCGATCTTGTCGGCGAAGGGCTCGAGCTCGCGGATGGATTGGCCGAGGGCTTGGAGCGGAATCTCAGTGCGGAGGCTGACAGTCTGCTCGACGAGATTGACTTCGCCCGAGTAGTGGAGGGTGTACTGGTCGATGTGCACGGCGAAGCGGTCGTAGGTGACGACGCCGTTGCGGATTTTGGCGCTGATGGGCTCGATCTCGCCGGGGATGGTTTGGCGACCACCGTCTTGGCCGAAGAACCGGAGCAGGCTGAGCGTGGTCGAGCCGCTATCGAGCTCGACCTTGCCGACGGTCATTTCGATGTCAGCGCGGAGCTTGCTGACGTCGAACTCGTCGGTTTTGGGGTGGCGTCGGGCGGCAGCTACGGGCACTTCGATGCGCACGGGCTGCTCGGTGGTGCGAATGTCGGCGAGGATCGGGTGGATCTTGTAGAGGAGTCGCTCGCGGAGAGGCGGCGTGACTTCAAGTTCAGCCTTGAGGGGATTGTTCTTGGTGATTCGAAGGGCTTCTTCGGTGCCCTTGATGGAGGCCTTGAGCCAGCCGTGGTTGGCTTGGACGTCGGCATCGAGGGTGCCGGTGCTCGGTGAGAAATCATCGGCGGTGAACGTCGCGTCCATTTGTGGTCCAACCGCGGCGACCAAAAGGCCGCGCATGTTCATGAAGGCGTCGGCGACGGCGGTGGGCATGGCGGCAGCCTTGGCGGTGAGCTGGAGCTTGGCGGCCTGGAGGTCGAGCTTGGAATCCTGGTTGACGAGGTTCAACAACTTGCCGTTGACATCGAGGGTGCCGGGCTCGGGTCTGGTGGCGGGGGGTTTTCCTTCGGCGGTCGAAGCGGATTCGTCGGCGATACTTGAATCGGCGCGACCGGTCAGCGCGAGGCTCAACCCTTCATTGAGGTTGCCACTGGCCAAACTCAACTTGATGTCGGTCAATTTGGTGGAAACATCGTTTGGATTGACGATGGTCAGCGGCCCGGCGGTGGAAGTGAGGTCAAGGACGGCTTGTGCCGGATCAAATGGCTGGTCGCGCAGCATGGCCAGAGGGAGGCGCATGCGCTGGATCTTGAGACCGAACGGGACATCGGAGGCGACCCGAATGCGCGGCGAGGCGCCGGGGGGATCTTGCGAGCGTCCGCTCTGGCCCGATGGGGTCGGGTTCATGCGCTGCTCGAGCGTTTGACGGCTCAACATCGATTCAAATGTTTCGCCGGCAAGCTCGACGATTTCGCCGTTGCTGGAACCAGAGAAGTTACCCTTGAGGTATTCGAAGGCGACCTCGGCCTGGCCGCTGTAGAGGCCGCCCTTTTCGCCATGCGCGAAGATTCGGATTCCACCCTGATCGCCGGTCCATTGTGAAACGGCGCCCAAGGGCTTGCCCAGCGCTTGCTCGAACTGCTCCATGGAGAGGCCGGCCAGCTCCAGGCGCAGCTCGTCGAGGGTCTTCTCGACCCCCTCTTCTGTCTTTGTCCGGTGCTTAAAGTCGTAGCGCGTGTGTGTGATCAAGGTCTGGGCATCGGCGGTGCGGATCGTGGCGTCGCCGATTGCCGAATACGCGTGGTACGACCCTTCACGCGCGCTTGTGAGCTCCGCCACCACATTTTGCACCGTTACAGGATCGGCAACCAAGTTCGAGACGACGGCCTGATCGATCATGAGGGCGGCGGTGATGGGTTGGTCGGCCAAGGCGTATTTGAAGGGCGAATCTCCCGCAACCAGCTCCACCTGTTGAAAGTTGATGATCGCGGTTGAGGGCTCGAGGAGGTTGATGGGCTTTTCGGAATTGGGCTGGAGGCGCTCGGCCAGTTCAGGCGTGAGCGGGAGTGTGATTGTGGCGCCATCGATGGTCAGACGGTCGGAGGTCTTGGCGGCAAAGAGCTGGACATCGAGGCCGGCGGCGGCGTTGGCCTGCACATGAGCCGACAACGCCGAGCCGTCGGAGGTGGTGGTCACGGTTGCGTCGAGGGAGTTGCCGATGACGGCATCGACGAGGTCTTCCTTGTCGGGCGCGAACTTCTCCAAGGTAGTGTGGGGGATGCCGGTGATGCGGAGTGTTCCAACGGGAAGGGCGCCGGCGGGCGAGAGCGTGCCGGAGGCGTCAAACAAGTTGGTGATCTTCTGGTCGATGGTCAGGTTGGCGCCGTCGATCGAAGCCGAGCCGCTGACGGCGAGGGAATCGGCGAGCCGGGGCGAATCGATCTTCAGATTCACGTTCTGAACCATCATGGCGATGGCGCGGTCGGGCGGACGCGAGTTTGAGCCAACGGATTCGGCGTCCTTGCTTTGGCCCGCCGGCAGCAGAATGTCAGTGGGGCCGTTGGCCTTCAAGGTTCCGGTTGCGGCATATTGGGCCAGGGGCCATCGGCCGGTGGCAGGGTCCTTGGGCGGCAACGTGAAGGAGGTGAGGACGATGTCAAGATCGGTCGGCCGATCGACCTTCAAGCTGGCGTAGCGTTCGATGATCGATGGGTGAGCCGAAGGCGTTTGCAGGAGCAAGTGCGATCCGCGAATGGATTGGTCGGTTTGATCGACGGTTGCAGTGATCTCGAGGCGCGCCTTGGAGCCGATGGCGGCGAGCGTGACATGGCGTGGGGCCGGTGGACGTTCTGCGGGCGGCACGGCCGACTCGCTGCGCTCGCTGGCCGTGGCACCAGAGAAGGTGGCATCAATATCGATGGTGGGGCCGATATCGCGAGAGGCGATGATGGGAGTGCGATCGTTGAGAAGGGGCTGGAGGACGGCGGTTGGGATGGCTTTGCCGCTGACGTTGCCAGTGATGCGATCGAGAGCAAACTCGACATCACCGTTGGGAGAAAGGAGTTGGTGGGTCGTCAGGCGGCCTCGGAGAGGGCTGGGCTCAAAGCCTTCAACTTGCGTTTGGCCTTCAAAGCCGAGGTCGATTTGCCCGGTGAGGTCATCGCTGGTCAGAGTCGCGGCAAGTGAAGGGATCGAGCCGTGAACTTCTTGGGCCAGAATGGGCGCGTCGTTGAGCTCGACGTTGATGTGGGCTGAGCCGCCGCGAAGGGAAAGCTGACCCTTGCCATCGAGCACGTTGGAGAAGGCGGCCTGAGTTTGAAGGTGGGTTGGGGGCCGGCCGTTCATCTGGCCGTCGGCATCGAGCGAGACGACGATGCGGCCGGTGAGATCGTCGCTGGCGATGTTCATCGTCAGCGATTGGAGCTGTGCGGGGGTCTTGGCGAGCGGCAAGGGAATCGCCTGCGCCTTGAGGTCGAGGGTTGCGGTGGCGCCGCGGAGGGTGAGCATGCGCTGCTGGTCAAACAGGTTCGAGGCCTGGCCGGTGAGGTCGATTGAGCCGGGCGTGCCGTCGGTTTTTGTTGTGCCGTGCAATTCGACGGTGATGGGCTGGGCGGGCTCGGCAAAGGAGAGTTTGCCGGTCAGGTTATCGAGCGAGAGCGTTTGGCCGGTGGCGATGTTGGCCAGATTGATGCGCAGGTTGGCCAGGTGGATGGTGGTGGGTGGCAGATCGGGGAATTGGAGCGGTTCGGCCGGCGTGCTGGGTGGCTTTGATTCGATCAGATCGGTGAACGTAACCGAGCCGTCTTCGCGCACCTGGCCGTCGAGCACGCCGGAGACGTGGATGTTGGCGGGCCCGGATTTGCTCACAAGCAGGTTCAGCAATCCTGAGTCGATGGAAATGTCGAGCTTGGCGGCTTGACGGCCATCGGGATCGGTGATGGTGAGGCCCTGAATCGACTGATCGCTGAACCAGCCGACGCTGAGATTGTCGATCGCGACCGAGCCGTTGATCTGTTTGTCGATTGCTCTGCGAATGATGCCTTGCCCCAGTCCCAAGCTTATCAGGGTGGGAGCAAGCAGCAGGAGCAGGAGAAGTAGAGCGGGAATCGCGCCGGCGACAAAGGGCCATTTTCGCCTGCGCCGAACGTTTTGAACGACGACTTCATCGGCCATAGGCAAAGTCTAGCCGGGAAAGGCGGGGGTGCGGTTGGCTGGTTTAGGTTTGCGAGACTGCGGGGGAACTGTTGTGGCGGGTTACACACCCTCACCTCGCCCCGGCGAGTCGCCTGCGGCGACCTGCCCTTTCCCTCCAGGGCAGAGGGAGAGGGAAAGATATGCGGCGGAATTGGGAGAGTTACGCGGCGGCGCGAAGGGCTTGGTCGGCGGCTTCAACAGCAGCGTGGGTGTCGAAGTGCACGGCGAGCGCGGTGTGGTCATCGACGGTTGAGGTCGCTCGCGTGACGACGGCTTCGACCATTTCCTTGGCGAGGAGGAGCCCCTGGCGGCGCTTGATGGCGACGCCGACGAAGATCTTGTCGCCCTCCTTGAGGTTGACCAAACGGGGGATGTCGATCATGAGGCCGCCGCAGGAGAGATCGCGCGTCATGCCGGAGAGGTATTTGCCGGTGCGCGGATCGTGCATCTTGCAAGGCCGCTCGAGCGGCAGCCGGGGATGCGTGCGTCGATCGCCTTCGATTTGGAACATGACGGAGCCCTCGGTGGAGTTAAAGTTATCGGCGGATTTGCGAGCAAGATTAGTTTTGCCGGGGTTTTGGCAAAGGTGGCTTGCAAAATCGTTCGCGGACCCGATAAGAACGCGGATGGCGCGTTTGTTTTGGTTCGCTTGTGTAGTCGGTTACACAACCCTCACCCTGCCTCCCCCACCAAGGCAGAGGGAGCGGGAAACAGATGGCTACTCTCTCGGGGCAGAGGAGAGGGAAAAGCCTGCCCATGCTTGACGCAGTCGGTGATGCCCTCACCCCCAACCCCTCTCCCAGAGGGAGAGGGGGGAGTGCGATAGACTTCGAGTTTCGAGGTGTGTGGCACTGATGAATCACTCGATCACCGTTCAAGCTCCTGCGAAGCTGAATCTCGCGCTCTCGGTGGGGAAGCGCCGCGCCGATGGCATGCATCCGATTTGCTCGTGGATGGTGACGGTTGATCTGTGTGATGAGCTGGTCTTGAAGCGGCTGGAGAACGGAAGACTCTCGCGATACGCGATTCTGTGGCATGGCGAGGCGAAGCGGCGCAGCGAGATCAACTGGTCGATTACAAAGGACTTGGCGGTGCGAGCGCATCTGGAGTTGGAGAAGGAAGTTGGGCGGGCGTTGCCGGTGCAAATGAAGTTGGAGAAGCGGATTCCGGTTGGTGGAGGATTGGGCGGCGGATCGTCGGATGCGGCGGCGATGCTGCGCGGGGCCAATGAGTTGTTCGAGTTGGGGCTTTCGATGGATGAGCTTGCGGAGGTGGGAGCGAGGTTGGGATCGGATGTGCCTTTTCTGGTGCATGGAGGGAGCGCGATCGTGGAGGGTGTCGGAGGGCGGGTGACGCGTCATCCAACGCTGCCGGTGGTTCATGCGGTGGTTGCGTTTCCGATGGCCTGGTGCCCGACGGCGTTGGTGTATGGTTTGTTCGATGAGTTGGGTGAAGGCGGGCTGAGGGCTGGGAAGGTGAGCGCGTTGGCAAAGGGTGGGCCGGTGGCGGCGGATGCTCCGTTCAACGATCTTGCTGAGGCGGCGATTCGCGCGGCGCCGCGGCTCGGTGATGATTTGCGGGCGCTGTCGGACCTGGCGGAGCGCCCGGCGCACGTGAGCGGGTCGGGATCGAGCATTTTTGTCATCTGCGATGATGAGATTCACGCCGGCGGGCTGGCGGCGGCGGTGGAAAAGCAACTTGGTTTGCCGGCGGTGAGCGTGAAGGCGGTTGGGTAGTGTCGATGCTCAAGTTAAGGTTGGCACGGGATTCTGCCCGTGCCCAGACCGTGCGGGCAGAATGCCCGCACCACCAATCTCAAATCGAGATGCGACTGATCGTTGGGCTTGAGAACGCTCCAGCGGCCTGCCCGCTAGAATCGCAACCGGTCACGAATCGGTCTGTTTACCTGCCCAAGGACGCACATGCGCACCACGATCAACATGAATACTCCGGCCTGTTCTTCAACTTCAGCATCATTTGTCCCGCAGGACCTGGATGCGACCAGGTGGGAGAACCTGGGGCCGTTGTATCAGGCTTTGTTGGAAAGGCCGCTGAAGTGCCCGGGCTGCCTGGAGGGATTGTTGCTGGATCGAAGTGAGCTGGATGCGGCGGCGAACGAGGCGCACGCGACGCTGTACATCAACATGACGCGGCACACTGATGATGAGGCGGTCAAGCGCGCGTACTTGAGCTTTGTTGAGAACGTCGAACCGGAGTTGAAGAAGATCGGGTTTGAGATCGACAAGAAGATCGCGGGGAGCGAGCACGCGGCGAAGCTGGATCAGAAGCGATATGGAGTGTTGCTGAGGAACTTGAAGGCTGATGTGGAGATTTTCCGGCCCGAGAACATTCCGCTACAGACCGAGGAGACGAAACTCGCGACGCAGTACGAGGAAATTTGCGGGGCGATGACGGTGGTGTTCCGGGGCGAGGAAAAGACGCTGCCGCAGATGGGCAAATATCTGGAGGTGACGGATCGAGCGACGCGCGAGGAGGCGTGGCGGTTGATCGCCGAGCGCCGGTATCAGGATCATCAGAAGCTCAACGACATTTTTGCGCACATGGTGAAGCTGCGGCATCAGATGGCGCGGAACGCGGGGTTTGAGAACTATCTGGAGTACACGTTCAAGCGCAAGCACCGGTTCGACTACACGCCGGCGCATTGCGAAGCGTTTCATCGGGGCGCCGAGGAAGTCTGCGTGCCGGTGTATCGGCAGTTGAATGCAGAGCGAGCGAAGGCGCTGAAGGTGGATCGGCTGCGGCCGTGGGATTTGGGGGTGGACATCAAGGGGCGAGCGCCGCTGCGGCCGTTTGAAAAGGCGGACGATCTGATCGAGAAAACATCGCGGGTGTTTCATCGGATGGATTCATCGCTGGGCAAGATGTTCGATTCGATGCGGCCCCCGGAAGTTCCGGAAGGCGATTGCCTGGATCTGGATTCGCGAAAGGGCAAGGCGCCGGGCGGGTATCAGCAGATGCGAGATCGTCAGCGGAAGCCGTTCATTTTCATGAACGCGGCGGGCTTGCAGCGCGATCTGGAGACGATGGTGCACGAGGCGGGGCACGCGTTTCACTCGATGCTGTGCAAGGAGGAGCCGCTGGTGGATTATCGCCACAGCCCGCTGGAGTTCGCGGAAGTTGCGTCGATGAGCATGGAGCTGCTGACGTATCCGTATCTGGGCGAGTTCTACAGCGAGCAGGACGCATCGCGGGCGAAGCGCACGCATCTGGAAGATTTGGCGAAGATGATTCCGTGGATCGCGACGATCGATGCGTTTCAGCATTGGATTTACAAGAATCCGAATCACACGCGGGCGCAGCGAACGACGCAGTGGCTGGAGCTTGATGCGGGGTTTGGTGCGGCGGTGGACTGGACAGGGCTGGAGAAGTACCGCGAGGTCGTGTGGCAGCGGCAATTGCACCTGTTTTGTGTGCCGCTGTATTACATTGAGTATGGGATTGCCCAGCTGGGTGCGCTGCAGTTGTGGCTGCAGGCGCGAAGGAATCAGAAGCGCGCTCTGGAGAACTATCGCAAGGCGTTGATGCTGGGGGGTTCGCGGCCGCTGCCGGAGTTGTTTGGCGCGGCGGGACTGAAGTTTGAGTTCGGGCCGGGGACGATGCGGGGGTTGATGGATGAGGTGCAGGGGGAGCTGAGGAAGTTGCCGGCGTGATCAGGGTGGCGGCGTGAGCGTCGGCAGCTTGAGTCGGACTCGTGCGGCAGCGTCAGCTTTCCAGGCGGCCTGCCAATCAGTCGAAGAGAGGAAATCGGCGTGGTCGTCATCGAAGACGACGTTGCGCATACCCGAAGGATCGCGCTGACCCCATGCGGCGATGATTTGTCGATCGTGGGTTGCATAGGGCAGTCGAACGAGCCAAAAATCGCCGAGGCGGTAGTACGGCGCGTTGTGATCGACCTGGGCGATGGCGGCTTGAAGGTTGGCGTGGGCTTGCGTCGAGCCGTCGAAGTTGCGCAGATCGTATGTGCCGACGCGCGTGTTTGTGATCGCGCGTGGGAGTGACGGGTCGACGATCAAATCGGTGTTGAAATAATCGAAGGTCAACAGCGCCGCGGCGTGCACCGGATACTTGTCGTTGGATTCGGCTGCATACACAAGGCATGCCTTGTGAATCTGCTGAAGTTGGGTGCGGGCTCTAAGCGTCGGGGCGTAGCTGGATCGGTCCGGCACTACGGACTCCAAGATTGCTATGAGCATGCCAAAGACGATGAACAAGATGATGACGCATACGCCGGCGAGAAACAACGCTCTGGTGAGCGCGGCGAATGCGATGGCGATTTGCATCAACAGGCCGGGAGGCGGCTGGGTCAGGAGTTCATCGGGCTTCCATCGGCTGCCGCACTCGGGACAGCGGATTTCGAGCGCAGCGCCGGTCATGCCGATCTGGTCGTAGCCGCATGCCGGGCAGTAGCGCCCAACCTCTTCGGGATGAGATGGTGGCTGGCTCGGCTCAAGCACGAAACTTCGCATGGCGGCACCGCAAAACAGTTCGCAGCGGCGCGCCTTCGGTTCGTGTATAGATGAAGTTCGTTACACTTGCGGCGCAACGAAGAAGGGTTGGGAACAGTGCATGGCGAATGACCGTATTCCATTGAGAGAGTTTGCCGAGCGGCGCGCGCGGCTGGGGGCGGCGCTGAAGAAGTCGGTTGGTGTGGTGTTCGCGGGCGATGATGAGTCGCATGGCGATGCGCTGTACCGGCCGCACAGGCATTTTGAATATCTGACTGGAATCACAGACGAGCCGGGGGCGGCGCTGCTGCTGGATCCGACCAATCCGGACCCGACGCGGCGCGAACGATTGTTTCTGCGGCCGCTGAATCCGGAGTTGGAGAAGTGGGACGGGTTGCGGGCGGAGATCAGCGGCGCGCTGAAGGAGAAGACCGGGTTCAAGACGATCCTTCGGCTCGACAAGCTGCCGATGTTCTTGACCGATTCAGCGCGGCGGACCAAGTCGCTGGCGGTTCTGCATCCGCCGGCGCAGTACACGCAGGCGGTGACGCCGGATTTGGCGATCTTTCGCAAGATCGGTGAGCGAGTCCTGGGAGTTTCGATCGAGGACTTGTCGGATGAAATCGCACGGATGAGAAGCGCGAAATCGAAGAATGAGATTGAGATGCTGGAGCGCGCCATCGAGATCACCGCGGCAGGTTTCGCGGTGGCGATGCGTTCGATCACCACCGGGATGAACGAGTTTGAGGTGCAGGAGACGATCGAGCATTCGTATCGCACCAGCGGGGCGCGGCAACTTTCGTTTGGGACGATCGCGGGCGGCGGGATTAACAGCACCGTGCTGCACTATCGCGCGAACACCGCGCAGCTGGCGGATGGCGACCTGGTTTGTATCGATTCGGGAGCCAAGTGGGCGGGGTACTCAGCGGATGTCACGCGCACGCTGCCGATCAACGGCAAGTTCAGCAAGCGTCAGCGCGAGGTATATGAGGTTGTGCTGAAGGCGCAGGCGGCGGCGATCAAGGCGGTGAAGCCGGGCGCGCGGATTTCGGAAATTGATGCAGCGGCGCGTGCGGTGATCGACAAGGCGGGACTGGGGGACTACTTCATCCATGGGATTGGGCATCATTTGGGATTGGATACGCACGATGCAGCGCCGGCTGGCGATCAACCGCTGCAGGAAGGTGCGGTGATCACGATCGAGCCGGGCGTGTACATTCCAGAGGAAAAGATGGGGATTCGGATTGAGGATGATGTGGTGGCGACGAAGGCGGGGGTGAGGGTGTTGAGCGAGGCGATACCGAAGAGCGTGAGTGATGTTGAGAAGGCGATGGGGAAACAGTAAGCAAAGTCAACAAGTCAACAAGTCAACAAGTCGAAACGAATACCCGCGCGTCGGACAGTCAAGGGCACCCGAGGCGTGGTTCTCGCCAGGGCAGCGAGTACCACGCCACCCCAAAGTGGACGGGATCACTTTTGACGGGCGAGGCCGACGAGGTAGGTGGATTCGTCGACGGGGGTGAAGACGACGCGGTCGCCTTGTTTGACGCCGTGGTCGGCGAACCACTTTCGCCAGATGCGGGTTCGGAGCATGTTGCGAGGGCCGACGATGTCGGTTTGCACAGTGGGCCCTTCGTGGAGGACAAGCGTGATTGGTTTGGCGGCAGATTTTTTGTTCTTGCCGCCGAGGGTCCAGGCGGGGAAGCGGTCGACGGCCGTGGTCACGTAGAGGCTGTTGTTGCGCAAGTTGCCGGGCGTGACTTCGACGAAGAACGACGCGTTCGATAAAAGGTGCCAGGCACCTTTATTTTGGGCTAAGAGGCTGGAATTCCGGGGTCGAAAAAGGTGCCTGGCACCTTTTTCTGGTTCGATTCTTCGCCAGGCGGGGTCTTCATCGAGGGTGAGCCAAGCGACACCTTGGAGGCGTCGGATGGCGGGGCCGGTGTCGGTTGGCTGAACGTCTTTGAGCCAGATGAGGGTGGCGAAGCGGCTGGTGCGCTTCCAGCTCCAGAAGGCGGCGTCGCCGCAGATGCGGTCGTTGTAGTCGCGCCGAATCTCTGCGATGCGCTTGGGCGTGAGGTTGTCTTCGAAGATGACGTGCTCGGCGATGGCAGTCGCGCCGTAGGGGCCGGCGGAGATCTTGAAGTAGATTCGCTCGCCGGGCTCGATGCGTTCGTAGGGATCGCGGGCCTGTCGGGTGAGGCGGCTTTCGATGGTTTTGCGGCCGCTTAGGATCAGATCCAAGTATGGTTTGAGCAGAACCGCGATGTGGATCATGGGGGCAGTTGTCAGTTGTCAGTTGTTAGTTGTTAGTTGTCAGTTGTCGCGGAGCCTCACGCTTCGCTTTGGACGGCGCGGAGGCGTTCGATGATGTGGCGGCTGCCGAGGCCCGGTCGGTGGGCGAGGATTTTCAGCTCGATTCCGAGTTCCTGAAGTGCATCGAACTCGTTGATCTGGCGAGGCTCGTAGTCTCCGCCCTTCACATAGAGATCGGGTTGAATGCGGCGGAGCAGTTGATGCGCCGTCGGCTCCTCAAAGACCGTGAGGTAATCGATGCACGCAAGCTCCGAAAGAATCTCCAAGCGTTCAGCTTCCTTATAGACGGGCCGGCCTGGGCCTTTTTGGGCGCGGACTTGCTCATCGCAGTTGACGGCGACGACCAGCACATCGCCGAGGCGCTTGGCCTCGCGCAAGTACGCGACGTGGCCGGCGTGAATGACATCGAAGTTGCCGTTGGTGAGGACGATTTTGCGAGCGGCTTCGCGATGGACGGCCAGCTCGATGAGCAGGTCATCGAGGTCGCGGGTCTTGCCTTCGAGCGGCCGGACCTGGGCGAGGACCTCGCGCTGCACGCTGGAAAAAGGAATGGCCTGCGCGCCGAAGACTTGAACTTCGAGGCCAGCGGCGACGTTGGCGAACTTAACGGCTTGGAGCCAGTTGATGCCGTTGGCGCGCGCGCCGGCGAGAGCGGCGAGAACCATGTCGCCGGCGCCGGTGACGTCGTAGACGGCTCGGGCGACGGTGGGCACGAGGATGGGTTTGCCATCGCGCTCTTCGAGGAGCGCGCCGTGCTTGTCGAGGGTGAGCACGACGGCGTCCAAATCGAGTTCATTGAGCAGTTTGGTGGCGAGTCCGGCGTTGTGGAGCTCGGATGCGTCGATGGGGGTGTCGAGACCGGTGGCGAGCTCGGCTTCGGAGCGGTTGGGGGTGACTGCTGTGGCGCCGCGGTACTTGGAGTAGTCCTCGATGGCCGCGGGATCGATCAGGATTTGCTTGCCGCGCTGGCGGCACAACTCGATCAGGCTGCGGCACAACTCGGGACCGCAGACACCCTTGTTGTAATCTTCGAGGCAAATGACATCGACATCGTCGATGCGGGTTTCGATGGCTTTCAGCAGTTGATCGCGCAGGGCCGATGAGAGCGGGTCGCGGGTCTCGATGTCCATGCGGAACATTTTTTGGGGGTGGCGGTGCTGGGCCAGGCCGATCATGCTGCGCTTGATGGTTGTGGGTCGCGAGGGATCGGTCAGGAGGCCGTCAACATCGCAGCCGACTTCGATCAGTTTCTCGCGGAGGACGTCGCCTTCGCGATCGGCCCCGACGACGCCGAAGCAGATGACCTGGCCCTTGAGCCCGCAGAGGCAGAGTGAGACGTTGGAGGCGCCGCCGGGCCGGTCTTCGAATTTGGTGGCGTGGAGGACTGGGACGGGTGCGTCGGGGCTGAGGCGCTCGGCCGCGCCATAGACGTGCTGATCGAGCATGAAGTCGCCCACCACCATGGCAGTGAAGTCTTTGAACGAGCGAAGCTGGTGCAGGAGCATGGGCATGCGGGAAAAGTCAAAATGTCAAAACGTCAAAAGTCAAAATAGAAGCGGTTGGCGTCATGGATTATTCGGAGGGTGATGAGGGTGAGAGCGAACGGTGTCGAGGATACGCTGGCGGAGCAGGTTTTCTCCTTCGAGGAACTCGATCGCCAATTGGGGAACCACGATCGGAACAGGCCACTTGGAAGCGCCTAAGTCTAACAGGTTGCGGAGTTTGACCCAGTCCTTTTCGGTGACGACCATGGCCTGGCAGCCCTGGCAGAGCCCCCGGGCTACGGCAAGTTTGGCGCGGGTGTAACGCTCGTGATCGTCGCAGGGGATGTTGACCGCGACGTTGGCGCCGAGATCCGAGAGTTGGTCGATGATCGATTGCGGCTTACCGACGCCGAGCATGGTGAGCACACGTTTGCCGCGCAGCCAGTCGGTCCCTTGCGGCTTCCAGGTCCGTGGGCCGTCGTGGACGCGCAGCTGCGTCCAGGCGTGGCGAGACTTTGCCAGCGGGGGCTTTCGGTGGAAGCGCTCAACCAGAGACGTGATGCGTTCATCGGCATTTGCCGCGTGCGTGAGGATGACAGCGTCAGCCCGCGCAAGGTTATCGAGCGGTTCGCGCAGGTTGCCCGCAGGCAGCAGCCGATCGGCGAACGTGTTTGCGGTCGCATCGACGAGAACCAGATCAAGCGCGCGTTTGATTTGTCGATGTTGGAACCCGTCATCCAGGATGATGCACTTGACCTCGGGATGGCTGGGCAGGAACTCTCGAAGGGCGGTGGCGCGATCGGGATTTGCAACGATCAAGGGATCGGGCAACATTGTCTTGTATTCAGCGTGCTCGTCGCTGATCTGATCGGGCGTCGAGCCGTAGCCGCGCATGGCGATGACCGGCTCGAACCGCTCCTCCATGAGAGCGCGGGCGATCCAGGCCACGATCGGAGTCTTGCCGGTGCCGCCGGTGGTGATGTTTCCGACGGAAATGACGGGGCGATCGATGGATTGAACTTTCAAACCGCGATCGAAGCGGGCATTGCGTGACTTGATGGCTGAGCCATACAACCAGGAAGCGGGGACCGTCAGGGGCTTCAAAAAGGCCGGCAGCGGCGAAGTCACCGAAGCATTCTCCGCAATTTCCTCATCGGCAGTCCCATCACGGTGTCGGGGTCGCTTCCGGGGGTGCACTCGATGGGCCAGCCGGCTTGGATTCGCTCGGAGAGATTGTACGCGCCAGCTTTGCCGCGCCAGTCACCGGTGGCGATGTAGTGCTCGATCTGCTGATCGGTGAGGGGCCCGATGCGCACGGTGGCGCTGTCGCCGAAGAGCAGGCGATCGTCGTTGGCCAGCCAGAGCAGGCAGACGCCGGTGATGGTGCGATGCTCGGCATTGCGAAGCAGCTTAAGCATGCGGCGGGCATCATCTTGGTCGCGCGGCTGGCCCAGAATCTCGCCGCGGGGCGACACACACACCGTGTCGGCGCCGAGGATGGTACCTGCGGAGTTTTGGCCCGATGCGAGAATCATCTGCTTGACGCGAGTGGCTTTGAGATAAGCAAGGCCCATGACCCAGTTCATGGGTGTGCCGCCTCCGGGCGTGAGCGCGGCGTCATCGAGGTCGGGTGGGACCACTGTGACGGGCACGCCGGTGGCCATCAGCATTTCTCTTCTTCGAGGCGAGCGGCTGGCCAGCCACACCGGAGGTGTGATTCTCACGCCCGCGCCCCGGCCCCGGAAGCCCCAGATGCCCGCGCCCCGGATGTCCCGGATGCCCGCGGCTTGGCTCGATCGCGACCGCGGCTTCGGTGGTGAGCGATCATCTCATCGATCCGCTCGATGACCGAGGCGGTGCTGATCAGGCGCATCAGTCGATCGCCGAGCTTTGGGCTCTTGAAGGTGATGGATTCGCCGGGCTGCGGGCAATACCCGCGAATTGCGGACCGCTCGCGCTGGTAGGGCCCCACCACTGCGGGGTCGGTTGGCCCGAACAGCCCAACGCAAGGGCGGTCAAATCCAACCGCCAGGTGTAGAGGCGCGGAGTCGTTGGCGACCACGAGGGCCGCATCGGCGACCACAGCCATGGTTCGCCCGATGCTGGCGGTTCCAATCAGATCGACGATTGGGCTGCGATTGCCCGCGAATCGATCGAGCAGCGGTCGCACCTGCTCACCTTCATTCGGAGCGCCGATCACGACGATTCGCTCGAATCCGCGCCGCAGCAGCGGCTCAATCAGTTGCGAAAACCGGTCGATGGGCCAGCGCTTACCGGGCCAGCGGCCGGTCGGCGCCAGGACGGCGTACCGGGCATCGGCGATTCCAAGCTCGGACCGTTTGTCGTGCCACCAGGCACGATCCTCGGCGGCTGCGTAGAGGCGCATGTCGCGCAGCGGCTCGATGCCAAGTTCCTGAACCAGGAGCAGCATTTGATCGACCGTATGAACAGGAATCTGCCGGCCGCTGTCGCGAGGCACGCGCACGTTGTATCCAAGCCAGGCCAGCTCGCGCGCGTTTCGCAAACCAACGCGCTGAGCAGCGCGGGTTGCTCTGGTCATCAGGCCGCTTCGGCCCAGGCCCTGACAATCGAGCACGAGGTCATACCGGCGCTTGCGCAGCGACTTGAACCAGCTGAGCACTCGAACGAATTGCGCGGGGGTTCGCCACCATCGAGCGAACTGCCCCCGAGGAAACGAAATGGGTTCATCGAGCGCGGGGTGAGCGGCAATCGCCGGCGTGTAGTCGTCCTGCACCACCCAATCGATCTGGGCATTGGGGTAGGCGGCCCGCAAGCTGGCGAGCACGGCAACAGTGCGGCAGACATCGCCCAGGGCGCTGGGGCGGATGATCGCGATGCGATCGGCCTGTGGGCGGGAGACTTGTGATTGGCTGTTGACGGTCATGTCCTCGTACTGGCGAAGCGCTCTTGGCCGGGAATATGGTGGATTCCCCATGCCATAGGGTTATCGACCCGGCGGCGACCACGCCTGAATTCGGCCCAATTCACCCCTGATCGAATCCGATAAGGTCTGGCCGATCCGGGCTGGATTGGCAACCGCCCCAAACCCGCTTGCGTAGTCACTATAGAGCACCTTCTGGGGAAGAGCTTGGGTTGCGCCCGCGAGGGGCGACGACCTGTTTCTTGCAGGGACCTTGAATCTCGCCTGGCCGATCGGAACGCCGCAAGCCACAAGATAGTTGACAACAGCCATGCAGTCGGCATATTCCACAAGAGCGGCTGATAGCATTCGCCGAGACACCACGGCATTGAGCGACAAGAAAACACCATCCCCGCCGCGCGAGGCCCGGCCCCTGAAACCGGGAAGCGAATTGTCGTCAGGGCCAGCCTCAGTTTCTGACTCGGGGGTCGCAGACCGCGATTCGATCTTGAAGCTCGAAGACACGAGCGAGGGCTCGACCGAGGCGGTCGCCAACAGCGGGACACCGGCCGCGGCCGGCGCTGGGCCGGCGGCCCCATCGGCTTCCAGCGCCAAGGGGCCGCAGGATCGAACCATCAAGCCGCTCTCGGCCGAGAGCGAACTGGTGACCAGCGAATCCTCGACCGGCGGATTTGAGACCATGCTGGGCACGCTGGTGGTCGAAAGCGGGCTGGTCTCGCCGGATGAGATGGAGCTTTGCAATTCGCTGCTGCGGGAATCGGCGTCGAGCGACGAGCCGCGCACTCTGGCGGATTTGCTTCTGGAGAATGAGTTTCTCACGCAGCGCCAGCTTCAGCGCATGCGGGGCGAGTTTGAAGCCAAGCGCTCCAGCCAGCGCATTCCGGGATATCGAATCCAGAGCAAGCTCGGATCGGGCGCGATGGCGACGGTGTTCCTGGCCGATCAGATCAGCCTCGACCGGCCGGTGGCCATCAAAGTACTGCCTAAGAAGTTTTCCGACAACGTGAAGTTCATCGAGCGCTTCTACAAGGAAGGACGCGCCGCGGCAAAGCTGAACCATCCGAATATCGTCGCGGCGTACGACGTCGGACAGGCGGGCGAGCATCACTACTTCGTGATGGAGTACATCGACGGGCCGACGGTGTACGACCGGCTGGTCAAGAACAAGCGGATGGATGAGCAGTTGGCGATCCGCACCACGATCCAAGTCGCCAAGGCGCTGCAGCACGCTCACGCGCGCGGGTTCATTCACCGCGACATCAAGCCCAAGAACATCATGTTCAACAGCCAGGGTGTGGTGAAGCTGGCTGACCTTGGTCTGGCGCGGGCGTTGAGCGACAAGGAAGCGGCCAAGGCTGAGGCCGGCCGTGCCTACGGCACGCCGTATTACATCAGCCCGGAGCAAATTCGCGGCGAGATCAAGATCGGGCCGCAAGCGGATATTTACGGCTTGGGCGCGACGTTCTATCACATGGTGACCGGGCGGGTGCCGTTTGAGGGCAAGAACCCATCGGCGGTGATGCACCAGCATTTGAAGGCCGAGTTGACACCGCCGGACCATTTGAATCCGAAACTCTCGCCGGCGACCGCGCAAGTGATCGAAATGATGATGTCGAAGGACCCCGCCGAGCGCTATCAGAACGCCACCGACTTGTTGCAGGACCTGGACCTGATTTCCCGAGGCCAGCCGCCGCATTTTGCCCGCAACAAGTTTGATCTGACGGAGATCGCCACCAGCATCGCCAGCGACGCGATCGCACCGGCCCAGATCGTCAAGCACAGACCGGTCAAGACGGGGCCGAGCCTGGCGGAAAGCCCGGCATTCATGATCGTGATGGTGATTCTGGGGCTCAGCGTGCTGGTGAACATTGTTCTGGCGCTGATGCTGGCGGGGTGAGCTGCAAGGCGTCAGAGCATCCCTTTTCCAAAAAGTAAAACCGCCCCGGAATCACTCCGGGGCGGCGAATTCAAGCCTCATCCGTCTTACTCACTCAATTGCAATCCTCTGGCGGCAGCAACTGTTGCTCGCACAGCGATTGAATGCACCGATTCATGCAGTCGGTAAAACCCTGCGTCGTCGTGGGATACTGGGCCTCGCAATCCCGTTCGCAGTCCTCGACCGAGGCCGGCGCGCCCTCCCCCACGCCCAGGCCTCCGCACTCCACGCACTGTCCCCAGTTGGCGATCAGCGCCAGCAGATCGGTCGCGTTCACCATTCCATCGGGCGCCGAACACGCCCCCGATATCGGCCCAATATCGTAATGACAGCCCGCAGGCGGAGGAGGGCACGGTCCCCATCCACCGATCAACAGAAGCAAATCCAACACGTTCACGTAGCAGTCATCGTTGAAGTCCGCCACGCAAAGCGTGTACGGGCTCGTCTCGTGCGCCCCCATGTCAACCTCCATCAGATCGCCCGAATTGTCTGGAACAATTCGCGTGGCAAGATCGCGGTCGGCCGCTATCTCGCCCGTGTTACTGTTCTCATTCACGTCCTGGACATCGGTCGCAACATTGCCATCCAAACCGGCATCAATGCACGGTGAGGCCGTCGGCGTGCATCGCAGCCGATAATTGCCTGACGCAGCATTCACAAACAAAGGATTCGCGTTGATGTTGGAACCATCGCAGCTTGCCGGATCGGGCCACACACTTGTGCCTTCGATATCGCTGTGGCAAACTTCCAACGTGCCAACATTCACCTCAATCTCAGATGGCGTGTTGTCCCAGAAAATGCAATTCCTGATGACTGACGCCGGTGTCGTAGCCGAACTGAAGTAGAGACCACCAGCGCTGGGCGCTGTATTGTCGGCTACCGTGCAATTGACCATCTCAAGCATGCCCGAACCCACATCGGCCTCGATCGCGCCGCCGGGTTCGTCAGCTTGATTTCCGATGAAGAGTGAATTGTGCAACTTGATCGTCGGATTGCTGCTCTTCATGGAGAT
>JAKEEP010000238.1 GCA_022616475.1 Phycisphaerales bacterium | reverse complement strand
TTCAAGCGAGCCGCGCAGCGCGATATTCTCGGAATTGAATAGGCGCGCCAGCCAGAACGGACTATCGAGCGGCCAATGGGAAAAGCTCATCGATCGTTGCGTCTTGGGGGATTGGGGCTGCCGGCCGCCTTCGGATGAGTGGATCGCCAAGTACGGCGCGTTCGTTGATATGTATCGCCGCCAAATCGATCGCATCGCGGTGCAAGGGCCCTTGCGCGGCTTGCCGCCGCGCATCGACGCCGCCACCCGCGAGGTGTGGCCGGCCGACACGCCGATCACCGTCACGCTCCAGATTCGCGATTGGTGGCCTGACTTGATGGAATGCCGGGTGCGCGCGACGCCGCGATTTCTGTCTGATGCGGGGGAAGTGCTTGAATCAGGCAAGCCAGTAGTCTTTTATCGCGGCGTTTCCTTCTACTCCATGCGTCAGCCATACGTGCTCGATTTGCCGGCGCTGCCGGAGTCGACCAGGCGGCTCGCGTTGGACCTTGAAATCGATCGCCGTGTTTTTGTTGATCTAACGGCGGTCAACCAGCCGCAGACGCCCGCTCAGCCGGCGGATTGGGAGCCCGTGGCTGCGCGAACCATCACGTTGAACACGCAAAGCGGCGGGCCGCTTCAGCAAGTGACCCAGTGCGTGAGCGATGAAGCTGCGACCGCCGCTGTTCAACTCGCGTTCAACAGGCCCGCGATGAAGTGGAACGCCGCACAATCGCCGGTGCGGTTTCAGACCGATCCAACTCGAACGGCGGTGAGTGAGCTGAACGATACGGCCGTCGGCGTGTGCGTTGAGCTGCTGCGCGATGATGACGTTGCGCGCCGGCTGAACATCTGGTGGCTGGGTGGTCTGAATGTTGCCACCGGAAGCAATCGAAACCACGGCTTTGAGGTGGTATACGAGGATCAGGACTTGCTTCGACAGGTGAATGTCGATGACGGGCGCTGGCGGATGCGCGTGCGCGGCAACCCGCAGGTGGCTTTGCGGGCCGGAAACGCGCCCAAGCACTGGCTTGGCGAGTTCACGTTTCCGCTTGCGCTTGAGCCGGGGCGCAGCGCTTCGCCCCCGCCGCGAGGTTGGTGGACGGACGACGAGTGACTTTAGCGTGATCTTAGATTTTGGATCTAGATTTCAGATTTCAGATCTCAGATCTTGGAGTTGCGGTTTGGATTCTGGATTCTGCTCCGAGGGCATCCACTTCGAAATGTCTTAGAATTGAACCATGTCGTCGGGCTACCCGTGGACTGCCTGGATCTTCTGGATCGGCGGCGCGCTGTTGGCGCTCAGCGGCCTGACGCTTCTGACCTGGTCGCTGTTTTGGGATCGATCCAAGGGCCGGCGCCGCTGCCCGCGTTGCTGGTACGACATGTCAGCGACGCCCGCATTGATCTGCAGCGAATGCGGCAAAGTCGCCAAGCGCGAACGCAAGCTGGGCAAGACGCGGCGACGGTGGCGCTTGGCGATCATTGCATTTTTGGGGGTCCTTTCGGGCGGTTGGCTGACACTGATGCCGAAGGCCGACCGCGATGGCTGGTGGTCGCTGGTTCCCAATCGCGTGTTGATCGCGGGGTTGCCGTTTGCGGGCAGCATTGATGATTTTTGGTGCAAGGAGATGGCGCGGCGGGTGGCGTTGGGCACTCCGTTTCAAGATCCAAGATTTCAATCGCGTTTCGGGGCGCCGAACTACAAGCTCACAGCCAGAGAATGGGAGCAATTCTTCGATCGATGTGTCGCGGGAGACGTATTAGCGCGGCCATTGTCTGAGCGATGGAAACAAAAGTACGGCGAATTGATTCATGCCTGGACACAGAGTGGCCTCTTTGAGGTTGATCCGGAGGCAGAGGCAGCGCAGCACAAACTGTGGACTCTGCCGCTACACCTGGAAGTGAGCAGTCGACCCGTGTGGCCTCATGATGCAGCGCCGCTCGTGGAATGCTCGCTGCAAAACTGGTGGCCGATTGTCGCCTCGCCGCGGGCTCTGGTGACGCCGCGCACGCCGAATCCTGCGACGATTCTGGTTGGAGATTCGCCCGATCGCTGGCTCATCCTCGACAATTCGACCGATGAACAGATGACGTTCGATGTGGTCTACGAGGGAATTCCCAATCAGCCAGGACTAGCAACTCCTTCGACTGAAACCATATTGATTCCCATTCGGCGTGGCGGCAGCGCAGCCGATTACCTCACACCAGTCGTTTCGCCGGATATGGACGCGGCGATGCGGTCCCTCCGTTACCAAGTGAGCCAATACCGTGATGGCAAAGGCCGCAGAATCTCCTTTGACACTCGTTCGACTCAGGTTGGTGCCTTCAACGGCGTCGCCGTCGGCGTCGTGTTCGAGTTCACCCTCAACGGTGAAGTAGTGGCCAGGCAGCCAGTATGGTGGCAAGCCGGCGCGATTCGCGAGAACTTCCTCCCCTTCGCGCCGCCCGAAGGGAACATGGATCGCGTCTTCATGGCAGCACCGAACGAGACCGCGATGATCCGAGTCCGGAGTGACCCAAATATCGCGCTCCGCGTGCTCGATTGCGATCAATATTGGGAAGGCGAGGTAACCATTCCCCTGAAGATCGTTACGCGGTGAGCGTGAGCGTCGCTTGGCGCGCCCGCGAGCCTCGATGATCATGGTCGTATGGACATCAGTTCGCCATCTCGTCTCAACGACATCGGCCTCATCGGCCTGGGGGTGATGGGACGCAGCCTCATTCTCAATATGGCCGATCATGGTTACTGGGTTGCGGTGTACAACCGCGATACGCCGGTGACCGACAAGTTCATTGCCGACAATGCGCCGGGCAGCTTTGGCAGTCTTGGCGGGGGACTTGTGCCGTGCAAGACTCTTGAGGAGTTCATTCGCGCAATCAAGCGGCCGCGGATCATCGTGATGATGGTCACGGCGGGGCCGCCGGTGGATATGGTGACCGAGGGGTTGATCGCTGCTGGGATTGAGCCCGAGGACATCGTGGTCGATGGCGGCAACAGTCTGTTCACCGACACGATCGCGCGCGAGTTGAAATATCGCGGCAAACTCATCTTCTTCGGCTCGGGAGTTTCCGGTGGCGAGGAAGGCGCGCGCTACGGCCCCTCGCTCATGCCCGGAGGCGACCTCAACGCCTGGATGCGTCTGAAACCCGTTTGGGAGAACATCGCCGCCAAGGTCGATGCCAAGACCGGCAAGCAACTGAGTGGGGCGTCGCCAGGCCATCCGACCATGGCCAAGCCGCCGAGGGCAGAGCCATGCGCCGCCTACATCGGTCCCAACGGCGCCGGCCACTACGTGAAGATGGTGCACAACGGCATCGAGTACGCCGACATGCAGCTGATTGCCGAGGCGTACTTCCTGATGAAGACGATCCTCAAGATGAAGCCCGATGAGATGTCGGAAGTCTTTTCAGAATGGAATCAGGGCGAGCTTGACTCGTACCTGATCGAAATTACCGCCGACATTCTGAAACAGCGCGATCCGGCCAACCCCAGGAAGTTTCTGGTTGATTCAATTCTCGACACCGCGGGGCAGAAGGGAACCGGTCGATGGACGAGTCAGAATGCGCTGGAAATCGGTGCCGCGACACCGACGGTCACCGAAGCGGTGTATGCGCGCATCATCAGCGCGATGAAAGAGAAGCGCGTTGCAGCGAGCAAGATCCTCAAAGGCCCTCACCCCCAACCCCTCTCCCAGAGGGAGAGGGGGGCATTGATCGATGCGATCCGCGATGCGCTCTATTGCTCGAAGATCTGCGCGTACGCGCAGGGCTTCGAATTGATGGCCGAGGCACAGAAGGTCTACAACTGGAATCTCGACTTGGGCCGGATCGCGATGATCTGGCGTGGCGGGTGCATCATTCGCGCTCGATTTCTCCAGAGGATCAAGCTCGCGTATCAACGCGAGCCGGCGCTGGCGAATTTGATGCTCGATCCTTTCTTTCGACGAGCGCTGGCGCGTGGATCAGAGAACTGGCGCCAGGTGATCGCCCTCGCGGCGCAGGCGGGCGCGGCGTGCCCGTGCTTCATGTCGGCATTGAGCTATTTCGATTCGTATCGAACAGCCGTGCTGCCGGCGAATCTGATTCAGGCGCAGCGCGATTATTTCGGGGCTCATACCTTCGAGCGGACCGATGCGCCGCGGGGTGTGTTCGTTCACATCGATTGGCCGAATCCCAAGCGGCCGATGATCGAAGTTAGTGCGGTAGCTCCCCCGCGACCTTCCGATACTGGCGCGCCATCTCGTCCAGCGCCTCGGGGATCACGCGAATCTGGCCTACGACGCTGAGGAAGTTGGTGTCGCCGCTCCAGCGCGGCACGATGTGGGCGTGCAGGTGCTCGGGCAATCCGGCGCCGGCTGACTTGCCTTCGTTGATGCCCATGTTGATTCCTTGGGGGGCGAGGGTCCTGTGCATGAGCTGGAAGGCGACTTCCACGAGTTTCCAGAATGCAGCGCGCTGCGGCGGGTCGTAATCGAAGAGCGTTGGCCGAGGCTCGCCGAGGGCGGCCATGAGATGTCCATTGGCGTAGGGGTAGCGATTCAGCAGGACCAGACCATCGCGGTCGCGATAGACGATCAGGTTCTTTTCATCATCTTTGGGCCTGGCCCAATACTCTGAGAGGAAGCTGCCGGCTGAGACGCTGTCCCAGCCGACATCGTCGGCCTTGCGCTTGAGTTCGCGCAGGTAGGTCATCCGCCAAGGCGCCCAGAGGTTTTCGTGACCACCCATGATCGTTCGTCGTTTCCCCGCCCCGGCGTCTGATCCCCTCGGGTCACCGGCTCGGTTGGTTTGAAGAACCGGCCGCCTGCACAGGATCTGCTCGAACCCCAATGCAAAGTGGGTTCGCCGGCCGTCGATCCCGGCCTTCCACTCCCGAGTCCGAAGACTGGTGAGGCCTGGCCATCGTCGCGGACATTCGGCGAACCCTTGGGGTTGCTTAGGCTCGAGCAAATACGCCCGCACAGGACGCAACCCGATGGGATCAGACGCCGTATGGCCCAGTATAACCTCACGCGGGCCTTGGGTATTGCGGTATTTTGAAGGTTTCGCGGCTGATCGAGTTCGAGTTTGCATCCAGTCATTGCGTTGACATCCGGGTGTGAGTCTGTACGATTTTCTAGTTCGAGTGTGCAACGCCCGTTGAAATTCGATGCGAAGAAAGTTCACTTTATGAAGACACTTTCGATTCTCGTGCTTGTTGTTGGCGCGGCGTGCCTGATTGGCTGCCAGCGCGGTCTGACGCCGGAGTTGAGCGGCATCTCAAACCGCCCGGCCGACGCCGATAACATGGAGCGCGTGACCGGCAACCAGAATTGGCGCATGATTTCGGACGACTGGTACCGAATCTGGTACGTGGATCATCCGAGCCGGCTGAGCTCGTATCCCATCCAGTACACGAGCGGGATGCCGCGGTAAGAGCGGCGCCGGATGGTTGCGGGCGAGGAATGCCGCTCGCCATTGCGTAAACGGTCGGTTGGTAAGCCCGAAAAGATTTGACCGCCCTCGATCATCTGGTCGAGGGTTTTTATTGGCGAGCGCGGTGGAAGGCGTGCCGCGCGGTGGTGGCAACAGAGACTCCTTGCCCTCACCCCGGCCCTCTCCCTGAGGGAGAGGGGGATCGTGCGGCTGAGCACGCCTACGCTTGGGGTTCGTATGAGTTTGTTTCAGTTCGCGACAACGTCGTTTCGGGGGATGCGTGCCGCGATTGCATCGTTCCACCCCAAGACGCTGCCGCCGATGCTGCGCGCGAGCTATGGCCGGGAGCTGGTGGCGTGGTGGTTCTTGCCGCTGATGCTGGGGGCGATCGAAGGCGGGGTGATCAGCGTGATCGTGAAGAAAGCGTTCGCGTCGGTGGAATCGATTTCGCCGGCGCAGCTGAACTTCGCGGTGGCGGCGGTGACGGCCGCGCCATCGCTGGCGAACATCACCAGCTTCATGTGGGCGTCGGTCACACACGGGCGCAGCAAGATCAAGTTCATCACATGGATGCAGATTGCCACGGCCGTGTGTGTGGGGGCGATCGCGCTGGCGCCTCGGAGCCTGAGCGGGCTGATTCTGCTGACGGCGGCGGTGTACGCGGCGCGAATCTGCTGGACGGGCGTGATCCTGATCCGAACGGCGGTGTGGCGGAACAACTATCCGCGGGCGGACCGGGCGCGGATCGCAGGCAAGCTCGCGAGCGTTCAGGCGATCGTGCTCTGCGTGGTCGCGTTCGCGCTGGGGCTGGCGATGGACGCCAATGAGCTGAGCTTTCACTACCTGTTCCCCCTGGCAGCGGTCGGCGGGCTGATCGGCACCGCGATCTACGGGAAGGTGCGCTTTCGCGGCCAGCGGCGGCTCATGCGCGCCGAGATGGCGGGGGCGCAGATCGAGCGGCCGTCGATCAATCCGGTTTCGGTCTATCGGGTGCTGGCGGGCGATCCGCTGTTTCGCCGGTTCATGATCATCATGTTTGTGTTTGGGCTGGGGAACATCATGCTGATTGCGCCTACGGCGATCATTTTGCAGGATGTGTTTGCGTTGGGATATTGGCCAAGCATTTTGATCACCAGCGCCATTCCCGACATCGCGATGCCGTTTGCGATCCCACTGTGGGCGCGGTTGCTGGATCGGGCACATGTGGTGCAGTTCCGGTCGATCCACGCCTGGTCGTACGTGACGGCGTCGCTGGGCATGCTCATCGCGGTCACCACCGGGCAGGTCTGGCTGCTGTTCTGCTCGGCGGTCATTGTTGGGATCGCCGACGCGGGGGGCGTGCTGGCGTGGAACCTCGGGCACAATGACTTCGCGAAGGATCACAACGCGTCGCAGTACATGGGGGTGCATGTGACGTTGACGGGGATTCGAGGGTTGATTGCTCCGTTTCTGGGCGTTGGGATTTATCAGTTGCTGGAGCATTGGAGGCCGGGCTCAGGCGTGTGGACCTTCGCCCCGTGCCTCGCCCTCAACTTCATCGGCGCCCTCGGCTTCGGCACGATGTGGCGCAGCATGAGCGCGATTCGCGCTCCATCGGCGCGCTCTACCATCGCTGCGCCCGTCGCTGGAAAGCTGCTCTAGGACAATTGACCAAGCCCTCGCACTGCCTCCCACATTGTGGATCACCGCACTGGTCGCATTCTGCTCGGCAAACGATGTGCGAACAGACTGCGGCTCGCTCGATATCCACATCCATCTCGCCACTTGCACGCACGCCGAAACTTGCTACTGTGCGCTCGCTCAGTCTTCTCGGGCCACATTTTTTCACTGAGCAGAGCAATGCCCACTGGCAGCGGTAGCCAATGATTTACTGCCTTTCCATCCAGCGGATGTATCTGGTGGTTCTCGCGCCTCTGGCCTTTCTCCCGTTGGGATTGGTCAAGTCTGTCAGCGCGGATGTGCCCCCCGCCCCGGAGGTTGCATTCAGCTTCAGGGGATTTGATCGAACGCTCCATACGGTCGATGAAGCTGAGACACTGAGCCGGTTGATGGAAAGTCCCAGCCTGCCGGCGGAGCCTTCGGGATTTCGTGATGCGGTGCTCTATGGTCAGGCGTGGGGCCGACTTTCAGGCGACTTCGCCTGCCAGCTTGTCCAGTCATGGCAAGACGATTGGCTTGCGGGATGGACTCAGATCGCGCACTCCAATTCAGTGTTCCCTTCGGGTGCCATGCTTTGCGGTCGATCTGCGTCTTTTGATTGGGCCGGCTTCGCAAATAACGTCGTCAACATTCGCCCACTCGCCGCCGATGATCGCAGTCACAGGGCAAACGTGCGCTTTGGCGAGGAGAATTTTTTGTACGTCGCGGCCCCGCAACAGGCGTTTGCCAGATTTGCGGCTTCATCGGCGAAGCACATCTCTCGTGAAGAAAGCAGATTTCCGGACGGTGCTCGACGGCTTCAATTGAGCGCTGATTTGTCCGATTCCTATCACGCTCGCTTGATTCTCATATATCCACCTGATTCCAGCATCCCGAATCATTGGTGTCTCGTTAGCCGGTCGCTTGCAAATCAAACGACGCGTGTAAGAAGCTATAGCATTTCGCCTATTCCTATCACTGGACTGCAGTTGCCCACCAGTCCAGAGAATGTTCCTGCAATCTACGTCCAGGTCGAGAATACGGGAGCGATCCCGTTCTTTCATGGGCCGCTGCCTGTCTCAGAGCCCTTGTCGTTGGGGCTCGATGGATCAGCACATAAAGGCCACTCGAACCTGAAGCTCTACGTCATGGTCGCAGTCGTCTGCGCCATCGCCATCGTTGGACGGCGATGGCGCTCGTTCGTCTATTCTTTTCAACATGGAGTCCGCCTCATCTCAACCAAACTCTCAATGGTGTTTCATCCTGCTCTCGCCTTCGGATTGATCTACGCTTCCACCTCGGCGGCCCTGGCTCCCCCATGCTATCGGCTTCAGTTCAGCAGTTTGTGCGGATCAGGTGCAACTGGACCGGACCTCCAGTGCGAAGACTGTGCTGCTTCCTGTCCCTCTTGCAGCGGCCCTGCATGGATCATTCAAGCTGGTCGCATCGCAGCCTGTGGCCTTGCCCCTGAAGGAATCCCGGGTCAATCGGCTTGCAATGACTCCGGAACCGAGGTTGTTGCCAAGAAGTTCGAATACTGGTGCGAGGGGCCGAACAACTGTTACACGTTGCGCGGCGTAACCGATGTTGGCGAAGCGTGCCCGTCAGCAGCCCTCTCGGGTGGGTCGTGCTTCGGACCCGCACCACTATGATAATCGGGAGGTGCGCGATGTGCAGAACACTTTGGCTCTTTGCGATTGCCTCGTCTTCATCGTTGTCCATTGCGCCTTGCGTGCGAGCACAATGGGCCTACGGGCTTGAAGTTCCCTGGCAATCGCGCATTGATCGTTCTGATGTGGATGAAATCCTCGAGGCGCTCCAGATCACCGAGGATCAGAAAGCAATTATTCAAACGATTTACGCCGATCATGTGACTGCTTTCAAAATGGTGGCAGAAGCCGGACGGCAGGCTGAGCAGGAACTACAAACGCAAAGGGACGCCTGTCCGCCAGCGTCGCTCGAAGCTCAGCTGGCCGATATCCGGCTGGCTAAGGAAATCGCTGTCCACGCTGACAAGCAGGCCGAAATCGATTCGGCATTCTTCGAGAACGTGCAGGCGGTTCTGAGCGATGACCGGCTTGCGGCATGGGAAGAGTATCTCCGTGCCGGCCGCTGGGAGAGGCTCTCGCAATTCGCTCAGAATGTGCCCGGCTCGAAAGTCAATCTGCACACCGTGATCAATGATCTTCAGCTTCGTCCTCACGAAGCAGAGCCGCTCCAGCCCTTGCTGGCTGAATATGACACGATCATGGACGGGTTGCTTGAAGCAATGTTCGACGCCGAGATTCGTCAGCATCGCCGAAAGTGGCGCCGCCTGGAGCAGGTCATGGCGATGAACGCCGCCTTGGAGCACGTTGCAACCCCCGAGGAGTATGAGAGCGTCAGCCACGCCAAGGGGCGGCGTATGTCGAGAGAACACCGCGAAGCCCTGCGCCCGCAGATCGCCGTGCGGCAGAGCAACCACACGTTTGCCGACCTGATTCAAACGGTATTGGCTGACGCATCGCCTGAAAGGGCGGTTGATTTTCGCAAGGCGTTCAACCTGGCGAAGCACATCGATACCTATGCCGCGTCCCAAAGCCTTGCGCACATCCACAGCAAGAGAATCCTGCAACTGGATGACCTTACGCAAGAACAGAAGGAGTCTATCGCTGCAACGATTTCGGGACTGGATGCCGCACTTGAAAAAATCAATGATCAGATTGCAGCCGCGGAGGAGGAACTCTTCAGACAACAGTGGTCAAGACCGAGGGACTCCGAAGCGCATGGACGGATCCGCGACAAGATTGAAGGACTCAAAAGAGAACGCGACGTGCGCGCATCCGCCACGAAGGATCGCCTTCTTGCGCTTCTCAGCCAGGAGCAACAGCGGCAACTAACAGCACAAGGGGCCAATAGCCGAAGATGATGCTTCGATCTCGGTCGTAACCGGGTCGCTACGCGACCTTGGGTGAAGCGCGTTGCTTACACCATCTCGCCCGGGGCCGCGTGGCGATCCGGCTACTGGAGCGCATGGTGAGGTGCTAGTGGGGCTCCCCTGCTATACTGACTGTGCCCTTCGCCACATGGCGACAGACGCTTCCCAGCCGGTGTTTCTCCGATGTGCGTCGGGCACCTGCCGGGCGTCCTACCCCCTAGGCAGCCGCGGTGCGTGACCGCGGTCAAGACGAAAGTGTTTTTCACCCCATTATGGTCAACTACAACTTGATCTCTCGTATTGGCGCCGTCGACAGCGACGCCGACGCCATGATTCGCCAGGCCCTCGGCGCCGGCGTGTTTGAAGACGGCAAAGTCCAGATGGACTCCCTCCTGGAGAAGGAAATCCAGTCCTTCACCAAAGGCTCCATCCTTAAAGGCCAGGTCGTCGGCAAGGCCGGGGACGATTTCGTGGTCGAAGTCGGCCTCAAGTCCGAAGGCCTGATCGACAAGGCTGAATTCGACAATCCCGAAGACGTGGAGATCGGCGACACCGTCGAAGTGCTTCTGGAAGAGCTGGAAGACGAAGAAGACGGAACGATCAAGCTCTCGAAGCGCAAGGCCGACCGCATCCGCGGCTGGGAGCGCATTCTGCAAACCAAGAAGGAAGGCGACGTGGTCGAAGGCAAGGCCATGCGCAAGATCAAGGGGGGATTGCTGGTGGACATCGGGGTGCCGGTGTTCCTGCCGGCGTCACAGGTGGATATCCGGCGGCCCGGCGACATTGGCGAGTACCTGGGCAAGACGGTTCGCGCGTGCATTCTCAAGATCGATGAAGAGCGGCGAAACATCGTCATCAGCCGGCGCAAGCTCATTGAAGTGGAGCGCGATCAAGCGAAGTCGAAGCTGCTGGAATCGATCAAGGAAGGTGACATGGTGACCGGCACGGTGACCAACATCGCGGATTTCGGCGCGTTCATCGATCTGGGCGGGCTCGATGGGCTGCTGCACATCACCGACATGAGCTGGGGCCGCGTGAATCACCCCAGCGAGGTCGTTCAAGTCGGCCAGCAAGTGCAAGTCAAGGTGCTGCAAATTAATCATGAGCGCGAGAAGATCGCGCTGGGGCTGAAGCAGAAGGAAGCTTCTCCCTGGGAGAAGATCGAAGAGAAGTATCCGGTGAACAGCCGCGTGAAGGGCAAGGTGGTGAACCTGGTCACGTACGGCGCGTTCGTGCAGTTGGAGGAAGGCATCGAGGGGCTCGTTCACATTTCGGAAATGTCGTGGACGAAGCGCATCAATCATCCCAGCGAAGTGATCAACGTTGGCGACGAGATCGAAGTGGTTGTGCTGGACATCAACCGCGACAAGCAGGAAATCTCGCTGGGCATGAAGCAGACCGAGGTCAACCCCTGGGAGTTGGTGAGCCAGAAGTACCCGCCGGGGACGATCATCGACGGCGTGGTTCGGAACCTGGCCAACTACGGCGCGTTCATTCAGATCGAGCCGGGCGTGGACGGTTTGCTGCACATCTCCGACATGAGCTGGACGGAGAAGATCGCGCATCCCAACGAGAAGTACAAGAAGGGCGACACGGTTCGGTGCGTGGTTCTGGACATCGACCGCGACAAGCAGCGGGTCGGCCTGGGGGTCAAGCAACTGACGGAAGACCCGTGGCTGCATGCGATTCCCGAAGCGTATCAGCCGGGCATGGTGGTGCACGGCGCGGTCACGAAGATCACGAATTTCGGCGTCTTCGTGGAGCTGGAGCCGGGCTTGGAGGGCTTGTTGCACATTTCCGAGCTGTCGGATCAGAAGGTTGAGAACCCGCAGGATGTGGTCAAGCCGGGCGATCAACTGGATGTGAAGATTCTGCGGGTTGACACGGGCGAGCGCAAGATCGGGCTGAGCCTGAAGCGAGCGCAATGGGGCGACACCGAGCGAGGCCACGGCGCCGCGCCGGCTGCCGAAGCAGCCGAGGAGGAATCAGAGGGCGGCGATCGTGCTCCGGCCCGCAAGCCGCGCAAGAAGCCTTCACGCGGTGGAATGGATGATCACGGCGCGCTGGGCACCGACAAGATCAAAATGAAGCCGTGAGATTTGTGGACCCCCGAGAAATCCCCGGAATTGCCGAACCCCCAAATCGCCCGCGGCCTTGCCGCGGGCTTTTTTCTGCGCCGCCCCTCGGACCCCGGGGAACTCCCCGGAACTCCCCGGAACTCCCCGGAACTTTCAGCAGAGCACTGCGAAAGTCAGTAGGGTGAGAATCACCATTCGCTTGCGATTCTCGGTGATGGCGATCAAGCTATTGAGCAACATGGGCCCGGCTCCTGGTCTTGGGTTCCTGGTCGCCATTACACCATCAATCGCCATGCCTGAATAGAGTTGGAATCGCAATTCGTTTTTCATGAAAACGCAACGACTTATTCTCGGACGTGCAGGGCCCGCCGCGGCGCGGATGTTGTTTTGGTGCAACATGCGACGTTGCGTGGCGCTGACAATCGCGGCATCAATCGCCGTTGCGGCGAGCGCGCCGCCGGCACTCGCTGCGGGGGGGTCGCTGGAGGATCGGCTGCCGGACGCATCGGCGGCTGTTGCCGCGTACAGCACGGTGCGCCGGTGGGTGACCGCATTCGAAGCGCCGCGACTCGACGATGCGCAATCGAAAATTCCAATCGGAAACAGCACGGGAGTGTGCGTGATCTTGCGGCGAGGCGGACGCGTGGTGGGGCAGGCGACGGACGTTGCAGGCGATGACCTGATGGTGCGCCGCGCCGCGGGGAAAGCGATGGCGGAAGCGTTGTCGGATCCGGCGCTGGGTGGGATCATTCAAGGAATGAAAAAGCAGGTGGATTCGCCGGATTCGCTGCCGGCGCATGACGATGAGAAGTCGCTGAGCGTGCTTGGGAGAGGCTTGACGCTGGAGCTTGAAGTGGCCGGGCCGCGCATGCCGCTGGTTGGGCGTTCGGTTCAGCAGATCGGCAGCAGGGTTGAGCCGGGCCTGGATGGCGTGTCGCTGAGGCTTGGGCAATCGTGGCACATTGTGTTCCCATCGCAATTGCGAGCGACCAACATGAGCGCGCAGCCTGAGGACGTGGTGCTGAACCTCGCGGCCGCGGCGGGTGTGCCGGTCAAGGATCGCGCCAATCTGCCGAAGCGTGATGATGTGAGCGTGTACAGTTTTCGCACGATTCACCTGACGCAAGCGGGGCCGAGTCGATTGCCGTTCCAACTGGTTCGGGGCGACACGCTGGTGGGTGAATCAGAGGTAACGAAGGATTCGATCATTGTGTTTGCCGATGGAGTGGCCAAGCGTCTGGTGAATTCGTTGTGGCCGGAGCCGCCGGCGGAGGAATCGGGGAACGATGATGGGTCGGCTGTGCAGGCTCGGGAGCCGCTGGGCATCGTGGGCGATTACAGCATTGTGGCGGACCAGTATCGTCCGTTGATCGCGCCGCCGTTGGATCAGGCGCTGACGGCGATGGCGCTGAACCGATACGCGCAGCGTCTGCCAGATCGCCCGGATTCTGCCGCGGCATCTGAGGCGGCGGCTCGAATTCTGCGCGACTTGGCCCAGGTCACGACTGCCGAGGATGATCCTTTGGGTGATCCGGTTGCGTGCGCGGCGATCGTGTATGCGGTGGCTGAGCGATCGGTGTCGCTGGATGACGGCCAGATCAGACAGCTGTACGACAAAGCGGTGGTGAAGGTGTTGGGCTCGTTTGATCCGTATGCAGGATTTATCGAGCGTCAATCGCCTGATGGCCAGGCGCGCCGGATCTCATCGCACAAGCAGGCGATTCTGGCTGGAGCCTTGGCGCGACGCCTGGCCATGGCGAATCAGCCGTTGAATGATGTTGATGCCGCGACGATTCGGAAAGCGATCGATTGGGCTTGGCGATCGACGCCGCAGGCCGAACATATCGCGCTGCTTCCATGGATCGGGTGGGCGGAGATCGACTACGCCCAGGCGACCAATCGCCCGCTTGATCACGTTGATGATCTTCGGATGCTTGATCGGATTCTGGCCGAGGGCCGAATTGGATCGGCCGTGCGGCCGGGTCCGATGGACTTGCGCGGCGGGTTCTCGTTGATCGACCCAAGCCACCCGGATGCAGCGCCACAGGCCACGGCGCAATCGCTTCGACCGGCGGCGTGGGCGGCAACATCGTTGATGCAGGCGCCGCTTACATCACCCGAACAGGCCAAGGACGCGTTGAGGGGGCAGCTGAGCACCCTTCGGTTCATCATGCAGCTTTCGATTCGGAAATCGGCCCTAGGGTCGCTGCGAAACCCTGAGCGGGCTTTGGGGGGCGTTCGGGCGTCATTGTGGGATTCGGAGCTGGCAGTCGCGGCGCAAGCCCTGGCCCTGATCACGGCGGTTGACACTGCTTTGGCCGTTGAATCTCTGGGCAATCGCTGAGACGGGGGACTGGCGTGGGGGGGCTGGCAAGGCGTGGGGGTGGAATTTCGACTGGAAAAACCTTTTCAGCAACAAACGACAGCCGAATATACTCATGAGCATCCATGTGTAGGGTCGGGCCCGAGCCAGCCCGACGTTCGGTGGATCACCCAGGAACGGAGCCAAATCATGCACCGCGTTACCAGTGTTCAACTTGCTCTTGCGGGCGGCGTACTGATCGCCGCCGCGTCGTCAGCTTCAGCGCAGAATCTGAAGGAGCGCCTCGATCACGTCATGCAGCAGCGCAGCAATGCCGCCGCCGTTCGCAGTGGCGAAAAGGCCGAACTGCTGGGCGTTTTGCTTTACAGCGACATTTCGGTGCAGTTCCAGGACACCAAGGCGCGCGATGCGTTTGAGTACCTGGCGACGGTGCTCAACGTCAATATTGTGGCTCGCTACAACGATGACAAGACGGGCGAAGGGATCGATCCGGAAACGATGATCAATCTGAACGCGACCAATCGACCAGCGCTCAACGTTCTGGAGATGGTGCTGGAGCAGTGCTCGACTGATGAAGAATGCACGTGGCAGCTTCGCGACGGGTTCATCGAGGTTGGAACCAAGGGTCGGTTGAACGCGCAAGGGGCGCGCGAAATCCGCTACTACCACATCAAGGATCTTTTCTTTGAGGCTCCGATGTTCAACAACGCGCCAAGGCTTGACCTTGATGCGGCGTTGGGCCAGGGCGGCCAGGGCAGCGGCGGTGGAAGTGGCGGCGGAAGCGGCGGCGGGGGTGGTGGATTTGGTGGTGGCGGCGGCGGTGGTGGTGGAGGCGGCGGGGGCGGCGGCGGCGGCTCCATCGTTGGCGAGGCCGGCGACGATCCCGAACGCATCCCCGAGAGCGAGAAGGCTCAACAGATCATCGACATCATCACTGAAACCATCGAGACCGAAGCGTGGGACGTCAACGGCGGCGATGCGGCCACCATTCGATACTACTCGGGCACGTTGATCATCCGCGCGCCGGATTACATTCACCGTCAGGTCGGTGGCTATCCGTTCGCGATTCATCCGGTCGGCGCTCAGAGCGCGCGCAACGTCGAGACTCGCTATGTGATGTTCACCGGCGGCATCTCGGACGTGCAGTTCCTGGGATTTCGCCAGGCTAAGCAGGTTGGCGGCGCCGCGGGCGGCGGAGGAACCAATGGGACCGGCGGGACCAACGGATCAGGCGGGTCTGGCGGGACCAGCGGATCGCCGGGCAAAGGGGCAGACGGCAGCGCCGGCAAACCGGCCGACTCCAAGAGCGGCGGAAGCGGCGGAGCAGGCGGCGGCTCGACCAAGAAGTGATCGAGAATGTTTGATCGCGGGGGTGCGAATGCCCTCGCACTCATGCGCGGCGGCGCCTGCTGCGCTGGTGGAACGGAGATGATTGACTCATGAGCAGATTCTTCGCAGCAATCATCGCGACGTGCGCGCTGGTGAATCCGATTGCCTTGGCGCAGAATCAACCTAGCCCACCACCCAAGCCGCGACAAGAGGGGGCAATACCGAAGACTGAGAGCGAGGACGAGCGTCGCGCCAAGCTCCTGGGCGTGCTCATGTATACCAAGCTCACGATGAAGTTCGAAGAGACGCCAGTGCGCGAGGTCATTGAGGCCATGGCGCAGGAGTTGGGGACTCGGATCATCGGGCGATACAGCGATGAGGCGGCAGGCTTTGGGCTGGACCCAGAAGCGCACGTCTCGATCGACGCGGTGAATCAGGATGCGCTTTCGGTGTTAGAAGAAATCCTCGATCAGTGCAGCGCCTACGACCAATGCACCTGGCAGCTGCGCAAGGGCTACGTTGAAGTGAGCACGAAAGAGCGATTGAGCGTTCCAGGGGCGCGCGAGGTGAGAACGTATCACATTCGCGATCTGATGATCGAGCCTGCGTACTTCGAAGATGCGGCGTTCGTGGGCATCGACATGCACGCCTATTGCAATGGCCCGAGCCTCGGACACAGTCGTAAGGTCAACCGCAAAAGACCGGAGGACCTGTCCCTGGAGATTTTGGGGGCGATCATCGAAGTGATTGAGCCGGGAATGTGGGAGGTTGGCACCGAATCGCGGCTGGCGCTGGAAGAGTTGGGGTACACGTTTCCATCACCGCCGGTGAGCGCGCCGCCGGCGTCGCGGCCGCCGAGCACGGCTACGCCGGTCGCGCCTTCCCCCACGCCGGCGGTGAGCGCCGGCACATGGGCGTCGATACGAATCTGGCGCGATCAGTTGATCGTTCGGGCGCCGGATTTCATGCACCAACAGATCGACGGGTATCCCAAGCCGATTCCGCCTGAGACGTCGCAGGCAGAGCCACCGGCGACGCCGAGCCAGCCGTCAAAGGGGCAGGGTTCGGCTCCTGGAGCGCCCGCGACCCCATAGAAAAAGGTGCCAGGCACCCTTTTCGGTGCGCCGGGCCTCACCGCCTGGCTTGGGGCGAACCGACCATCAAGAACTGGCGTAATTTCTCGCTCTGGGAGGGCGTTTTGGAAGGATCAGCCGGTCGGGCGTGTCTCTTTCGCCATACCGCGAAGAAAGCATACACTAACAACGCTCTCAATCGCGGTTGTACGGCTCTGATCAAGCCTTCTTGAATTCTGAAAGGACCACACGGTGCACTACCCCTTGAAGATCGCTTTGGTTGCCTGCGTATTGATTCTGTCAGCCTGCCAGTCAGGTCCGCCGCGAAACCGGGGCATGTCGGGCGGCCGTTTGGATCCGACCAAGGACGCACCATCGGAAGTGGGCAGCAACACGCTCCGCAGCCAGGACCTCATCGCCGCCACCGATCTGATGGCGCAGGACATCGCGCAGCGGCTAGACATCGTCAATCGCCATGCGCCGCCCAAGATTTTCGTGGGGAACCCGGAGAACAAGACCAGCGGGCGTCACCTGAATTATCAGGTGTTTCTCACGCGGCTGCGGGCCCAACTCAACTCCTCGGGCGCGCGTCACGGGATTGAGTTCATTCGCGAGCGCCAGTTTGTAGAGACTCAGCGCGAGCGTGAATACGGCGGCAAGGACCCGGAATCGACCGCGGCTGCCTATGAATCGAAGGCCGATTACGTGCTCACGTGCGAAATCTTCGATCTGCCTTCAGCCGGCACGAACTACTACCTGCTGG
>JAKEEP010000237.1 GCA_022616475.1 Phycisphaerales bacterium | reverse complement strand
CTTTCAGGGAATCGGTGTCGGCGATGAGTTGCCAGGAACGTGTGAAGATGCGCTCGCGGCAGAGGGCGAACGATTCCGGATCGGTGTAAAACCGCGAAGGGAGCGTCGAGGCTCTTGTGATATCGGGATCGATGTCGAAACGCAGAGCCATTGACGACAGGGTACAGCATTGGATGGGCTGCGCGCCACACCGCTTCCGATGAGCGTCACCACTTCAGTGTTGGGACGCTCGATCCGCTTGATGTAATCCCACCGGTGAAGGATTCCTAGCTGATTCTGCGGCCCGCCGGCCGACTTCCCGCCGAAACCGGCTCCGCCCTTGCCCGATTGACAGCGAGTGCGAGGGAGCGAAGGTCCCAGGGTCCGTCGTGGCGGCGGCCGTTGATGAAGAACGTAGGCGTGCCGTTGACTCCGCTTCGCACGCCGCTGGCGAAGTCTTCGCGAATGCGTGGGACGTGCACGCCGCTCGTGAGTTCACTCCCAAAGCGGTCAACATCAAGACCGAGCTCGGCCGCATACTCGCGCAGGCTCTCATTATCAAGGGCATCCTGATTCTCGTAGAGCATGTCGTGCATGTTCCAGAATCGCCCTTGGGCGCCGGCGGCTTCGGCGGCCTCGGCGGCGCGTTGTGCGAAGGGGTGAATCTGAGTCAATGGAAAATTCCGAAACACAAGGCGCATGTCATTGGCGAGTTGGGTCATCAGCTCATGAAGGATCCCATGGGCTTGACCGCAGAACGGGCACTGGTAGTCGCCGTATTCCACGAGCGTGACGGGAGCATCGAGCGGCCCGCGAATGTGGTCGCGCTGCTCGGAGGCGGGCAGCGTGAGTTGCGATGCGTGCGTTTGACTGACCATATCGTTTGCTCCATTCCCTTGGGGCTTGGTTCGTCTGATTCGTTCACGATTCTCTGGCTCGCGCCTGCTCCTTTTGTCGTACCGCTTGTCGTCGGTTGGCGTCGATTTCTTCGAGTGCTTGAAGGATGCCGTCGGCGCCGGGGTTGACACCCAGGGGCGAGACATACGACCAGCGAATGATGCCGTCGGCATCGATGACGAACAGGGCGCGCTCGGCCAAGCCGTCGCCCTCGCGATACACGCCGTACCTTCGCGCGACCTCGCCCTTGGGCTCAAAGTCGGCCAGCAACGGGAAGTGAAGGTTGCGGGATTGGGCGTACGCGGTGTGGCACCAGGCGCTATCGACTGAAATCCCCAGCAGCTGGGCCGCATGCTTGTTGAACTCGGAGTGGAGCTCGTTGTAGAGGGCCAGTTGGTCTCCGCAGACGGGGCTCCAGTCGGCGGGATAGAACACCAGGACCACCGGCCTGCCCCGGAAGTGGTTCAAATCCACGCGCTGGTCGGGTGTGCTGTTGAGGTCGAATTTCGGGGCGCGGGTTCCGGGTTGGAGCGCGCCGGCAGAGCCGTTGGCGGTGTTACGGCGGATTCTCGTGCGGCGCTCGCCAATGCGCGGTTGATTGGGTTGACGAGTCTTGGAGCGTTGCGTTTTGAATTCGCTCCCTGGCTCGGTTTGGGATCGCTTGGTTGCTCGCACCACGTTCGGGCCTCTTTTCTGGCTTCAATTCAGCCCGGAACCATGTGGGTCGCCTGATCCAAATCGCGCCCCACTTTGCGCAGGCGCAAGCCCAACGCAATCAGGAGTCCGCCAACGATCAGCGCGTAGATGCCAATCCAGAGGACCACGGCGAGGGCGCCGGCGCTGGGGAAGATTGCCACCAGGATTCCGAACAGGATCGAAAGCACTCCGGTCAGTGCCAGGAGCCATTCACCGCGTATCTGCTTGCGAAGGCGAATAGCGACGATGATCTCGAGGACGCCGGCGGCGACGGCCCACGCGGCAATGAGGTAGAGCAGGGCGATGGCTGTCAGGCCCGGGATGACGAACGCGGCAATGCCGGCGGCGACGCTGATCAAACCATGAATCAGCAACGCCCACCAGGGCTGGCGCGGCTGCATCGTGTCGGGCGAGCCGCGGAACGCCATGATCAGTGAGAAGATTCCGTCAGCCAACGCGAAGAAGCCGAACAGGAACACCAGGGTGAGCAAGGCCATGCGCGGCAGCACGAGGGCCATGATGCCGAAGAGAATGGCCACGATTCCTCGCAACACGAAGGCCCACCAGCTCCCGGCAATGAAAAGCATGAGTGCTCCTTTCATTCACTGTCAATGGTCGCATCTGATCTTCCTGATTGTGGTTTGAACTGCAATACGGGATTCGACAGGATTTGGACCTATTTCTGAATGCTTACGTCTGCACGCCTTCGACGCTTGAGTTCGGTTGGCAAGCGTTCCGATAAGAATGATCCAAGTGGCTGTGGCTGCTGGGCGAACCCGCTCGGAGAATGGGCTTGCCGACCACATCGCAAAGTCGCACGTGGGAACGGCCGACTCGTGGGGTGGCAGCTTGAGTCATTGGTCGATCGCGCCGATCCCTAATGCTCAAGGCGCGGTCACGCCGCCGCACAAGGGAGCGCTTGGTGACGGGTATGGCCAGACGAAAGCGGCAACCCAAGACAGCGGAGAGTTCAGCGGCCGCGGAAGGCCCGGCGTCGTCGGACGGCGGGGTCGCTGTGATCACGAACGGCAAAAAGGTTGGCGCGCCGGCTTGGCGCGATTTTGTTATCGCCCTGTTGCTCCTGCTGGCCCTTTCGGCCACGGCATTCATCTGGTTCGACGAGAAACCCTCTCAGCGATTGGGCTTGACCCTGACGGGCATCGTGTGGGCGGTTGCGCTGGTGGGCCTGCTGGGCCGGTTCCAGGCGCGGCGGACGGTTCGCGACCTCAAGACCATTCTGGCGCACGATCAGATCGTGCACGCGCGGCTGGAGCCCGAGATCACCGAAGCGCAATCGGGCGTTCCAATGAAGCACGTGTCGGCGTGGCTGGTGACCTTGGTGGGAATCGGCGCCTCGGCCATGCTGTGGTACCACGATGTGATCGGCCAGACTGTCGGGCAGCGGCAAGCGACGCTGATCGTTGGCGTCACCGTGAGCTTGATGATTGCGTTTTCGGTCGGGGCCAACGCGATCAATCGGCTGAAAACACGGCGTTTGACTCGTGACTTCCGGGCGGCACTCAACAGCGAGCGTCTGGCGCTGGGAACGCTGGGCGCGCTGGACGTGATGATCTCATCCTGCCTGCCCACCGGAGAGAGGACGCGATTCAACGACTGCTTTCTGAAGTTCGTCGGGCGGACTGCAGCGCAAATGAAGGGGCATGGCTGGCTGGACGTTGTTCATCCCGACAATCGCCAGGCCGTGCTCGATCTGGTCACCAAGCCCCAGGTGAACGGGCGCTCGCGCCGGCACGACATCTGCGTGAAGCATCGGGACGGCGATTATGTCTGGCTGCGGGAGACGCTCGCACCCCGCTTCGATGCCAAGGGAGAGGTAATCGAGTTCATCGGGACAGCGTTCAACGTGACCCAGCATCTTGAGAACGAAGCGGCGCTGGAGAAGCACGCAACCGCGCTGAAGGCTGATTTCGACAAGACCAGCGCCGAATTGTCGGAACTCAGGGCCGAGCTCTCGAAGGTGAAGACCTCGCGCAACTACTTCGAAAAGAACCTGGTTGAGTCGCGCGAAGAGGTGAAGAACCTTCAGGAGGCGCTGAGCAAGGCGGAGGCGGGTCTGGAAAAAGTCGAGTCGGAGGCGTCGGCAAAGATCGGCGCGATGGCGGCCGATGCTCAGGAACGGCTCGCCTCGGCCGAGGGCGCAGCCGGAGGCCGCGTGGCGAAGCTCGAAGAAGCTCTCAAGCTGGCGCGACAGGAGTCGCAGCACACCGTTGCCGAGAACAAGAAGCTTACCGAGGCGTTTGCCAAGCTCCAGGACGAGATCGGGCAGGTTCGCCAACAGGATGCCGGGCTGCGGGATCAAATCGCGCGGCACATGAAGGAGAATCGCGAAGTCAAGGGCGAGGCGACCGAGGCGCAGAAGAGCCAGGCCCAGTACCGGGCCGAGCACGAGCGGCTCGCCAAGCGGTGCAAGGAACTCGAAGCGCAGCTGGCCGCAAAGGACAAGGCTCTTTCAGTATCGCAGGCTCAGGCACAGAAATCGGGCGCTGCGGCTGCCGCGGAAATCGAGCGCCGGATGAACGAAGTCTCCGCCGAAGCCCTGGCGACACAGCTGCGCAAGCAGCTTGCGGGGATGCAGCGCATGACCGGCGAGATGCTCAAGATGGCGCTTGATGGGCCGGTGAAGGACGCGGCCTACAACACGGCCGCGACGGTTCGTACGATGAGCGATCTGGTGAATCAGGCGCTGAGCGGCGCGACGCCCAGCCCGACGCTGCGGAGCGCCAACGCCACGTCATTCGACATTCGCCGAACCGCTCAAGGCGTGTGCGATCTGCTGGCCGCCGAGGCGCAAGCCAAGGGCGCGGAACTCGCCGTTGAGGTTGCGCCGAACGTGCCGGACCTGGTTCACGGCGACGATCTTTCGGTCCGCGCCGCGATGATGTCGCTCACCAGCGCGGCGCTGCAACTGGTGCACGACGGGAAGCTCACCATTCGTCTGTCGGAAGACGTGAACACGCCGGCGCACTCGACGATTCGTTGCGAGCTCAAGCACCCCAGCGCGCGGGTGAAGACCGATGCGCTGGAAGCGGCGCTGGCCATCAAATCCACCGACAAATCGATGCCCGACCCGATCAAGCAGCCGATGGCGCACCAGGCAGCCAAAGCGTGGCGAACGATCCGGGCCCTCGAAGGGACGCACGGCTCGGTCATCCCGGATGAAGGCGGATTCGCGGTCTGGTTCACGTTCATGATGGGGCGTCCGGCCGCGGCATCGGGCGCGATGCGTCGGGGGCCGTTGGCGATGGCGGATGCCGCCGCGGCGCACATGAACTGCGCCTCCGAGGGCCAGACGACATCGGACTCCGGCGGCGCCCACATCATGCCGCGCATGCCTCAGGAGCTGCTCAATTGCAACCTGGGTGAGGTGGCCGAGCTCGGCGCCGACAGCATTCGGGTGTTCTGCGCCAAGTCGCCGCGAAAGAAGGATGTGACGATCAGCTTCGACGATGTTGATTCGGAAATGAAGCTCCGCGCGCAGGTCACGTGGTCGAAGAAATCGGGGCGCAAGTACGATGTCGGGCTGAAGTTCGTGGACATTTCGCCAGCCGAGCAGAAGCAGGTGCTGCGGATTGCGATGCAGCACCGCAAGGTCAAGACGATTCTCGACACCGTTTGATTAGGCCTTGCCGCTTGTGGCGGACCGTTCAATCTTCGCGCTTCGCGTTCTCTGGCGCCGCATCAGAAACTGTTCATACCCGTTTTTGAGCGCGCGCATCAGGGGCGATGACGTGCGCTCCCAATGGGTGGCGCTGTGGAGGGTTTGGGGGCCGAAGGTTCGCTTGAATCGGCCGGCGCCGCCGAGCGTCGAGATGAAGTCGTAGCGCTGCAAACCAAGTTCCTGCGCCAGCTCAATGGCTTTCCATTGCAGAAGATTGTGTGCTGGGATGCTGCGATGGCGCAGATACGAAGCGCCCCCCCAGTAATACATGGTGTGATGATCGAATGGAAGGACGAGCATGGCAATGCGCTCGCCGTCGAGCCACGCCGAGAGTGCGCGGACCTGGCCGCTTCGACTGAGCCGCCGCCACATCTCCTGGACGAATTCTCGCGTAAACGTCGGTTGAATGTGCGTGTTGGCGAAGGTCTCGATCGACATCGTCCAGTACTCATCGAGAAACGACGAGTCTTCCTCTTGGCGAACCTCCAGACCCAGCTTGGCCGCCTTTCGAACGCGAGAGCGGCACTCGCTCTTGAGGTTGTTCCACAGAGCATCAGGCGAAAGCGTCAGATCAACGCAATAGGTCTCAAACTTGAGTGCCTCGGTGAAGCCAAAGGGGGTCAGATCAACATGATGGCCGTCGTTGAGCACCTTGCATGCGAAGTAGGCGCCCTTGCTGAAATGCTCGGTGCCCAGGAACAACGCCAGGGCCTGGTCGACCGAGCAGTTGGGGCGAAACAGGGGCCCCAAATAGGCGGTGCTCCAGCCCGGCAAAGGCGAGCCGACGATTCGCAGCGGCCCCTTGCGGGTGAGGAAGATTGGCCAGACCGCGACGCAGCGCCGAGCGGCATTGACTTTCGCCAGGATGAGGCGGGCCTTGTGAACCGTTTCGATGGTTTGGAGCCAGGGGAGCGTGTGGAAAATCGTATGGCTAGGGAACTTGGTCAGCAGCCGATCCCACCGATCCGGTTCAGCCTCTCCAACGGTGTACTCTTCGCTGCGGGAGGGCGCACACGGAATGGCGGATTGGTCCTGCTGTTGCCTGAGTATCATCGCACCTCCGTGTCGTGTTGCCGTTGATCCAGGTCAGGTCGTTTTCCGAGCAGTTCGGAAAGCGGTCGCTCGTTCGCTAAGGCGTTCGAGTAGGCACTAGCTTCGCAAGCACTTTGGGTCGGGCTTACTGGGAAATCGCCTGCATTGGCGATTCGGTGAGGCCGATGGAGCGCCGGCGAAGTGAACCAGCGGTTGCAAAGCGATTTCCATTGAACTCCCGGCAGGCTCGGGGCCCATTGCGACTCTCGGCGAGCCTGGACTTCCCCACAACGGGATCCGATAGGCATCAGGGCAACTTTCTCACGCAATCCCGGTAACGAACCATGGTGCGATGCCTAGAGGGCGGATTGTTCGCCTGGTTTGCTTGCTGGGCTCGTATCATGTGTTGATGCGCATCGGGTGACGGCGCCCTGGCGCTCTCGAACAGAGGAGTTCAACCATGATTCACGAAACTCGTCGCGACTTTCTCGCCGACGTGGGGCGGGGCATGTTGATTGCCAGTCTCGGCCCGGCCCTCACGTCCGAGCTAGGGATTTCGCAGGCCCTGGCCGACGACGGATCGGACGTGCTCTCGTTTGGCGCGATCGAACCGCTGGTGGCGATGATGCAGGAGACGCCGCTGGGTCAGTTGCTGCCGGCGCTGGTAAAGAAGCTGGCGGATGGAACCGATCTGCGCACGTTGGTGGCGGCGGGCGCGCTGGCCAATGCGCGCACGTTTGGCGGTCAGGATTACACCGGCTATCACTCGCTCATGGCCTTGGCGCCCGCCTACGAGATGGCGCGGGAGCTGCCTGAATCTCGGCGGTCGCTGCCGGTGCTTAAGGTGCTCTATCGCAATAGCAGCCGGATTCAGGAGCAGGGGGGGCGCGAGAACGAGGTGTTGCGGCTGGTGGACGCTGCGGCGCTTTCGCCCGAGATCAAGAATGGCGAAACGCTGCGCCAAGCCACGCGAAGCGGCGACATGGATCGCGCTGAGCGCACATTCGCCGCGCTGGCCAAGGGACCGTCGGGCGAGGCGTTCAATCACCTTTTGTGGGCTGTGCAGGACGAGGTGGATGTTCACCGGGTTGTTCTCGCGTGGCGCGCGTGGGCGTTGCTCGATCTGACGGGCCAGGAGCAGGCGCACACACTGCTTCGCCAATCGGTGCGCTACTGCGTGCAGAATGAGCGAAATCGGGGCGAGCGGCCCGAAGCCGGAGTGCGTGTGGTGCTGCCGAAACTGCTGGATCAGCATCATTTGTTGGAACATGCCTTGGGTAGCCAAAGGCCCGATGACGCGTGGATGGCGAATCTGAGTGAGACCATCTACAGCGGCCGCCGCGAGCAAGCCGCGGATGCGGTCGCCGCGGCGCTTGCAGAGGGAATTGCACCGGATGCGATTGGCGAGGCGATCTCGCTGGCGTCGAATCAACTTGTGCTTCGCGATCCGGGCCGATCCTATGGCGAGGGACCCAAGCCCAAAGGCAGTGTTCACGGCGATTCAGTCGGCGTTCACGCCTCGGATGCGGCCAATGCGTGGCGCAACATTGCTCGCGTGAGCGACAAGCGCAATACGGTGGCGAGCCTGATTGTCGGCGCGTACCACACGGCCGGTCAGGGCGATGGACTCAATCAAGAGTCGTACCCGCTGGCCGAGCATTTGGAGCAGGTGACGACGAATGATCCGGCGACGCTGCTCAACCAGACGAAGGACGCCATCAAGCAGAAGGATCAGGCCCGCGCCTGCGCCCTGGTCCATCGCTACGGCGAGCTTGGGCATCCGGCACGGCCGGTCTTCGATCTGCTGCTTGGCTTTGCGGTCAGCGAAGATGGCGCGTTGCACGCGGAGAAGTACTATCGCACGGTGACGGAGGAATTCGCAACCAGCCGTCCGGTATTTCGGTGGCGGCATCTGGCGGCGCTGGCGCGCGTGACCGCCAGCGAATACGGCTATCCGGCGCCGGGGTACGAGGAAGCGTGCCGGTTGATCAAGGCGTAGGGCTTTCGCTCACCGCGCATCATCGTTGATCATCTGACTTCGGGCGGCTTCGAATAACGACCCGTATCGTTTCAGCTTCTCTTTCTCGCCCAACCGGGCGACCCGCCCGAAGTAGTCGCGCCGTCTGGTCGTGGCCCGGGAGCACAAGTAGGTCCACAACGGCTTGGCGCCGACGTGGGCGTCCGGGTACCACGCTTGCTCGGCTTGAGCTCGCTCATTCCTGTGGCACCGCCGGTGCATGACAAGGGCGAAACCGAAACCCCAGGCTGCTGGACGCTTAGATGACAAATCAAGAGCATCGTAAGCCGTAGCTCCAGAATATTCGGCGTGTCGTGTCGGCTTGGCATTGAGGTTGGCCCATGCGACCGGATGTCACGCGATGCCCAAGTTGCACTGGCTCATAACGAGACTTTGAAACCCGAAAGGACCTGACATGCGATTCGTCATTCACCCAGCTGCCGAGCCCGATCATGAAGTCGATGTAACCAAACGATTGGTGGGTGCGATCGCCAGGGAGCTTTGGCTGCGGTACGGGGGAAACGAAACACTCAATTGGATCGAGGCTGAGCGCCACCTGCAGGGCATCGTGGAAGATGCGCGGAAGCAGGCAGAGGATATGACGCTCGCCGAGAACGCTGCCTGAGGGCGCGGTTCAAGGCTCTGCTGGTGCGCGCTGGCGTCGCGCGGCGCGGCCAAGGGCTGAGCCGTCAGGCGGGCCGAGCGTGATCGTGATGATGCGCTGCGGCAATTGTTCCTTTGATCACGCTCGGCAGCATGCCCCGGGGCGCACTCGGGCGATACCGCGATTGTTGTGCAGGGCAGTCGCACAGGTCCCCGGTCGCCCCGGGCCGGCTACGGCGCCGTGCTAAAGGAGCTTGAGCTCAGCGTCTGGTTCCGGCCTTCTTCGATCGCCAGCACCTCGAAGAAGTAGACAATGCCCGACTCCAAGAACTCCGGCGGAACGGTGACGCTGTTGATCGAAGCCGGGACGTGGACGCTGAACACGCGCTTGGGAGACACGTCGACGCGCTCGACGATGACCTGATATTCGACGATCTGGCTGCCCGGCGGATCGGCGACCGGCTCCCACTCGACCACGGTGTTGCCGGGGTCCTGCACCGAGCCTTCTTGCGGCGAGACCAGGACAGGCCCGTCGGGAATGGCATGCGTGACGATCGCCGTGCCCTCGATTTTGTGTCCGTCGACCAATTTCCCTTCGATCTCATATTCGCCCTCGGGAAACAGGGCGAGGAATTCTTCGAGCGTAAGGTCGGCAAGCTCCGGCTCGTGGCTCTCGAAGAACAGCTCGGTCAGACCGAGCTCTTTGAAGCTGCCTTTGGTGTGGATGTCGAGAAGTTTCTGGCCGTTGGGCGTGAACACTTTGAGCTTTTTCCAAGGCTCGCCGTCGAGGAAGAGCTGAACGCCAATGTCTTGGTCGGTGGCATTGAACTCGATGATGAGCCTGGCCTCGCTGAAGAGGGCCTTGCCGTTGCCGCCGGCGACAGCGGCCACCACCAGAGCCATGACCGGAACGATCAACACCCCAAGAATGAGAATACGACGCCGCATAATGAACTCCTTTGTTCGTGCACACTGCATCATGCATCCTGCGTCATTATTGTTGTTGCGAAAGAGGATGCGGGCGTGGGAAAGAGCATTGCACCGCAAATCTAACGCAGACAACCGGGGCGAGCATTACCAGCCTGTTACGGCCGCGGAATGCATCGGGTCAAAGGCGGCACTGGATACTCATGATGCTGGCGGTGTGGCGGACGGTCGGCGTCCTGGCGCCGAGATTGCGTCGGTCATCGCGTTGCCGTTGTTTGTGCGGTTGTGGCGCGCGGCTTGGGTTCGACCGAACTGGCGCCGCCGCTGCCGTCACGTCGCGGCGCCTCGTATCGTTCGCTGTCGGTCTGTGGCGACATTGGCCAGACTGGGAACGACTCTCCGTTGATCGTTGCGCCGCCGTATTCGAACGTTCCGGCAAACTGCAGAAAATCGTGGGGGAAGTTCAGCTTGGGCCGTGACGCCTGGTCAAGCCCTGCGAGGTGTTCGGGCTTCAAATTCACATCGATCGCTGCAATGTTGTCATCAAGCTGTTGCGGTGTCCGAGCGCCGATGATCGTCGATGTCACCCCCGGCTGCGATTGTGCCCATGCCAGTGCGACTTGGGCCGGCGTCGTGTTCAACTTCTTGGCGACATCAATCAGCACGTCGATCACTCTGAAGGCCTCTTCATTGAGCGATTGCTTCACCCAGTCGCCGCGCCCAGGCTCAACCTTTCCGGCATTGGCGCGCGTGTACTTGCCGCTCAACACGCCGGATTTCAGCGGCGACCACGGCGTCACGCCTAACCCCAGCTCGATGGCCATGGGAATCAATTCGCCTTCGACCGTGCGCTCGAGCAGCGAGTATTCGATCTGCAGGGCGATCAGGGGAGTCCACCCACGGAATTTCGCTATGATCTGCGCCTCGGCCACTTTCCAGGCAGGCGTGTCAGAAAAACCGATGTAGCGCACCTTGCCTGCCGCAACCAGGTCGTCGAGCGAGCGCATGGTCTCCTCAATCGGCGTGAACTTGTCCCAGCAGTGCATCCAGTACAGATCGATGTAATCGGTCTGAAGTCGGCCAAGTGACTGCTCGCACGCAGCGGTGATCGATTTGCGGTTGGCGCCCCCGCCATTGGGATCGCCCGGGTACATGTTGTTGCAGAATTTTGTGGCAATCACGATGCGATCGCGCCGCGCCGGATGGCGGCCGATGTGATCCCCGATAATGGCTTCAGAATGGCCTTTGGTGTATGCGTTAGCGGTGTCGAGGAAGTTGCCGCCGCGCTCGATAAAGCGGTCCATGATTTGCTGTGAGGTTTCGACATCTGAGCCCCAACCCCAGTCGTCGCCGAACGTCATCGTTCCAAGACAGAATGGACTGACGCGCAACCCGGAATGGCCGAGCGTGACGTAGTGATTCAAAGGCATGGGTTTCTCCTTGTGCGCAACGATAGGCCGGCTGCGAGCTCCCCGCGCACACGCTCTCCCCGGGGGGGCCGGCGGCGCTTCCGGAGGTACTCGCGAATCTCAATCCGTGGTCCAGAGTGGCCGGACTTCGATGCGGCCGAAACGGGCCATGGGATGCCGCGACGCGACCTCGATGGCCTGATCGAGACTTTCGCATTCGATCAGATCGAAACCGGCTATCCACTCCTTGGTCTCGGCGAAAGGACCGTCGCTGATCAGGCGCTGGCCCTTGCGCACACGAACCGTCACGGCCTTGTCGACGTTCGCCAGACGATCACCCATGATACGGATACCCTTGCTGTCGTACTGGGAAACCCACTCCTCGACATTGTCCTGGGCCGGATCGTAGGGCTCGGCCGAGGGATCGGTGCATACGAACAACACATAACGCATACGAGCTCCTTTGCGGCGCTTCAATACCTTCTATATCTATAGTCGAACGCACTGGGTCGGCTTCGACAGCGTCGCGGCGTTTTCCTGCGGCACCTCCCGCGGAGAAGCAGTGGCCGCGATCAGCACGAACCGCAAGTCATCGTCATCCGGTTGCTCGCAAGACCCACGACCCGTCGTCGAGCGACCGAACCGACATCCCGTGGCCGCGAGCGATCGCCTCGAATTTCAGTGAGAGCCTGGTTGGGGGATGGGCGACAATAAGCACCGATGAGCGACCGTGGCGCTCGACTGCGGCGATCGTCTGGAAAGATGTGACGAGTTCGTCCACAAAGGAGGGTGCAACGCCGGAAACTCCCTCAAAATCGATCACCACGTCTTTTTCAGGTCCGGCTGCAATGGCTTGCCTCAGGGCAGCCTCGAGCATTCGCGCGGATTCTCTGCTAACGAGAACTCGGTCGGTGAGAATGTGCTTGACGAGCAACCTTGGCATGACTAGGTGGGAATCGCGAGAAACGCCAATGTGCCGGGGAACAAGCGAGTGCGCTTTGCGGAGCTTTCGAGTTCTTCGCTCACTTCCAGCGAACCGATTCCGGAATGAAGCAGAAGCGAGTGATGAGGCCGCCGAACGTCCTCGCTCACGCCGTACAATCCTATGCCCCGATGTGGGTCGCCCGTGCCGCTCACGCGTTCACGCACAGCAAGCTCCAGCGCGTCCCAGTCGTAGCTGATGCGTGCGCGCAGGGCGAGGTTTCTGTAGAGGCTTGTCCGTACGCCGATTCCGCCATCAGCAACGGTGCATCCAAAGCGAGGGCCGCTTTCAAAATCAAAGAACTGCACACAGCCAAGAGCGCCGATTGGCGATTCGCTGTGTTGGACCGCGTTCAGAGCCAGCTCGCTGAACAACTCAGTCACGACGCTCGTCAGATTTGCCGCACCCAGCGCGGAAGCCTGTAACCGATCAAAGGCTTGATTCGTGACCGTCGAAGCCTCCGCGGTCGAATTGAATCGCGTGATGGGGAGAATGGTGTTCGGGTCATCGCGAGCGCGTATGCCGCGATCATCGGCTTCGACGCCGAAGCTCCTCAGCGTGTCGAACAGCCCGATTGATTTCAGATAGACGCACACACCCATGTTCTGCGGCACAAGCAGTCGGCACCGGGAGCCACGGCTAGTGGCCAGCGCCAGATACACCACGCACCATAGCACGGCTGGCGGCCGGACAAATTCGCACTCGCGCAAATCGATATCTACATTTGGCTCGCGGAAAGCCGGCAAGCGAGGATCGATCCTGACGAATCTTGCGGAGATCTCGCCAGCATGTCTGAAGTGGTTTGGCGGCTTGATTTCCATCACCTGGCGCAACTGTACAATGGTGGGACATCCGCTGTCTACCCGGCTTGGTTCGGCGTCACCTACGCGCGGTCTTTGTGTTACGATCGGGCGTGACAGCAAGGGCAAGAGCACGATGGCAAAGACCGACTTCAAATCCGTGGACCAGTACATCGCCTCGCAGCCCAAGGGTGTGCAGGCAGTGCTGAAGCGCGTGCGCGGCACGATTCGCAAGGCCATTCCGCGGGCCGAGGAAGTGATCAGTTACCAGATGCCCGCGTACAAACTCTCCGGGGGCGGGGCCGTGCTCTTTTTCGCTGGGTGGAAGGAGCACTTTTCGCTATACCCCGCCACCGATGGGCTCGTTGAGGCTTTTGGGGATGATCTGGCGCCGTACAAGATCAGCAAGGGCACGATTCGGTTCCCGCTTTCGTCGCCCCCCTCAGCTGCCAAAGATGTCCCCGCGAAGTTGATCGAGCGCATCGCGAAGTTCCGCGCCAAGGTAGCCGCCGCGAGGGCCAAAGCGAAGACTGCCGCGAAAAAGCGATAGCGCCAACTGGTGCCGGTACGACTTTTGAATGGTACGTTGCGGCGCTTACGCGACGGCGGTTCAATGGATGACCATGGACCCGCTGAGAATCTACGAATGCCTCACGATCGCGCGTTCTCGTGTCTTCGAATGGATTCGGCCGCTGAGCCCCCAACAGTACGCGCGCGAGTTTCCGATCGGCAAAGGAACGCTTGGCCGTACCCTGACCCACATCATGACCAGTGAGTGGTACTACGTGCAGCGGATGCAGGGGCTCCATGTCCCGCCGGATGAGCAATGGCCTATTCAGGAGGACAAGCCCCCGCCGTTTTTGCAGCTCGAGCGGGCGTGGATCGAGCAGGCGAAGGACACGCGAGCGGCGCTGGGCGCGGCGCGCAACTGGACGGCGGCGATTGAGTACCAAGTGACCAATGATGAGGGACGGCCAACGATCGTGACTGCGTCGGCGGGCGACATCTTCGCCCAGTTGGCGCTTCACGAGGTGCATCATCGTGCCCAGGCGCTGAACATGCTTCGGGGGCTTGGAGTTGCCGCGGCAGGGGACATCGACTTCAACGCGCTCATGTACAAGCGGCGGCCGGGGCGTCTCTAGCAGGCACGGGCGCGGCGAAGGCAGAGCGTCTTGTGGCGCCAGCGTCGCCACGTGCCGGTTTGAAACCGCCCTCACCCCCAACCCCTCTCCCAGAGGGAGAGAGGGGCTTGCACGGGTCAGTGCTCTTCAATTCCTTTTGGAAAGCGATCTGCGACAAGATTCAGCTCGACGTTGTGCTCGAGGAGGGCTTTGAGTCCTGCGAGCACGAGAGAGAATCCTTGAGTTGAGTCGGTGGCTTGCTTCACGAGTGAGTCGCCGTCGCCGGTGAAGCCTGATTCGGTGATGTTGACGAATGTTGTGCCGTCCCTTTGAGCCGCGAACGTCCATTCGACCGTGGTTTGGCCGCTGTATCCGGGCCACTCGATGACGATGCGTTTGTTCGGTTCGATGGTCTTGGCGGTCACCGGGACCGAGATGTCGTACATGTCCCAATCCCATTGCACCTGCTTGCCAGCCTTGAGTTTGCCGCTGCTCTTGGTGAACCAGAACCGCGTGGTGATGGCGGGATCGATGAAGGCGTTGAACACATCCGCGACGGGCTTGCGGATGAGCATGCCGGTCTTCATGGTTGGGGCCTGCTTGAGTTGGAGGGTTTTCATGTTGACTTCCTTTTGAGTGGCAAGCATCTGATTTGTCATTTCAATGTCCTTTGGGCCAGTGGCGGGTTTCTTCGAGTGGTTTGCCGGTTTCGAGGAGGCTCTTGAGGCTGGCGAGAATGAGCGGCCATCCGCCCGATACGGATTCGATGAGCTTGGAGTCGGGTTTGTCGATCTCATGGATGACGGTGAGCTTGACCGATTCGCCCTGCTGTTCGAGTTCAAAGGTGGCGCGGGAATAGCCTTCGTTGCGCAATTCGGGCTTGAATTCGTTGCGCCACGAGAGGACGAGCTTGCGCTGGGGCTCGATTTCGAGGACTTTGCCGCTGTCGCCGACGCGGCCGTCGGGGATCATCAGCTTCCAGGGCGCGCCGGGCTTCCATTGAGATTCCTGCCAGGTCTGGACCCAGTATTGGCGGGTGAATTCGGGGCCGATGAGCGCTTGCCAGAGTTTGGCCGGCGTCGTTCGAATGTAGGTGATATAGACGAAGCGCGAACTAGGCATCAGATTCTCCTTCGAGCTTTCTCTTGAGGTCGGCGATGACGCGAAGGCGGCCGCGCTCGAACTTGTCGATCCAGCGCTCGGCGATCTGGTGGATGGGCACGGGGTTCAGGTAGTGCAATTTTTCGCGGCCGCGCCAGATCGTGGCGACGAGGTTGGCCTCTTCGAGTTGCTTGAGGTGCTTGGTCACTGCTTGCCGAGTCATGTTCATTCGCTGGCACAGTTGGCCGAGGGTTTGGCCGTTCTCGGCGTGCAATCGGTCGAGCAGCAGCCGGCGGCCGGGGTCGGCAAGAGCTTTGAAGACTTTGTCGACGTCTGAGGGCATTGGGGCGCCTGGTCTCCGTATCCATGCGTTCTTCCGCGGGTCGTTGACGGTCACGAAGCTGTCCGGTCACGAGGCCGACCTCGGAAAGAACTTGAGCGGCTGGCCGGTTTCCAAGAGCGACTTGAGGCTCGACAGGATGGCCGGCCAGCCCTCGCCGACGCTCTGGTAGTACTTCTCGCTCAGGCACTCGTGAATCAGCTTGAGCATGACGGCGGAAGGACCCGTCGGCTTGATTTGCCAGGTCAGGCGCTCGGGTTCGGGGGGCGCCGAGCCCTGATCTTCGGGGGGACTGGGCCACGTGTAGGTCAACGATTTCGGCGGATCGCTGGCGATGACCTTCCCCTCGGAGAAGAACGTGCCATCGCCGTTGAAGAACTTGACTGGCGAGCCCGACTTCCAAGTGGATTCAACCCGCCACTCGCCGTTCCAATACTCCTGCCAGAACTCATTACGCGTGAGGGCCTGCCAGAGCTTTTCCGGCGTGGTGGCGATGTGGACGGCGTAGACAAAGGTTCGGTCACTCATCACTTCATTCCTCGAATGGTGTGTTTTCAGGTCGCGGATTCGCTCAGGTTCGCAACCCCATCATTATGCAACCATTTGGTTGCATGTCAAGAGGCTCGGGGTTCTATTTTGCAAAAATGCCACCGCGGACGACGACCCGAGTTGGTGTCATTGCCCCAATGCCCAGCTGGGGTCAAACTGCTCGTGACAGGTGGTAGTCGTTTGGCGAAGCGCCAAATCGACATTCGTGCGCAGATTCCTTTTTGCTCGACTTGGGCTCGTGCCGCTGCGGTCGTAGCAACAGTTGACTCGGCAGGGCCCTCACCCCCGACCCCTCTCCCAAAGGAGAGGGGAGTTTGGTTTCTTTCGACGATTGGGCCCAGCCGTGCGTTCACTCGGCTCGGAGGACGGGGCGCACTTCGATCGTGCCGCCTGCTGCCAGCGTTGGGATTCGCAGGGCGAGCGAGATGGCCTCGTCCTGATCCTTGCATTCGACGACGTGGTAGCCGCCGAACTGTTCCTTGGTTTCAGCGAAGGGGCCGTCGACGATGAGCGGCTTTCCGTCTTTCTTGCGAACGGTGATGGCGGTGGAGGTTTGATTGAGTTGCGCTCCGGCCAGCAATTGACCGTTTTGTTTGAGTTCTTGGACGAGTTTTCCATACGCGTCCATGATTCTGCCGCGCTCTGAATCGGGAAGCTTGGTCCACCGGGCCTCGTTGATACAGCACATGAGCATGTATTGCATGGGTTTGGCTCCGTGATCGTTCACATCGCGTCCAAGTATTGGATGGCGTGGCTCTTGATCAGGCACACAATAGGCCGGCCGACCTGGATGTTGAGCGATGCGGCGCTGCGTCGGCTGATCTCGGCGATGACGGGCAGGCCGATGTCGATCTCGACCAGCATGCTGCGCTCATGGGCAGTGCAGCGCGTGACCATGCCATGAATCTGGTTTTGAATCGACACCTCGCGCACGATGTCTGCGGCGAGGGCGATGTCCCAGGGCAAGATCGACACGGTCACGCTGGCCCCCGGCGCCGCGGATGTGAGCGGCGCGACCAGCTGCGACGACAGTGGCGGCTCGTGCTGCGGACCAATTTCGAGGATCGAGATGCCATCGCCGTGGACATGCGAGTGAACGCGTGCTGCCAGCACATTCCGCATTCCTCGATCGTGCACCACCGCAAGCACCGCGTCGTCGTGAACAAGATCGGCGTAGCGGCCGTGGCCGGCTACGCGGCCGTTTTCAAGCACGAGCAGTTGATCGGTCAGTTGCAGAATCTCGGCCAGATCGTGACTGACGTAGAGCATGGGAAGGGCAAGCGTATCGCGAACGCGCTTGAGGTATGGGATGATCTGTTGCCTCAGGCGCAGGTCCAGTGAGATCAAGGGCTCGTCGAGCAGAAGCAGTTGCGGATTACTGAGCAGGGCGCGGCCGAGGGCGACCCGCTGGCGTTCGCCGCCGGAGAGTTGGTGAACGCGCCGTTGGAGGAGCGGCTGGAGTTCGAGGATGGCGGCGATTCGGTTCAACTCCTCGCCACCGGGCCGGGAGCCATAGAGGAGATTGCCCTTGACCGAGTAGTGCGGAAACAGTCGGTGCTCTTGAAACACCATTCCGAGATGCCGGCGGTGGGCTGGCGTGTCGATGCCGAGAGCGCTGTCGAACAGAGTTTGTCGGTTGAGGGCGATCGAACCCGCATCCGGGCGTTCCAATCCCGCGATCAGGTTGATCAGCGTGGTCTTGCCGGCGCCGGATGGGCCGAACACACCGGTGACGCGGGCGTTGGCCTCAAATCGCACATCGAGTGAGAACTGGGGCCGTGCGAAATTGATCGAGGCGCTGATCACGATGCCAGGCCGATCCGTCGCTGAATTCGGCGAGCCAGGAGTTCGGAGACAATCAAAGCCGCGAGCGAAACCACAACCGAGATGAGCACGAGCCGCATCGCGAAGGGGTCGCCGCCGGGCGTTTGCGTGTAGGTGAAGATGGCAACCGGGAGCGTTCGCGTGACGCCTTCGATGTTGCCGGCGAAGGTGATCGTCGCGCCGAACTCGCCGAGACTGCGGGCGATGGCCAGGATAACGCCCGCGAGAATTCCCGGAAGCGAGAGCGGAAGGGTGACGGTCAGGAAGACGCGCCACGGGCTTGCCCCCAGTGTGCGCGCTGCCTGTTCGATTCGGATATCGACCAGTTCGATCGCAAGCCGGACGGCGCGCACCAGCAATGGGAACCCCATGACGGCCGACGCAATAGCGGCCGCTCTCCACGTGAACGCGATCTCAACGCCCCAATTGTCGTAGAGCCAGTGGCCGATCCAACCGCGCCGGCCGAGCGCAAGGAGCAACAGGTATCCGACGACCACCGGCGGCAGCACGAGCGGCAGGTGAATGATCGCGTCCACCAGCGCCTTGCTGTAGAACTTCTTCCGCGCCAGCAACCACGCGCAGCCGATGCCGGGGATCAGCATGATCGCCACGCTCCAGAGCGAGACGCGAAGCGAGAGCAGAAGCGCTGACCATTCCTCAGGACTCAGCATCATCGGCCTTTGGGCGATTGCAGCACACGGAAACCAGCGGTCTGAAAGACCTCGGTCATCTCAGCCGTGCTTAGGAAGGCAACGAACTGTGCCGCCGCCGGCGAGTCCTTGCACAAGGCAACTGGATAATGGATCGGCTCGTGCAGCTCGGAGTGGAACCGAGCGACCACAACGACCTTTTCGGATTGCCTGGCGTCGGTCGAGTAGACGATGCCTGCATCCGCTTCGCCGATTTCGACCAGCCGAAGGGCCGCTCGCACATCCTGCGCCGGCATCAGAAACGGTTGGAGCGTTTTCCACCACCCCAACGATTCCAGGGCCTGCTGCGCGTATCGGCCGGCGGGAACGTGGGACGGGTCGCCGACGGCGATGCGCTTGACCTGCGGCAGGCGAGCGGCGAAGTCGAAGTCTTTGGCTGGCTGGACGTCGAATTGTTTGCCAGCGGGCGCGATCATTACGAGATCGTTGGCGAGCAAGTCCTGGCGCGTCTCGGGGCGGATGGCGTCAGCGGCGGCGACGTCATCCATCCATTTCTGGTCTGCGGAGATAAATACATTGGCCGGGGAGCCGATTTTGATCTGCTTGGCCAGGTTGGATGACGAGTCGAAGCTGAAGACGACTTTGGTGCCGGTCTTGGTTTCAAAACGACGACCGGCTTCGCGCATTACATCGGTTGTGCTTGCCGCGGCGAACACGGTCACTTGAGTTGGTGCGGCGGGCTGCGGAGGCTCGCATGCCGTCATGAGGACGACGAATAGACCGAGCACGAATGAAACAAACGTTCGCATGGGGTCTCCGGACGTGATTATCCACCGAATGGCCTTGCGTGGCGAGCACTCTTGTGGAAGGCCGCTGAAGGGCGCACGAGTCACGATCTCTTGATGCGGCGTGATACGATCAAGGGCATGGGCGGCTATCGCAACAGCCCTCGCCTGCGGCCTCGGAATCCTCGGAAGATCGCTACACGCGTGCTCGCGTTCTTGCTGTTGGGTGCGATCGTCAACGTTGCGGTGGCGTGGGCGTGTGGCTGGCTCATGATTGGATTGACGGGCGCTGTGGCCCACGGCTTCACCAGGCCGGAGCGGCCTCATTGGTACGTGACCATCTGCCGACGACCCGGAGCGATTCGTCTCTTCGGCCTTGAGCCCGGTGAGGAACTGGAGCGGCTGGCTAGAGATGAGTTGCTCATCGTCTTGCAACGGCTGCCGCGCTGGTCTCGTTTCAACACTCCGCCGTGCGGAGAGGTTGTGCGCATCGTCGATGATGCGCGTGGCTGGCCAATGGTATCGCTGCGGGCGACCTTCATTTTGCAAGCCGACTCGTTGGAGTCGCTGAACTGGACATCGGAATGGCGCGGCGGAATCCCGCTGCCGCCTCATCTGCCTGCCAACTCGGCCCCGGTCTGGGATGTGCGAGCCTTGCCGCTGGTTCCGATCTGGGTCGGCTTTGCGATCAACACGATCTTCTATGCGGCGATTCTCTGGCTGCTCTTCGCCGGTCCGGGGGCGCTCCATCGCTGGAGGCGCCTCAAGCGCGGCTTGTGCCCGGCGTGCGCGTATCCGATTGGGACAAGTGATACGTGCAGTGAGTGCGGCAACGCGATTGAGCAGCGTGGTACAATCGATGGTGGGCTTGCGTCCGTTTGAGGCGGAAGGAGGCGAGATGCCATATTCGGAGCGTGTCGCTGTTTTGAATGCCGGCGCCGTTGGCCTGTCGCTTCTTGCCGCTGGCTGGTCCTCGGCAGCGACCCAAACATGGATTGATGCGGCGGGCGGTCCGTTCGGCGAGGCGTCGAATTGGTCAGCGGCTGTACCCGGTGCTGCTGACACGGCGCTGTTCAATCTATCTGCGACCTACAGCGTGCAGTTTGACGAGGACATCACCAACGCTCAGTTGCGGGTGCACGGCGGCGATGTGAGCTTCGATCTTGGTGGGCACACGTATCACGCAAGCGGCGCTGTTCCTCCGATCACTATCGGGCCGTCGCCCGGCGATGTCGCCACCCTGCGCATTATCAACGGCACGCTGAGCGCCAACTCGATCTCGATCGCGCCGGGCCCGTCAAGCAACGGCACGCTCATCATCAGCGGGCCGACCGCACACGTCGTCGCGACGGGCAACATTACCGTCGGTTACGCCGGCGCCGGATCGCTCATCATCGAGAACGGCGCCTCGCTCACCTCAGGCAGCGCGGATGTCGGCCCCTTTGACGTCGGCTCGTTCTCGATCGTCGGCGAAGGCTCGCTTTGGACCAACCAGACTTTCCTTGGGATGAGCGGCGCCGGCGGCCAGGAAGACCTCGGTTACATCGGCCCGGGAGCTGTCCTGAGCTCACCAACCGTGAGCATTTCCGCCCGGCTGCGCGGCGGCGGCACGATCGAGGGAACGTTGCATAACCAAGGCACGGTCGAAGTCGGTGATGATGACGGGATCGCTACCCTCACGGTTGCCGGCGCTTATGAGCAAGGGCCGAGCGCCGCATCCAAGCTGTTGATAGAAATTGGAGGACTGGCTGCCGGCGAAAGCCACGATGTGCTTGCCGTTACCGGTTCAGCCTCGCTCGATCAGAAGCTGACCGTGACGCTGGTCAAGGGTTACACGCCGCCGCCTGGCGCGACATTCGATATTCTCACCGCGGGCTCGATCCAAGGAACATTTACGCTGCTTGAGTTGCCGGCGCCGATCAATGGCGAGCCCTATGCGCTGCAATACCTGCCCGATCGTGTGCGGCTGATCGCCCCCGGAAAGCCGCTGGTCGGCGACATCAATCTTGATGGCTTGGTGAACGTCGGCGATCTGCTGGCGCTGATTGGCGCCTGGGGAGCCTGCCCACCAGCGCCGGCGAACTGTGCCGCGGATCTCGATGCCAGCGGCACGGTCAATGTCGGTGATTTGCTGATGGTGATCAGCAACTGGAGCTGAAGGCAAGGGCGCGCCGAATGTTGAGACGTCACCATCTGCCGACGAGCCGGTTCATTCCGTCTCGCTCATGGCGAGGTCGGCATGGGATCGGACGCCACGTTTCGAATGGCATCCACAAGCTCTTGCAAGCCGTCGTCTTTGCAGACAAACCGACATGCGCCTGCGGCCATGGAGCGGTCGATGCGCTCATCGTCGCTGAAGCCGCTGAACACAATGGTGCGCAGGCCGGGCGAGATCATGTGCAGGTCGCCGACAATCGTCGCGATGTCGCCTCCGGGCATGGACAGATCGATCACCAGCACCTGGGGCTCCCAGCGCGCGACCTCCTCGACGACGTCGCGCGCATCAGCCACGCAGCCGACGCATTCGATATCCGGTTCGAGCTCCAACAGCCTGCGCAGGACTGATGTCAAATCGATGTTGTCGTCGGCCAGTACGACTTTGATTGGCTTTGACTGTGCATCCACCGGGAAAACTCCATGCACGGCTCTGTCGGGCGCTGTCGGGCCTGGGCGACTCTACGTCGAATCGATGCGATCGAGACCGACATTGCAATGCGCCAGCCGGAATTGTCAAGCGCGAAGGCGCTCAAATCCGGCGAGTTTCTGGTTTTGAGCGGGTGGTTATAGGGACTCGTCTCCCCGTTCATGAGTCGTCCACCCGGTTGTTAAGGCGCCGCCAACAGCAGGCGCAGGGTAGGCAAAGAAAAACCGTCGGGCCTTGCGCCGTTCTTCTCCAAGGTCCAGCGCCCATCTGATAGCATGACCGCCCGCACACCATGACTCAGCGATCGCTCCGACGAGCATCGCCTTGTGACTTACGCCGAACACTGATCCATCAGGCCGGACGCGTCAGAGGGCAACGCGGCATGTCAGCACGAAGTTGCATTGGGGCCCGCACGGTCGATCGCGACAGTCGGCGTCGCGCGCGGCCGAGTTGCGATTTGTCCACGACGGCCGCCTTTGAGCCCTGGCTGGTCCAGGTTCGTCGCCTCACGGCAACGGCAGTCGGGCGCGCGAGCCCATCCGAACGTCGCACTCAACATGCACGCGAACCAGGTGCACTGGAGGAACCGTCGTGAGTGGATCGGTCACGGAATCACGTCGGCGAGCGGCGGCGGAATCGGCTCGCGAGTCTGCGCCAGCGCTCCGACTGGCCTTCACGCTGGCGCTGGTCGCCATGGCGTACTTCGCCGGGGCGATGATCGGCAAGTCGTTGCGATTTCCCTCATCGCATCTTTCGCTGCTCTGGCCTCCGACAGCCATCGTGCTGTCAGCGCTGCTCTTGACTCCGACGCGCCGATGGTGGTTGATTCTGTTCGCGGCGGCACCGGTGCACTTCGCCGTCCAACTCAATGACGGCGTTCCATTGCTGGGAGTTCTGAGCCAGTTGTTGGGCAACTTCGGTCAGGCGTTGCTGGCCGCCACCGGAATTCGGCTTTGCGACCCGGGCGCGATCAAGTTCGACAGTCTGCGCCGCACCGCGGTCTTTGCCGGTGCGGCGCTGGTCGCCCCTGCGGTGGCCTCGTTGCTGATTGTCCATTTGTACGTGCTCAGCGGGTGGGAACAGGATTACTGGTATGCGGCGCGGGCAAGGTTTCTCTCGAATGTGCTCTCGACATTGACGATTGTGCCGCCGATCGTACTGGCGGCGAGCGGCGGACTCGCCCGCGCGGGCCGCGCGCCGCTGTGGCGCCTTATCGAGTCGGCGTTGCTGATCGCAGCGCTCGGCGTGATCGGCCGGTTTGCGTTCGGCCAACTCGACACCGACTCCTCAGGGCATCATCTGGCCCTCTTGTACGCTCCCCTCCCGCCGCTGCTGTGGGCGTCGGTCCGCTTTGGCGTCGGGGGTTTGTGTGCATCGATGCTGTTAACCGCCTTTATGGCGTTCCTCAGCGTCGGCACTGGTCAAGGGCCCTTCTCGACGAACTCGGCAGCCGAGAGCGCTTTGGCGCTTCAAGCCTTCCTCATCGTGGTGGCCTTGCCGTTGCTGGCGCTGGCAGGCCTTGTCGAGGAGCGGCGACAGGATCATCAATCCCTGCGCGACAGCCAGCGCCGTTATCACCTGGCATCCGCAGCCGGCAACGTCGGCCTCTGGGACTGGAACCTCGCCACCGGTGACATCTATGTCGATCCGTTCCTCAAGGCCACACTGGGCTTTGAGGACCACGAAATCCCCAATCGAATCGACGAATGGACGCGACGGATCCACCCCGATGACCTCGATCGCGTCACGACGGACGCGCAATCACATATTCGCGGCCAGACCGAGGCCTATGAAATCGAACATCGTGTGGTCTGCAAGGATGGCAGTGTGCGATGGTTCCTGGCCCGCGGCTCGGTCGTCGAATGGGCTGATGGATCAGCTGTTCGAATGGTGGGAACCGACACCGATATCACCGACCGCAAGCTGGCGGATGCCGCGCTGCGCCAAAGCGAAGCTCGCTATCGCGCTGTTGTCGAAGACCAGACCGAACTGATCTGCCGATTTCTCGCCGATGGGACCTACACCTTCGTCAATGATGCGTACTGCCGCTACTTCCAGCGCTCGCCTGAGGAACTCATCGGCGAAACCTTCTGGCAGTTCGTCCCCCCCGAGTATCGCGAGCCAGGTAGTAAGCACCTGCGGTCCATCACGGCCGATCGTCCCGTGGCGTCTATCGAACACGAGGTGGTGGCTCCTGGCGGCGAAATTCGGTGGCAGCAATGGACCGACCGCGGATTTTTCGACGCTGACGGCCGCATTATCGAATACCAGGCGGTCGGCCGCGACATCACCGAGCGCAAGCGCGCCGAGGCGGCGCTGCGCGAGAACGAAGAACGGTTGGCCCTTGCCACCGACGCGGCCCAACTGGGGCTGTGGGACTGGGATCTGACCACCGGAGCAGCGACATGGTCGGACCACATGCGCCGCATGTATGGCCGCGACGGCGTCTCATCAGAGGCTCCGCTCGAATCGTTCCTGGAAATGATTCACTCCGACGATCGCGCTCACGTCCGCCGGGCCATTGAGGAGAGCATCGAGCGGCCGGTGCCGTACGAGGCAGAATATCGAGTCGTTTTGCCCGACGGGAGCGTGCGCTGGATCCTGGCCAAGGGACAGACCTTTTTCGACGCCAATGGGAAGGCCGTCCGCCGAGCCGGCGCCAACCGCGACATCACCGAGCGCAAGCGCGCGGAGCAGGCGATTCGGGAAAGCGAAGACCAGCTGCGAATGTTCGTGGAGCACACGCCGGCCGCGGTGGCCATGTTCGATCGTGACATGAAGTACATCGTCTACAGCCGCCGTTGGTTGATCGATTACAAGCTCGGCGAGCAAGACCTGATCGGCCGCAGCCATTACGAGGTGTTTCCGGAGGTTCCCGATCGCTGGAAGGAGATCCACCAGCGATGCCTGGACGGCGCGATCGAGATGCACGATGAGGATCCGTTCCACCGGCTCGATGGAACCACGGACTGGATTCGCTGGGAGGTGCGGCCGTGGCGTCACGCTGGCGGCGACATCGGCGGCATCATCATGTTCACCGAGGTCGTCACTGCGCGGAAACGAGCCGACGAGGCCAGGAGACGATTCGAGCAGCGATTCCGAATGATGGCCGATCAGGTCCCCGTCCACATCTGGGCCGAAGATGAGCACGGCCGCGGCGTGTTCGTCAACGCCCGCTTCGTGGAATACGTCGGGATGTCAGCGGAGGATCTGTTGAAGAATTGGCCGGACATCATCCATCCAGAGGATGCCCAATCACATCTCCAGAGGTACCGGACGGCGGCCACACAAATTGCCGAATTCCATTCGCAATGCAGGCTGCGGCGGCGCGATGGCGAATACCACTGGTTCGACGTGATTGGCATGCCTCACTTTGAAGGTGATCGCTTCGTAGGCTATGTCGGCTGCAGCATCGACATCACCGAGCGCAAACGCGCCGAGGAGGAACGCCGGCTCCTGGAGGCCGAAAAGCTGGCGGGCGAGGCGCTGCGCGAGAGCCGCGCACGGCTCGACGCGGCCTTGCGGGCTTCGGGCACCGGCACTTTCCGATGGGACGTTCGAACCAACGCCTACGACCCGGACGAGAGTTTGTGCCGCTTGCTTGGATTGCCTGCAGGTACGACCCTCCGAGCCAAGCCCGAGTTGTGGCAGATGGTGCATCCAGAGGACCGGGAGGACGTGATCGCCGCGTGTCGAAAAACCGCCACCGAAGGAGGCGAATTCGAGAAGGACTTTCGTGTCGTGCGGCCCGACGGCTCCGTCTCCTGGCTTGCAGACAAGGGCTGGACATTCCTTGATCGCGACGGCAAGCCGGCGTACTCAAACGGCGCGTGCGTTGACATCACCGCGCGCAAACAGGCCGAGGAGGCGCTCAAGGCCAGCGAGACTCGATACCGACGCTTGATCGAGGATGTGCGGATCATCGCTTGGGAGTTCGACAGCCCCAGCAAGCGGTTCACCTTCGTGAGCCATCAGGCGGAGGAAATCATGGGCTATCCGATCGCCGATTGGTACGAGCCTGGGTTCTGGTTCAGGCACTTGCATCCGGAGGATCGCGTGGCCGCCAAGGAGTATTGCAACCGACGATCGGCCGCAGGCGAGGACCACGAGCAGGAATACCGGATGATTCGGGCCGATGGCAGCGCGGTGTGGATGAGGGACATGACCACGATTATCATGCGCGACGGAGCGCCGGTGGGCATGCACGGGGTGTTCATCGACATCACGGAGCGCAAGAACGCCGAGGAAGCCCTGCGCCTGGCTGATCGCCGCAAGGATGAATTCTTGGCCATGCTCGCGCACGAGTTGCGAAACCCGCTGGCGCCGATTGGACTGGCCGTTGAGGTCCTTCGCCGCTCGCCCGAGACCGGCGAATCGCTGGCGTGGGCCCGCGACGTCATCAGCCGGCAGGTCGCTCAACTGACCCGGCTCGTCGATGATCTGCTCGATGTGTCTCGCATCACGCGGGGCAAAATCAGATTGAGCATTTCGCCGATCGACCTTGGCCGCGTCATCGCGCATGCGGTCGAAACCAGCCGGCCGCTGATCGTCGCGCGGCATCACGAGCTTTCGATCGACGTGCCGAACCAACCGCTGCCGGTCCAGGGCGACATCGTGCGGCTGGCCCAGGTCGTTTCCAACCTGCTCAACAACGCCGCCAAGTACACCGACGCTGGCGGGCGCATCGCGCTGAGCGCCCGGAACGTTGACGCGCAAGTCGTCTTGAAAGTTGCCGACAACGGCATGGGCATCCCAGCGCACATGCTTGAGCGCGTCTTTGAGATGTTCACGCAGTTGGCCCCCCCCGACAGCCCCAGCGATCGTTCGCACGACGGCTTGGGGATCGGGCTGACACTGGTCAAGCGATTGGTCGAGATGCACGGCGGCACGATTGAAGCGCAGAGCGAAGGTCCTGGGAAGGGAAGCGAGTTCATCGTGCGACTGCCACTGGCGATCGACCAACCCACCGACCATCTCATCGACCAGGAGGGCAACGAGGGCCAGGCCCTTGCGAGCGATCGCGGCGACCGCGCCGCAAAGCATGAGTTGGAGCACAAGCGAATCCTGATCGTTGATGACAACGTCGATGCCGCCGAGAGCTTGTCGCGGATGCTTCGACTTATGGAGCACGAAGTCCACGTGGCGCACGATGGGCTTGCGGCGTTGAAGGCGGCCGAGCGCGTGAAACCCGACATCGTTCTGCTCGACATCGGGCTGCCCAAGCTGGACGGGCTGGAGGTGGCCCGGCGCCTTCGGCATCAAACCGATGGGCCGCCTCCGCTTCTGGTGGCGACCACGGGCTTCGGTCAAGCCGAGGACCGTCGGCGAATCGCGGCCGCCGGCTTCGACCATCATCTGATCAAACCACTCGATCCCAACGTGCTGCAGTCGCTTGTGCGAACCGGCAAGCCGCAATGACGATTGTGGTCATGTGAAATCCTTCCTGGTAGTTTGTGTACTCGGGACGAGTGTGCGGAGTCCGGATGACATAGTGTTGGGATTTGTTCAGCTCTATGAAGCCTGGGCAAGCCCGACAAAGCCGACAAAGCCGACGAATACCGGCGAATGCTCGATGCCCCTGAGCGGCGGTGAGGCCCTCCGGGTCGGCTCCTTGTGCGCGGTGCGATCGGGCTGGCCAGTGTGCTGCTGACCCGTCGACTCGGATGGACATGATCCCCAACGCGGCTTGGAGCTGGCGTTGGAAGCAACACCATCACCGGTGCCATCGCTTCGAGAGAGTCTTTAGGCTAAGCTAGAGTCGAGTCCCGAGTCTGACGTGGGACGAACGCGTCGTTGCGAGCAAGTCGTTGCTGCAATAATCCTTGACGTTGGGCTCCGGCAGTCTTCGCAGGCAGAGACCGCGCTGTGGCATCCGAAGAAGACGATCTTGAACGACGAGCGATCGCGGGCGACCGCAGGGACTTGGCGGCACTTCTGGAGCGGCATGGTCCGGACGTGCGAACGAAGCTGCACGGCGCGATCCCAAGGCGCTGGCAGTCGGTCCTGTCGGCAGACGATGTGCTGCAGGAGACCTTCACCGAGGCGTTTCTGAGCATCGGCCGTTTCGAGCCGCGCGGGGACGGCTCGTTCAGCGCCTGGCTCAGCGCGCTGGCCCGACATGTGCTGCTTGATGCCGTTCGCTTGCTGGAAACCCAGAGGCGTGGAGGCGATCGCCGACGCGTTGAACCGCGCCAAGGCGATAACGCGATCTTGCAGCTGTGCGACCAGATCAGCGCCACGACCAGCACACCCAGCCGCAAAGTCGCCGGCCGCGAGGCCATCGAATCGCTCAAGCGGGCGGTGGAACAGCTCCCCGGCACGTATCGACAAGTCGTAGAGATGTACGATCTTCAGAATCGGCCAATTGAGGAAGTGGCCACGGCCATCAAACGCAGCCCCGGCGCTGCCTACATGCAGCGCCAGCGAGCGCATCGTCTGCTGGCCCAAATCATGGGCAGCGCATCAAGATTTTTCAGCTAAGTTCCGTGAGTTGCGGCCGCACATGGCGATTCTGAACACGGGATGGCCGATGGGCCGTCCTTCAGGAGGCTTGCCATGAACCAGACCATAGACCATCAAACTAAAGCGGGACGCGACCACGCGTTGATCGAGGCCGCCGCCGATGACGCCCGGCAGATTTTCGCCGCCATGCCCACGGCGCACGAGCCGATCGGTCCATCGTTCACGGGTACGCCGCCGGATTCCCTTGCGGGTTATGAGCTCGTCCGCGAGCTACACCGTGGCGGCCAGGGCGTGGTCTACCAGGCCATCCAGAAGACCACCAGGCGCAAGGTTGCGATCAAGGTGATGCGCGAGGGACCGCTGGCCGACGCGCGCGACAAGGCCAGGTTCGAGCGCGAGGTGCAGATTCTCGGCCAGCTCCAGCATCCCAACATCGTCGCCATTCACGACAGCGGAACCGCCGGCGGCTGTTTCTTCTACGCGATGGACTACATCTCGGGCCAGCCGCTGGATGCGTTCATGGCCAGCGGGCAGCTTGCCATCGATCAGACGCTGCGGCTGTTCGCCAAGATTTGCGAGGCGGTGAACGCAGCGCATTTGCGTGGCGTGATTCATCGCGATCTCAAACCCAGCAACATCATCGTTGATTCAAATGGCGAGCCGCACATCCTTGACTTTGGCCTGGCGAAAGTCGCCACCGGCCAGATGACCGGCGAGGAGCGGCCACAAATCATGACTGTTACGGGCCAGTTCGTGGGCAGCCTGCCCTTCGCCAGCCCCGAGCAGGCCGAGGGAAGTCCCATCAAGATCGATATTCGCTCCGACGTGTATTCGCTGGGCGTGATTCTCTACCAGATGCTCACCGGTTGCTTCCCATACGTGGTTGTGGGCAACATGCGCGACGTGCTGGAGAACATCCTGAACGCCCAGCCGATCAGGCCCAGCACGCTGCGGCGGCACATCAACAATGAGGTCGAAACGATCATCTTGAAGTGCCTGAGCAAGCAGCGCGAGCGGCGGTATCAGAGCGCCGGCGAGCTTGGACGCGACATTGGCCGTTACCTCGAGGGCCAGCCGATCCAGGCCAAGCGCGACAGCGTGTGGTACGTGCTGCACAAGGCGATGGCGCGGCGCAAGTGGCCGATCGCCGCCGCCGTTGCACTGACGCTCATCGCCGGCTTGTCGTATGCCGCCTGGGCTCGCAATCGCACCCTGGCCGAGCAGACCCGGTGGCAGAACGTCGTTGCCGTCGTCAAGGCTGACTGGGGGCACGACGGCGCGGGAGTGCAGCAGCTTTACCACGACTTCCTCGACCGCGTTGCCAGCGGAAAGACGTCGTTTGAAGAGCGCGAACTGTTCTTCTCCAATCTGGTCAAGACCAAACTTGCGGCCCGCGAACTTTGCGGATTGGATCATCGATTCTCGGCGGCGCATAACCTGGGACTGCGCATGCCGATGCACGATCGCCAAGTCCGAATTCGTGTCAACACGACCTTCTACCTCGATAATCGTGAAGTCGGCCGCGTACCAAGCTCCTTTGGCTACGGCAACGGCTCGACCGAAATCAATCTGATCGCCGGAGAACTCGACCTTCGCTCGAAGGCGCCGCAGCTCAAGCCGCCGGCGATCGTGGAACTCAAGGCCGTCACGACGTTCAGCGCGCATTCGCTCAAAGACATGCCCGAGGTCCTCGGTGCGCCCCTGATGAAGGAACTCCCCAATCCGATCTGGTCTCAGACGCGGACGGAAACCAAGCAGATTGTCGTCCTGCCTGCCCTTCCCGCAAACTACCCGTTGGCCATCACCGATCCCGAAGTCGTCGCGCAGGTAGAAGATGCCTTTGAACTCCAAACAATCGCGTTGCTGCCTGACGACGTATTGAGCATCGTCTTTTCCCACGGCACTTCATTACCCTTGGCGGCCCGACTGCAACTGCTTTCGCCGCAGAACGGCGAAGTGATCGTCGAGTTGGCAGACCTGCTCTTCAACCGGGCGGTTGGACCCAATAAGCACAGCCGCGCCTCGGCCGGAGTGCCTGCTGAGCTTCTTGAGGCGGTGAAAAAAGGTCAGGTCACAGACATCCGCGTGCGCCTGGTTCCCGATCGCCAGACTGCGCTCAATCAACCCGATCTGGATGCGTACTACGGCCTGCCCATCGAGCGCACGGTGCCGATCGCGATCGAGATGGTGGATGACTAAGAGCGAAATGGCGCGCGTTGGCGGTACTAGAGGGGTTTCGAACTTTCTGTCACGAGCCGCGCGCGTCAGAGGATTATGCGTGATGCCGCAGTGTTGGCATGCGGAGTCCTGTGCGGAGACGGCTGAGGATCAGCTTAGATTGCACCCACAAGCGCACACGAGGGTGAGT
>JAKEEP010000236.1 GCA_022616475.1 Phycisphaerales bacterium | reverse complement strand
TTCGTTCACACCAAAAGGGGTGATCGCAATAACAACGATGAAGGGTCTGGCTCTAAACACGGCTGATCTCTCCTGAAGGTCTATCAAATTCCCGTCCGGGGGCCTGAGGTCGCCCAGTAGCACGACGAACCTCAAGCCCCGCGCCTCCAGCGTCAATCCTTGGGCATCTGAACCTTCACAAGCGTGAATCCCGTCTGATCAATGGCGTTGGCCAACTGATCGCGCGTCGGATGCTTTCCGGGAGTCAGGCTCACCGTCACCTTGCCGCTGCCCATGTCGATCTTGACGCTTTCAACGCCTTCAACCTTCATCAGTTGAGCATCAACGTTGTTGGCGCATTGCGGGCAACCCATGCCGCGCACCCAGAGCAGCGCCGTGTCCGGCTCTAATCGCTCATCCGGCGGAAGCCGGTCCTCGTTGGACAACGCCGCCAGCGAAGCGCCGATCGAGCCCTGACGTACGCAACCGTTCATGGCAAAGACCGAAACCATCAAGAACATGCAGATCGAAAGTGCTGAGAATCGCATTGTTCACTCCAATCATTCAAATCGTGCACAAGTGGGACGAAGACTCGCCGCGCCATCATCGGCGCAGCAACAGCGACGCGATGATTGCCATCGCGCGCCCGGCAACGATTCAAATGATCAACTGGCAGCGCTGTTCCAACAATGTCGCAGGCGGCGGGTGCTCCCGCAGGCCGACCGCGGAATCGCGCCAGTGCAATTCAACGCCGCCGCAACTTTGATGATTCACAAACACAAGACCCGCGTGCATGTCAACCGTCAACACCGGAACACTGACGCGGCTCCCCGTATCCAGCCGCACGACATCATTCAGCTCGTTGTGGCAGCTGCACGACGATGGCGTTTGGTCGATCGGACCGCCGGTAACACCGTCGGCGTCGCCCTCGCAGCAAGTCTCCCGCGCTCGCTTGGCACAGCATGAGTCACGCTGCGCCGGACGCCGGGCCGCAATCCTCTGGCTGCAACAACCCCCGCCCACGCATCCGACCGTCGCCACCCCGGTCATCTCCCCCGCCGCCGCCTTGATCATGCAGCAACACCACGCTGGCGTCCAGATCGCCAGATGAGCGGCCAGCATGATCCGAAGCACACACATGACAGTCCACCAACATCCGTAACTACCTCATTCTATCGTCTATGCCCTCAATCTAGGAAAACCACCCGAATCGCGTCCCCTAGGGCATTCATACCCCCGAGGCTTGACGGGCCATTCCGGCCCGATGTAGCCTGCGCCAAAACGTCCTTGTTTTCCCACGACCCGGGTTCCCATTCCTAGATAAGGAGACGTCTCATGAAACAAAGGAAAGTGCTCGTTCTATCAGCCGCGCTGATTGGCATCGCGGCGTACATCGTTTACCCCGTGTACGCCCACTGCGGCAAATGCGCTGCCGATGGCAAGACCATCGTTCAGACGCTCGAGGCCAGCAAGCTCACACTCCCCAAGGCGATCGAAACCGCTGAGAAACAAACCAAGGGCAAAGTCCTCAGCATCGTTCCCGCCCTCGATGAGAAAGACGCCGTCACGCTCAAGGCCTACAGCATGGTCGGCGACAAGATCACTCGCGTCGACATCGATGGCAAGACCGGCAGCGTCATCAAGACCGAAGACGTGACCGAATTTCCCATTGCCCCGGTCAAACATTCCCTTGGCGACAGTCCTGGCACGGGTGAAAAGCCCATGTCCTCAAGGACAATCAGCAACCAGACCGTCGATGTCGCGTGCGGAGGCTGCGTGTTTCACATGACCGGCGTGCAAGGCTGCGAGCTCGCAGTCAAGATCGATGGCAAGAACTACCTTGTCACCAAAGGCGCCGAGCACATCAACGCACATGAGTATTGCACCGCGGCCAAGAAGGCGATCGTCTCCGGCCGCATCGAAGGCGACAACTTCATCGCCACCAAGTTCGAGGTCATCAAGTCGTAGAGCGCGCCAGTCGATTCCACTCGTGATCTCAAAGCCCGCCGTTTGGCGGGCTTGTCTTTTCACACGCGTTGACCCACGCCGCGTGCCGCCGGGTCTTGCTGGTAATACTCGCGCAGGACTTCGTACAGGCGCGGATGCAAATGCCGCATCCACAGGCCGCGCTCGAAGAAACACTCGGTCGCGACGGCGAAAAACTCGCCCACATTCGTCGCGCCGTACTTGTCCAGCAGCGTTGGTTCACCGCGGCGCGAAGCCTCAATGAGGCGCTGATACTCATCGGTCATCACCTCAAACCACCGCGCCGACTGCTCGCCGCCGCTCAACGGCGGCGTGCCGTTCACCAGGCCATCGGCCATGTCCAACGCGTGTGCGAACTCATGCAGCACGACGTTCCGGCCGTCGGTCATGTCGCGCCCGCCGGCCAGCGCCTGAGCCCACGACAGAATCACCGGCCCGCGAAACCATGCCTGGCCGCTGTTGATGCCGCCTTCGCTCACGATGCCCCCCGGCCCATGCCCGCGATGCCGGTTCAGAAACGGATTCGGATACAGAATGACCGTGCGCACGCCACGGAAGTAATCGTGATCGTCCATCCGCAAAGTCAGCAAGCACGCCTGAGCTGCGATGGTCACCTTCATTTCATCCGTCAGTTCAAGTCCATCCACCGTCTCCCAGAACTTGTCGTCAATGAAGATGCGCAGATCATCGCGCAGCTTCGCCTGATCCTCGCGCGACAGTTCCTGGTAATGATGAACATTCCGCCGCAGATGGCGTTCCCACCCCTCTGGAAACGGCAGTTCCAGTAGCTTGCGCCGGCGACGGTTTCGGAGCCAGGAAATCATGAATTGACAAGACGCAACATTTGGAATGCGAGCGGGTCAGACACGCGTGCGAATCCCCAAAGCTCGCACAACACACCAGCCGGCCCAGTCCTCGAAGATCATGAACCCGCCGCCGATCACCAGCGCCATCGCAACGGCCACAACCCACTCCAGCCGCAGAACGCCCAACGACCACAACAGGAGTGGGATCAGACCAACAAGGCCAACAGCGATCCCGACGCGCAGCCGCACTGCCTTCCCTCTGGCATCAATGTTGCAACGCATCACAAATCATAGCCCCCACCTTCGTCGCTTCGTCGCTTCGTCGCTTCGCCCCTTCGTCCCTCCGTCGCTCCGTCCCTCCGTCGCTCCGTCGCTCCGTCGCTTCGTCCCTCCGTCGCTTCGTCCCTCCGTCGCTTCGTCGCTTCCTCCCCTTCACTCCTCCAACACCACCTTCGCAACATCAAACGCCGGCTTCGGATGCCTCATCTTCAATCCTTCCAGCGTCTCCACCAGAACTTCCGCAACTGCAAGATTTCTGAACCACTTTCGATTTGCAGGAATGATGAACCACGGCGCATGCTCAGTGCTGCACTTGCTGATCGCATCCTGGTAGGCGCGCTGGTAGTCGTTCCACAACTTGCGCTCGTCCAGATCGCCGTGTGAGAACTTCCAGTGCTTGCTCGGATCTTCAAGTCTTGCCTTCAGCCGTTCGAGCTGCTCGTTCTTGCTGATGTGAAGGAAGAACTTCACGATCGTGACCCCGTTGCACGAAAGCAACTCTTCGAACTGGTTGATCTGCTCGTAGCGGTCGCTCCACACCTTTCGCGGAACAAGCTCGTGAACGCGAACCACCAGCACATCTTCATAGTGCGAGCGGTTGAACACACCAACCTCACCGATGCGCGGCACGGCCTTGTGAATCCGCCACAGAAAGTCATGATCGAGCTCTTCGGGAGTTGGCTTCTTGAACGAGGTGATCTGCACGCCGATGGGGTTCATCCCGGTCATGACGTGCCTGATCACGCCATCCTTCCCGCCCGTATCCATCGCCTGCAGCACCACCAGCAGCGAGTGCTTGTTCTCGGCGTAAAGCAGTTCCTGCAGTTCGAACAATCTCTTGCGATGCGCGTCCAGCCTCGACTCGGCCTCATCCTTGTCGAACCCGCACGTCTCGTCCGGATCGTGCTTGGCAAGATTGACCTTGCTGCCGGGCTTGATGATGAGTCGGTCGGCGAAGCTCATTTCCGTGTTACGCGCGCGCCCTCTTTTGGAAATCGCTTGACCATGGTACCTTCTCGAGTGGCTGCGTCGCGCCGCTTTGCGAGCAGTGATGGGAGGCCCCATGGCCCACGAAGAAAATGAGGATTACGTCGAGTTTCACCTAACCGACGATGATCTGCCGCCCGAAGCGCTCAAGGACTGCATGAAGCCGCCGCGGCAATCGACCCTGGTTGCGTGCCTGCATTGCGGCGAGGAATACGACAGTTGGCGCATGGCGTATCGCGTGCGCGCTTATAGCGATGGCGCGGTTCGCGGATTCTGGGAATGCGGCATCCCCGGCTGCGACGGCGCCGGATTCATGTTCGATATCTTTCCCACCGATCCGAACTACGTGGCCGAGGATGGGGCGCTCCAGGGCGAATGGGTTGAAGATCACGAGGACGATTGCGAGTGCGAGGATTGCGTTCAGGTGCGAGCCGAGATCGAACAGTGGGAGAAGGATCATCCGCTGCCCGCAACATCGGCCGCGGAGGAGGCGGCCCTCGCGGGCGGCGCGACGGAAGGTTCGAAGTCTGTGGAGGACCAGATCACGGCCGACCGTCAGCGCATTCAGAAAGCGATGGCGGGACTTGGCCCGCTGGAGGAAGGAGGTGCGATTCCGCTCGATGATCTTCTGCCTTCGCCGGAGGAATCAGATGAGCCCGCCGACGAGTTGAGCCACGAGACTGCCATGCAGATCGAACACCGCTTGGGCCTGCGCACGACGGGCGATCGGAGCTCTGTCTCGCCACCGCAAACCAAGCGCGAGCCATTCCCGCTACCCCCCAACTGGCGCGAGCTGCTGGCGCGCCAGGACGAGCGCATCGAAAACGCCGGCGGAGAGGTGGGCGAGGATGATATTCCGTTTTGATGCCGCCAAGAAATGTGCTCAGTGCTTCTAGGCCCTTGATAACCCTTGACGGGTGTCAATAGAATCGTGAGCTATGGCCAAGCGATACAACGTCAGCGACGGCAAGCTCCTCCTTACTCTCGAAGAGGACAGGGCCGGAGGCTACACCGTTACATCGCCAATGCACCCCGGCCTTGTGACCGAAGCCGAGACTATTTCCGAGGCGTTCGATATGGCTCGCGATGCGCTGAAAGTGCTCCGCAAGGGCTACGCTAGGATGTTCAAGCAGCAGCGCCGCGCCCGGTCTGCCTGATCGGGGCTAGCGAAACCTTGGCATCGGGATTCCGAGCTCACGGCAAATCGCTCGAACAGTGCCAATCTTGTTGAGTTCCGCATGTCGGGGAATTGATGACTGCAGTTGCAGCGCCGGATTGAACCACGTGTCGTGTCAAGCGCCGTGTTCAAGGAAGACGCAGCCATGCTGGCGAAGATGCTTTTCAAGATCGCGGCGCTTCATTGGTTCTGCTATCGGCGAAGTTTCTGGCGGATGTTCCTGTAGCTCTCATCCGTCCAATCGAAATTCCGACATCCCGCTACGGCAAATCCAGTCTCGCGTAACAACGCGGCCGCCTCCAACGTGAAATCATTCGCGACCGCGATTCCAGGTCCGCGCCCGGCCAAGCGTTTCAGGGCGCGACGAACATCGGCTGATACCACCACCCCTCGTTTGGTCGTTGTTGCCAAACACGATCAGTTGCAGGCGAATGGATGACTTCGCAAGGCGCGCCAGTGCGAGCGGCAACACGCCTCGAAATACCGGTGGAACACGCACCTGCACTTCACTCCTGTCAACACATTCATGAATCACGAATCTCATTAGTGTTGCGGCAAAGAGTCCTTTGACTCAAAACTCCGCATTCCCCGGCGTCCGCGGAAACGGAATCACATCACGAATGTTCGCCATCCCCGTCGCATAAATAATCGTCCGCTCAAACCCCAGCCCAAACCCCGCGTGCGGCACCGTGCCATACCGCCGCAAATCCCGGTACCACCAGTACGCCTTCTTGTTCAGCTTCATCTCATCAAGACGCCGATCCAGCACATCCAACCGCTCCTCGCGCTGGCTCCCGCCAATGATCTCCCCAATCCCCGGCGCCAGCACATCCATCGCCGCCACCGTCTTCTCATCATCGTTCAACCGCATGTAGAACGCCTTGATCTCCTTGGGATAGTTCATCAGCACCACCGGCCGCCCCACCAACTCCTCCGTCAAATACCGCTCGTGCTCGCTCTGCAGATCAGTCCCCCATTTCACCGGGAACTCAAACTTCTTTCCCTTGGCGGTCGCCGACTCCAGCGCCTTGATCGCATCGCCATAGTTCATGCGCTCAAAGCTCGAATCAACGAACTTCTCCAACCGCTGCACACACCCCTTATCAATGTGCTGCGCAAAAAACGCCATATCGTCGGGCCGCTCGTTCAACAGTGCCCGAAAGATGTATTTCAGAAAATCCTCCGCCAAATCCGCATCATCATTCAAATCCGCGAACGCGATCTCCGGCTCGATCATCCAGAACTCCGCCAGATGCCGCGAAGTATTCGAATTCTCCGCCCGAAACGTCGGCCCGAACGTATACACGTTCCCCAGCGCCAAGCAATACGTCTCCACATTGAGCTGCCCCGAAACCGTCAGAAACGCTTCCTTCCCAAAAAAATCCTGCGTGTAGTCAATCTCCCCATCCCCCGCTTGCGGCTTCGCGCGCCCTTCCCCACCTTTCCCCTTCCGCGGCAAGTTCACCAGATCCAGCGTGCTCACACGGAACATCTCCCCCGCCCCCTCGCAATCGCTCGCCGTGATGATCGGCGTGTGAATCCACAAAAATCCGCGCTCATGAAAGAACCGGTGCACCGCCATCGCCAGGCAATTCCTCACCCGCGCGATCGCCCCGAACGTATTGGTCCGCGGCCGCAGATGCGCCACCTCGCGCAAATACTCAAACGTGTGCCGCTTCGCCGCCACCGGATAGGTGTCCGGATCATCCACCCACCCGACCACCTCAATCTTCGTGGCCTGAATCTCAACCGCCTGCCCTTTGCCTTGCGAAGCCACCAGCGTCCCGTCGACGATCACCGCGCACCCCGTCGTGATGCGCAGCACATCCTTTTCATAGTTCTCCAACGCCGTCGTCGCCACAACCTGAATCGGATCAAAGCACGATCCATCGTGCACGTTGATGAACGACAGCCCGCCGCCCGATTTCGAATCCCGCCGCGTTCGCACCCACCCCTTGATCTTCACCGCCGACCCGACCGCAGTCCGCCCCGCCAGCGCATCAGCAATTCGAACCTGCGTCACGGCGCCACTTCCTTGAGCCTCTTTGGTTGCACTCGTCATAACGGCCAGTTTAGCCGCCGTTTCCCGAGCAGGAGCCGCTGATCACCCCTGCAACGCCGGCCCGCCAATTTGGCAGACTTCTCGGCCACCAACTCCACCGCTGTCAGCAGAAACCCCGAGAAACGCCGACTTCGCCGGCTTGACGCCCACAGAATTCGAACGTTCCGCAGCCTTACCAGGGATAACCATTTCCGGCATGCCTGTTGCAACCTGTTCAGCAGCACGATGATCCCGCGCGCCAACCATCCCGATCGATCGAGCCAAACGCCCGGCGGCCCAAGCGCGCCTCGCGGACCCGGCGGGACCGGCCAGGCGCGCCTCCGGGACCCCCGCAATCGGCTGAACCTCCTCCTTTCCTGCGCCACCTGGCGTCAAAACACGGCCTTCGACCAGATGCCCCCGCTTCTGGCCCCCCTAGGCATCCAAACGATCAAAACCAGCTCCGGCGAAGAAGCCGCCGAGGTCATCCAATCCGTCATCGTTCACATCGCGGTCGTTGATCTGTCAGTGCCGCTGCAGCGCCCGACACCAAACCCCGATCCATCAGCCGGCAACCGCATCTTCGCCGAAGCTGGGCCACGAATCCTCCAACTGCTTCGCCGTCTCGAGGCGCCGCCCCCAACTGTCGTCGTTCGCCCGCCTCAACCAGCCACACGCGAAAGCGCCCGCACCTTGGCCGAAGCGCTCCGCGAAGGTGCATTCGCAGTGCTCGATCAACCCGTTCATCTTGAAGCGATGCTCGAAGTCCTTCGCCGCATCCTCCGCCGCCACTACTCCGACATCTGGCCGGCCTAGCCCAACAACAGCCAACAACGAACAACGAACAACGAACAACGAACAACGAACAACGAACAACTGACAACTAGCAACCATACAGGAGACCAAAACAATGAACGTTCGACCCCTCGGCGACAAAATCCTCGTCAAGCGCGCCGAAGCGCAAACCAAAACCGATTCCGGCATCTACCTGCCCGAGTCCGCCAAAGACAAACCCAAGGAAGGCAAGGTCGTTGCCCTGGGCAGCGGCATCCTCAACAAGGAGACCGGCAAGTACATCCCCTTCTCCGTCAAGAAGGGCGACCGCGTCATCTTCACCTCCTACTCCGGAACCGAAATCAAGATCGATAACGAAGAACTGCTCGTTCTCACCGAGGACGACATCCTCGGCGTCATCGAGAAAGACTAATTCCCCCAACAAGGAACTCCCATGGACCGCGGCCCACTGCTCGCCATCCTCAAAGAAATCAAAGGCACCACCAAGGAGCTCGATCTCCTCATGCTCGGCGAAAGCCAGCCGGTCGAGCTTCGCAACGTCGTCGACGTCCAGGAGCTTCCGTCCTCGTCGGGACTGAAAATCACCACCAGGCAAAACTATATCTGGCTCGACGCCGCTCACGTTTCGGCTTGTTACCAGGTGCGCACCGACCTCGAATAACCCGCTCGTATGCCGCTTTCCACCGACCAACTTCGTTCGGCATTCGCCAAGCTCAACGGCCAGCGCGATGTTCGAGTCCGCTTCGATCACGCCGACCCGTGCGTGATCGCCGGTGCGCTGCTGGTCCCGGCCGAGGATGACAACATCGTCAAGCTGACCGATGGCTCGCGCGAGTATCTCATCGATGCCGAGCGAATCGCCTGGGTCGAAATCGGATGATCTCAGAATGAAACCCCCGAGTGAAACCACAGAGAGCACAGAGAACACAGAGTGAAAACAAGAATGATGCAAACCGCAAGCAGAAGCGAACGCGTTGCCCTTGACCCAAAATCCAATTCCCTCCTCTGTGCCCTCTGTGATCTCTGTGGTTAATCTCAGAATCAAGCAAAATATCAAAGGAACCCAATATGGCCGCAAAGCAAATCGCCTACGACGTTGACGCCCGCGAGCGCATGCTCAAGGGCATTCAGAAACTCGCCAAAGCTGTCAAAGTCACGCTCGGTCCATC
>JAKEEP010000235.1 GCA_022616475.1 Phycisphaerales bacterium | reverse complement strand
CGCGATAGAGCCGGCCAATCTGCCGGTGAAGCTCTGCCTGCTCCGCAGCGGTCGCCGCCACCCCTCGGGCATTCCAATGGGACGCGTTGGAGGCAATGAGCTCGAAGGCGTTCTCGATTTGACGTTGCGCCGCACGACCAACGGCGGATCCCTGCGAATCCAGCAACGTCGCCAGCTTCGCCGAGCTCGCATTGGTCCAGTGGTCGAGATCCAGTTCGATGATGCGCTGCGACTCGACGCCGGCATCGACTGCCGTTGTGCGCCAGTCGGCGATGCGTCGCTCCAATTGGATCGGGTCGCTCAACCGGCGGCGCATGGCCTGGCCCCCGGTCAACAGCACCGAGAGCGGCGCGGCGACCGTGCGACCCAAATCCGCGAAGAACGCCGCGCTCCCACGATCGGGAGTGGCCGTCAAATTGCAGACAACGACGATGGCGCTTGGTTGGCTGGGCGCATCAGCAATTTGCTTCAGTACCCGACGTTGATCATCGCCACCTTCGACAAAGCCCAGGTCGAGCCAGCGCACCGCATGAACCGGCGGCGGCCAGACCACTGCACCGCCGCTCGTAATCTCAAAGCCCACAATGGCAGGCGAGTCAAACGGACGTTGGCGAAGGAGTTGCTCGTGCTGGGTGCGGACGTGAGGCAGCAGTGAATGACCGTTCCCTGCCGGCGACACCGATAAACCAAGCCGATGCGAGACCGGCATCAACCTCGACTGCAGGCGCAACAGTTCGTGACTGTCGGTGTCGAGCCGATATCGCTGGCGCGCTTGTCGAAGTTGCCCCAGGCACCAACCCACCAGCAAGAGGCGCGGCGCAAAGCCATAAACGACGATGCAGCCCACGAGCAAGCTTGACCACGCCCGGCGAGTCTCCGGCCCCTGCGCGAAGCGGCCCGACGCGGTGTCCCACTGGCTCGAATTTATCTGGTCATCCGTTGGAGCCGCGAACCCGAGGAACCTCGGCGCGGCGGCGATGGCCTTGATAATGGGACGATACTGATCCTTTGACAGAATGGTTGTTTCCCAGGCAAACGTGTACTGCCTGGTGCTCAGAAGCAGGATGACCACGGTGAGGCAGCCGATATTGAACGCCAGCCAGAGGGTGTGGCTGATGGCGCTCAGGGACCACTTGCCGATTGAACCGCGCAGGTACACAGAGCTGATGGCGGCCACGGCGGCGGCATGATGGGAATTCTTGTGCAGACGCGCCGCCACCCGCTGGGCCAGCCGAACGATCAACCCGCCAAACGACGCGATTGAGAGAAGTCCGCCGCCTCGGCGCCAACTCACGATCGTCAGGCCCAGCCAGAACAGAAGGAAGATCGTTTGCGGGCCGAGAACGGTGCCCAGAGCAAAGAAGAAGTTGGCCGGCTCATCACGAGGCGACCCAAGGGCAGCGCGAGCCGTGGCGGCGCCCGCACCCATCCCAAGGACAATGCCAGCCAGAATCATTAGCGCGATGGCCTGTCGCACGTGCCGCAGCGCATCGGTCAAGGCTGGTGCGACGCTCAGCAACCGGGCCCGGGTTATCACCCGTTGCTCGAAGTCGCCGCCTGCCTGCAACGCCGCCTCATCGGCGCGATGATCGGTCGGGAGATTCGGATCGATCCGCTCCCAGGCGATGACCGCCTCGGCCAACACGCGATCCGGCAAGCCGAACGACATAGGAACGGATGGTAGCGTCACCGCCGACGCACCCCCAAATGAACGCGCCGGACTCAAGCCCCGAGCGCTCGCTCACTCACTCGCTTGGCCTTTCCTCGACCGCGGCGTACGGCTTCTTCTTTTGAGCAAACTCGCTATCGGCCTGCTGCTGAGGCAGTTCGTGTCGTCGCGAGGACTTTGGAGATTCAGACGATTGCTCTTCGATCTCTTCATCGATGCCGCGGATGCCCTTCTTGAACTCGACAATGCCTTTGCCCAGACTGCGGCCAACCTCGGGCAGACGCCGACCGAAGATCAGCAAGCCGAGAATGAGCAGAACAATCCACTCCATCCCCGTGGGCATGCCCATGAAAGCCACGACACCGCCAAGAGAATCTGTCAAGTCGTTCAAGCTGTTGAACATCGAAGTTTCCTGCCGAAGGGCCACCCCCTCTTGCATCATTCTAGGGCAGTCGCTGCCCCGATGCGATGAAGTCCAGCAAACGGATTACGACCCCAAATATTGCCGGTTCATTGTGCCTGAAAGCCGATGACACACAGTGGAACGCGGTCTGAAATCACACCGCCATTGAAGGTGCTCACTATGAAGCGAATCGTTGGAATCGTCGCGTTATCAATTGCTCCCATCCTTGCCGGTTGCAGCAACAAGACCACCGGGCCCGACTACACCCACAAGCTGGGACCCGGACAATCGGCCCTGCGCCTGATCACCGATCCGAACCGGCTGCCCGACCTGGGCGGAGCCTATCGAAACCGAGACATGCTCCTGCTCGATGGAATCGACCAAAGCCTGAGCTGGTTTGCCGCGCCATCGAGCAAGCGGCACTTCCCGTTCGAATCGATCACCCATGAGCAAGCCCAGACCAGCTTGATGGCCTTCGGCCAGCTTCTGGAATCGTCTTCGGACGAAGCCGCCTTCGTGAGCGATGTCAAGCGCCTGTTCGATGTGTATGAATCGGTCGGCTACAACGATGAGGGCATCGTCCTGTTCACCGGCTATTACGCGCCGATCTTCCCGGCGAGCAAGACCAAGTCGAGCCGATTCGCGTATCCACTTTACAAGCGGCCTGCCGACCTTGCAACCGATCCCACCACCGGCCAGCCGCTTGGACGGAAACTACCAAGCGGCCAGACGGTTCCTTATTACACGCGCGCCGAGATCGAGCAGTCCAAGATGCTCGGCGGCACTGAGTTGATCTGGCTGGAGGACCCGCTTTCGGTCTACATCATTCACGTCAACGGCTCGGCCAAAGTCCGCCTCGACAACGGATCGGAAATGTACGTTGGCTACGCTGGGAAGACGGACCGGCCCTATGTCGGTCTGGGCAAGTCAATGATCGATGAAGGCTTGATCGACGAAGATGAGTTGAGCTTGCCTGCAATCCGAAGCATGTATCGCACCAACCCACAGAAAGTGATGGAGTTGATCAACCGAAACGAAAGCTACGTCTTCTTCAAGGAATATGCCGGCGACAAGTGGCCCGCTGGATCGCTGGGCGTCCGCGTGTGCGCGGAAACAAGCCTGGCGACCGACAAGAGAATCTATCCGCGCGGCGGAATGGTTTTGGTCGACACCCAAGCTGTACAGTTGAGCACCGGCAAGCGAAGATTCCTGCGCTACATGCTCGACCAAGACACCGGCGGCGCCATTCAAGCCCCCGGCAGGGCCGACATCTTCATGGGCGTAGGCAACACCGCTGAGATCCTGGCGGGCGGCCAATACGCCGAGGGCCGACTGTACTACCTGTTCCTCAAGCCGGAGTTTGTGCAAGAGTACATGCCCACCGCCCGTGTCGCCGGCAAGTAGAACCTATCCAGAACCCTCTCCCTCTGGGAGAGGGCAGGGTGAGGGCCGACTAGGATCGGGCGCTTGGATCGGAAATTAGCCTCTGGCCAACGAGGCAAATCTCGTCAGCCAAGCCCATATTCGCCCCATCGTGCGTCAACGCGGGCCTTGGTCAGATGATCCATGATTTGTGGCGGCGGATAGTCGCGAACCGGTTGGTCTCGGCGCTCATCCCCCTTCATTTTCGTCGTGGCATCGAATCCGATTCGATGATCCCGCTGATGCAGATCTCTGCCCGGATCGGTGTTGGCGCACCAATTGAACAAGACCGCTTGCCAATCACCCAGATCGATGGATGAATCGACCGCGATGACGAAGTCGGCAATCCCCTCCGGCGCACTGTTCCAAATCGCCTCGATCGCTCGAGCACCGTCTCCCGGTCTTTTTTTGTCGACAGCCACAAACGCGCATCGCCCCGCACCGAAGTCAGGCGTCTTCACGCCATCGTGCCTCCAGCAATGACCGACGCCGCGCCTTGAAGCCTGACGCGTGGCAACCGGCACCCCGTTCACCTCCTCCCCCACTACCTTGCGTGTCGCGTCGATCCCCAACTTGTGCCCGGCTCCCAGCCGCGGTGCCGCGTGATCGAGAATATCCAGAGGCCCATTGACTATTTCGATGTCACGATTGAACTCGCAATTCTCAAATATCGCTCGCAGCACCGCGACTTCATCATGCACATTCACATCGTCATCGACCACCACAATGAACTTGGTCCACGCCATCTGCCCAGCGCCCCAGATCGCATGCATAACTCGCCGGGCTTGCAACGGATACGCCTTCTTGATCTTCACAAATGCGCAGTTGTGGAAACAGCCAAACATCGGCAAGTGATAATCTTCGATGTCGGCAATGATCGTCTTGAGCAGCGGCAGAAAAATCCGTTCAGTCGCCTTCCCCAGGTAGTAGTCCTCCTGCGGCGGCGGACCAACGATGATCGCGGGAAACACCGCGTTGCGCCGATGCGTGATCGCCGTAACCTCAACAATCGGGTAGCGATCGGGCATCGAATAGAACCCGGTGTGATCACCGAACGGCCCTTCGAGAACAGCACCCGGACCCAGGCCGCTTTCAACCAGTGGAACAGGCGTCTCGCCTGTTCCTTCGCCGTATCGCACAGGCGGGACGCCTGTGCCACTCGACTTGGGATCAAAACCAATCTCGCCGCACTCGGTGCTGACCCATCCTTCGATAACGATCTCGCTGTTCGCCGGCACGCGCAAGGGAACGGTCTTCGCGCGCACCATCGGAATGCCGCGCCCGTTCAGGAAACCGGCCATCAGCAACTCGCTGATTCCGTGCGGCAGCGGCGCCGTCGCGGCATACGGCAGCACCGATTCCCCGCCAAGGCAGATCGCAATCGGCATGCGGTGCCCCGCCCTCTTCCAGCTTCGCCAATGCGCAGCGCCATCATGATGAATGTGCCAATGCATCGCCAAGTGCGTTTCATCGATGAGCTGCGCGCGGTACATGCCGATGTTGTGGCTCGCTGGCTTGGGATCGTTGCGGTCCTCGTAGTGGATCGTGTGCATCCCCGCAAACGTGATGTAGCGGCCCTGTCCCTTGGCGGTCCCCGCTTGCTGGGGCGTCATTGGAACACCGACGGATCTCGGGTCGCCATCAAGCGGCCAGCTCTTGATCAGCGGCAAGCGCGACAGATCGACCTCGCCTCGGCTCGTAAGCTTCACGACTTCCTGACAACCCCCGCGGCTCCGAAGTTTCGGTGAGATTCGCAGCAGTGGCAGAAACTCCCTCGCCTTGCGAATGATGTCGCCCAACGATCGCGGCGGCTGCGGCTTGCTCAGCCGGGCAATGCGGTTGGCGATCGCCTCGAAATCGCTCCCCAGCGCCATCTCCACCCGGCGATACGATCCGAAAACGTTGATCGCCAGTGGAAAATCACATCCATCAACTCTCTCAAAAAGCAGCGCTTTGCCTCCCAGGTCAGCGTGCATCGGATCAAACGTACGCGCAACCGCGCTCAATGACGAGCACGCGCTCTTAGACTGCCGGTCGGCAATCTCGCTGATCTCCAGGATCGGCGAAACCGGCGCGCTGATGCGATGGAGTTCGCCGGCGCTTTCCAGAGTCCGCAGAAAATCCTGCAACGACCGATCCATCGCCGCAAAGCGTAGCGGCTAAAGCAATGTTCGGGTGGCGTGGTACTCGTCGCGCGGTCGAGACGTGCTCATCCACTCCTGCCGCGGCCAACGCGACGAGAACCACGCGGGCGCGGTTCGATCGTGCCGCTTCAGCGTGGTTCTCGCCAAGGCAGCGAGTACCACGCCACCCTTGGAAAGGTTCAAAAAACCCCTACGCCGCGTCCGCATGTACGCGCGGCGACTCTTCGCTGGCCAACTCCTGCCGCATCCGGTCGAATTCTGGCTCAACGGCCATGAAGGCATCGACCACCGCCGGCTCAAAATGCGTGCCGTGGCGATTGCGGATGATCTTCACCACTTCCGAATGAGCCAATGCCGGTTTGTACGGCCGGTTGGTGGTCAACGCGTCGTAGACATCCGCCAGCGCAACGATCCGGGCCGAGAGCGGAATATTGGTTCCCTGCAGACCCAGCGGATACCCATCGCCGTTCCACCACTCGTGATGGGCATACGCGATCTCGCGCGCCAGCATCAGGAAATTGGAGTCCGACAATCGCTGTTCGATTTCGAACAGGCAATCGCCGCCGATCGATGTATGCCGCTTGATCTGATCGAATTCTGCCGGCGTGAGCTTTCCCGGCTTCAGCAGCACCGAGTCGGGAACGCCGACTTTGCCGATGTCGTGCAGCGCCGAGCTGAGGCCCAGGTCGGCGATCCACTCGTCGGTGAAGAGGTCCCGAAGACTGGGAACGGTCTCGCGCAGTTGGCGGGCCAGCAGCTCGACATAGCGTCGGATCCGCAACAGGTGCTGCCCCGTTTGCGCATCGCGCGACTCGCTCAGCTTGGCCATGCCGAAGATGACCGCATCGCGCGTCGCCATCAGGTGGCGCGACTTGCGGTCAATCTCCTCTCGCAGCTGCTGGCGGACGCTGGCAAAGCCCGCTTCGCACCCCTTGAGCACCAGGCGGACCAAAACTGCGGTCCACATGGCCGCCGCAACGCCCATAATCACTCCAACAAGCCAGATTCGATCCAGGGCTCCGATCGGAGCCTTGGTCACGGGCTGGTAATAGAGCAGCGTTCCGGCCATGAGCGCTAAGGCTTGGCCGAGGATCAAAGCCAATATGATCCATGTCCGCAGTCGCGACATTACTTCCACCGGCCCAGTCAGGCCCGCTTGCCATTTGGTATCGTCTTGGTGGAATGCCAACTTCCGTGGACCGGCCGGTTCAAAATGGGAATCGGACCGAAAACACCTGCTTGGCTGACCCATACTCCCGCGATCCCCTGAGTTTTCCAACTTGAGTACCGATAACGGTCAATTCGCCATCGACCTTCACGACGTTCAGAAGGTCTACAAGGGGAAGGTGCATGCCTTGCGGGGCGTGACCATGCAGGTCCATGGCGGTGAGATCTTTGGCCTGCTTGGACCCAACGGGGCCGGCAAGTCGACCCTGGTCAAGATCATGATGACGGTCGTGCGACCGACGAAGGTCGGCGGGACGCTGCTTGGACAGCCGTTGGGCCACAAGCCCACTCTTGGCAAGGTCGGCTACCTTCCGGAACACCACCGTTTCCCGCGATATCTGACTGGCCGCCAGGCGCTGGAGTACTACGGGGCGCTGGCGAAAGTCGATCGGGCCACTCGCAAACGCCGTGCCGCCCAGCTGCTTGAAACCGTTGGTATGAGCCAGTGGGGCGATAAGAAAGTCTCCTCGTATTCCAAGGGCATGATGCAGCGGGTT
>JAKEEP010000014.1 GCA_022616475.1 Phycisphaerales bacterium | reverse complement strand
CGCCTGGCGGCTCTGTACGCCGACCTGTTGCAGTCCACCGACGACCCGGCGCAACGCGCCGCGCTCGAGCAGCGCAGCTATCGCTTGCTCGAGCAAGCCCCCGCCAACAGTGCCGATGAGTTACGGCTGGCTTTGCTGCGCCTGACTTATCGCAACGCCGAGAAGGTCGCCGAGAACCATCGACTGCGCCTCAGCACGCCACAGGAGATTGAATCGGCGCAAAACGCGCTCACGCAGATCATCCCTCAGCTCACATCGCTTCGGCAGCACCTCAAGCAGAGTCTCGATACAGCGTTGCGTCGCACCAGCCGCGCCGGCGCTGCGCAATCCGCCGCGGTCGACCAAGCCGCCGAAAGCGCCCGCAGCCTCTACGCTCAATGCACGTTTGTGACCGCCTGGGCGCTGTACTACCAATCGTGGCTGAACGACCGCCCCGACAACGCGCGGGTGGCCGAACCGCTTTTCGCCGAATTGCTTTTGATCGACACGGCCAATCCCCAGCCGACTGACGTCTCTGTCGATCTCCGCTCGATGGAGGCTGTTGCGCGATCGATTCTCGGCATGGCTCTTTGCAAGTCGCTGACGGCGGCGACGCCCACCGCCATCGCCTGGCTGGAATTGCTCGAGCACGAATCGACCTTTGAGTCGATCCGTGTTCAGGTGTCTGGATGGAAGCTTGCGGTCTACCTCGAGAACGATGAGTACCAAGAGGCTCGCGACCTGCTCGATGAGCAAACCGAGTTGGGGCAGCCGACGCCGCTTCCGTGGCTGCGCCTGATCGCGGTGCGCGGCTTGGAGAACTCCCAGCGCAACCGCCTTGCCGGAGAGCTTGTGCGTCAAGCGGTCACTGGGCTGGCCGCTCAAGGTCAGCTTGAACAGGTGCTCGATTTGGCGCGCCGCTACGGCACCCAGGCCCTGGGCGAGAGCGGGTTTGCGCTCAAGTACGTGCAAGGCGTCATCTCATACCAGGAGGCGCGCCAGGCGCACAATGATGAGAACCCGACCCTCGATCCCAAGCTCCTTGCGCAGTATCAGCGAGCGGCAGACATGCTCAAGGCCGCGGTGGGTGAGTTTGATGCCTCCAAGTACCCCAGCGCCACCGCAGCCTGCCGGCAGCTCATCGCCTGGTGCTTGTATTTCCAAAGTCGCTACCTCGATGCCAGGCAGGCCTTCGAGGAGGTTTCCGCGGCCCTGAGCGGCGATGCTGCCGCCGAGGCGCTCTGGATGGCGGTCTTCTGCCTGGACAAACTGAATCAGTCGGCTCCCAATCCATCGATTGCCGCGCAACTCGGCTCGCTCACCGATAAGTTCCTGATGCAATACCCTTCGCATCCGCAAGCTCCCAAGCTGCGGCTGCGCCGCGCCGTGGCCACCACCGCGCCTTCGCTCGATTCGGTCGCCGAGCTTCTGGCGATTCCACCCTCCAGCGATGTCTACAACACGGCGCAGCGTCGCGCTTCAGACATTCTCTATCAACTGTTCCGAAGCGCGCCAGAGCAGGATCGTTTCAGCCTCGCTCATCAGTTCCTGACCGTCGCGGTCCCGCTGATCGGCGCCGAGCATCGCTCGATCGACCTGGCCGACCCCGCGGAAACCATACGCTTGATCGCTCGCTGCCGGCAAATATTGGAAGTCGCGCTGACGCCCGGCGTTGATCGCGCCAATGCCGCCCGCGCCGGGTTTGAAGCCTTGAGCGAGATGCGCGACCAACGCGGCATTGATCTGAGCGACTTTGAGGATGAAATCGATTGCCGGCGCGTGCAGGAGCGCCTGCTGGCCGGCGATAACGAGGCCGCTGCCACAGTGTGCGAGGATCTATGGAATCGCGATCAGAACTCGATCTGGACGCGCATCGCAACGCGCTCCATGTTCAAGCACGCGCATCGACAATGGAAAGATCCAAAAGCTTCACTCGAAACGCGACACAACGCCGTGCAGATGGTGGTTCGTCATGGCGGGCGCGTGTTGCACGAATTCAAGGACAAGGCTGATGCCCTGGATGAGCCTGGGGCGATCGGATACCACGTGGCGGTTGCCGAAGCCTCGATGGCGGTCTGGGGGCAAACAGGCGAGCCGGAGAAGGGTCGCGCCGCGCTTTTCCTTTTTGAGAAGCTGCTCGAGAAGCGTCCTGCCAATGCCGGGTTTCTTCGGTCTTCGGCGCTCTTGCACGAAGAATTGGGTGACAAATCCAAAGCCCTCGAGGGATGGCGCCGCCTGGCTGCGGGCACTCCCCCGAATACAGAGGCATGGTACGAGGCGAAGTTTCGCATGATTGATCTGCTCGCATCCCTTGATCCGGCCCGAGCCCGAGAAGTGATGAACCAACACAAGCAATTGGATCCGGGCTATGGCCCCGACCCTTGGGGCGCGCGCCTCAAGGGGCTGGATCAACGCATTCCAGAATCTCGCGCGCCGTCATCGGCGCCCGCCTCAGCCACAACGCATCCAGCCAACGCCTCGTGATTACAGACCCCATTCATCACTTTCTCGATGTCGATGACGCCTCCGATCCGGCTGCGTTGCTCGGTCTCCCGCCGGGCCGCTGCAGCCAGGCCCAGATCGATGCGGCGCTGCGCGACCGCTTGGCGCAAATCTACGAGCACCCCGACGGACGATCCGCCGCGGCCGAGCGCGTTCGCCAGGCATTGCGGTTGGCGGCTCAGCGGGTCAACTCCTCCACGGCGCCCCCGCGAAAAGCGGCGTCGGCGCCCAGCGCCGCGCCCCGTCGTCCGGCGATCAATCTCACATCCTTCGATCGGTTGGTCCTCGCCGTGCTTGTCGGTTGCGGTGGGTGGAATGCACAGAGTCGCGCCAGGCTGGTGTCTCTGGCCTCAACCTACGGCGTCAGTGTGCAGGGCCTTATTCGAGTCATTCATGGGCTGAGCGAACATGCGCGCGCTGGCGGAGCGCGGCTTGGCGTCAATGAAATCACCGCTGGCCGGCCGCTTGGCTACGGTCCACCGCCGCGCGCCACGCTGACCGCCGGACCGCTCTTGGATCGATTGGCCGGCGAATTCGCCACCGAACTGCGCCGCGACCGACCGTTGACCACCATCAAACTTTCGGTGCTCTTTGGCTTGCTCACGGTGCTGGTGTTCGTTATCGCCCTTCGATGGATCATGGCGCCCGATGCTCCGAAGGTTCGCCGACCCGCCCCCCCCTCAACAGCTCAACCAACAGGAGCCGTTGCCGCCCCAGGCGCCCAGCCGCTCGGGCCGTCAACCAGCCAAACTGCCTCGGTTCCTGATACGCCGCGGGTGGCGCGCTTTCCGACAACGCCCACGTTCCTGGGAAACGCCCTGCCCATTGAGGCCGTTGAAGCCGCAGATCGTTCATCGGCCATTGCCGCCGAGATCGAAGAGCTCTCGCGCAAGCTGGCGATCGCCGATGATCAACCATCCGAAGCCGTGTTTCGCCAATGGGACTTCGCGATCAATACCATCGCGACTGGTTGGGCGCTGGCGCCGGAATCCACGCTCAACGAAGTCGACAAGGCGATCGCCGAATCGCTTCGCGCGGCTGCCGATACTCCCTCGATCACAGACCGCCTATTGAACGCGTTTATCCCGCCCAAGACCGTCGGAGAACCTCTGGATGTCTGGCGAGGCTCGTGGTCGGCTGGAATGCTCGGCAAGATCAGCAACGCCTCAACGCTTCCGAAGGTTGTTAGTCAACGAGCGAGAAGTCAACTGGAAGTCGTGTTGGACGAGAAACTTGTCGAACCCGCCGAGTTCGAGACGGCAGCGCGAGCGTGGCTCGATCGGCAAGTCCCCAAATTGGTGGCAACCATCGAACTCGATGAACGAATGGACGATTTCTGGGAACTCTGGCTCGCCTCCCATCGGCATCTCGGCGCGGGGCCGCAGCACGACCATTCCATCATGCGCGCGATCAACGCCATTCTCGCGACCGACACCGATCTTTCGCGCCCCGGGCCCAGCTCAAACGTGCTTGGTCGTCTCTTGAGCACCGCCCTCAAGGATCCTTCTCCGATCGTCAAGCAGTACGTCATCGCCACATTCGATTCGCCCCAAATCACCGCGCACGATTTGTGGGTGCTGACCAGTCTGCTTTCACTTTCCGACCAAGCGGGTTGGTTCCGCGATTCATTGGTGATTCCCGTTGATGCCGATCAACGTCATCGCTGGCGGGTCCGCGACGACCTTGCCGCCGCTTGGCCCGCCGTGTCAAGTCCGACTGAATCGTCTGAGTCACTGTCACAAGCCCTGCGCGTGGATCAGGATTCAGCGCGGCGGTGGTTGGCGATCGGCGAGCAAATTCTGAAGTTTCCTCTCGAGCGGAAGCCCGAGGCGCTGATGCTTCAGTTGATTGATGCTGCCCGACTGACCGAGGCCGCAGAAGCAATCGCCCTCAACAAACTGAATCGGGCCGACGAGGTCATGCGGCAACTTGAGTCGGCGACCTACGAGGCCCAGCAGGCCGGCCAAAAGCGGGCTCCGGGGTCGTCACCACCCGCCGGCGGGGGAAAGCCAGCCAGAATCGGGCAGCCCATTGGCAGCGATGGCGGCTTCGCTCTCGCCTATCAGGAGGCCGGCAAGAACAACGAGGCGCGCATGGCCGCCCTGCATGCCATGCGCGACAACTCCGGCACCGACTTGGGCCCGCTTGATGCCCAAGTGTTCGTTCACGAGCTTTACCGTGGCTCGCCACAGGAGGTTCGAACCCTCGCGCAATCGATCCTCATCGAGCAATTTCAAACCGGGCCTGTGGTGGCGCTCCAAATGGTCGACCAGTTCGCCGATGCCCCAAGCACCGATCAGATATCGCAAATGATCCAGGAATACACCGGCGCCATGCTCCCGGAAACCCGTTCTGAGTCGTGGGTCGTCCAGGCCCGTTGGGTGCTGGTTCAGCACTCGTTGAAACTGCGGCCGCGACCCGAGGTTGCCATTGAGAGTTTGGTGCGCACATTGGCCGATTCGTACGCGCGGCGACATTCTTTGCTCATAGGACAGGATCATGACCCCGCAACAGTGCCCGCCGCGCAGCGTGCCGCCCACGTCCTGGCGCAAACCTGGGCGACTCTGGCGGCAACTTCTCCTGTGCTCCAGGGCGATCCGGTGCCCGATGACCTGCCGGGCATTCAACAACGCCT
>JAKEEP010000234.1 GCA_022616475.1 Phycisphaerales bacterium | reverse complement strand
GGTTTTCAACAAGCCCTTGGCGTCATAGGGGTCAAACGGAATCGCCATCTTCAGGCCCGGCACGTTGGAATAGAGCGACTCAACGCACCACGAGTGAGTGGACCCAAGCTGGCCGCCGGCGCCATCGTTGCCTCGGAATACGATCGGGCAACGGAACTGGCCGCCCGACATGTAAAGCATCTTGGGCGCGTTGTTGAGAATCTGGTCGGCGGCCACCAGGCTGAACGACCAGCTCATGAACTCGACGATCGGCCGCAGCCCCATCATGGCGGCGCCGATTCCCAGGCCGGCAAAGCCTCCCTCAGAAATCGGCGTATCGATCACGCGCCGCGGGCCGAACTCCTCCAGCATGCCACGGCTGACCTTGTACGCCCCTTGATACTGTGCGACTTCCTCGCCGATGAGAAACACGCGCTGGTCGCGGCGCATTTCTTCCGACATCGCTTCACGCAGGGCGTCTCGAAATTCAATTTCACGTTGCATGTATGGGTTCAGCCCGCATCACTACTCGACACAAGCATCTCATCTCCCGTCACGGTCGCCTCTTGGCCCCTGATTTCTGAGCCTCGGCCTCCGCTTGCTCTTCGAGGAACATCATCGGCGGGCTGGTCCCCTTGTACGGACCCCATGTCTCAACATACACATCGGTATAGAGCTCTTCCAACGGCGGAGGCGGCGACGCGTCGGCCCACTCCATCGCCTCGCGCACCTCGTTCCGGACATCCTTGATCAACTCATCGTACTCTTCCTTCGACATGCCCTGATCATTGATCAGTTGGGCTGCAAGGCGGTCAATTGGATCATCCGCCTCGTGCTTTTGCTCTTCTTCCTTGGTGCGGTACTTGCGGGGGTCGGACATGGAATGGCCCTTGAAGCGGTACGTTCGCATGTCTACGAAGACGGGTCGCGATGTTTCACGGCAGCGGTCGGCTAACGGCTTCATCCCATTGAAAACACTCAACGCATCCATGCCGTTGATGACCGCGCTTTCCATGCCATAGCCCGCTGCCTTTGACGTGATCTCGTGGCCCATCGTGGTGCCGCGGCTGATGGCGGTGCCCATCGAGTACCCGTTGTTCTCGCAGATGAAGATGATGGGCAGGTCGAGAATGCCTGCGAGGTTCATCGCCTCGTGAAACGAGCCCTGATTCAGCGCGCCATCGCCCATGAAGCAAAGCGTGACCTTGCCTGATTGCCCGCCCTCGATCACTTCATCGATGTACTTGGTGGCAAACGCCAGACCCGTCCCCAGCGGGCACTGAGCGCCGACGATTCCGTGACCGCCGTAGAAATGGCGCGTTTTGTCGAACATGTGCATGGAGCCGCCCTTGCCTTTGGCGCAACCGCCGATGCGGCCGAAGAGCTCCGCCATGCAGTACTTGGATTTCATTCCCCGCGCCAGGGCGTGGCCGTGGCAGCGGTACGCGGTGATGATCGGATCATCCGGCCGCACGGCTGCGGTGCACCCCACTGCCACCGCCTCCTGCCCGATGTACACATGGCAGAACCCGCCGATCTTCTTGTTCTGGTACGCCTGCATGCAGCGCACTTCGAACTCACGGATCAGCAGCATGTCGCGCAGCCACTGCCTGAGCGTCTTGGTTGGGATTCGCGCGGCGCGATTGATCGGGCTGGCGGGAGCTGTTCGGGTCATCGTTGGCATGGATTCTAAGCGCGCCGCGTTGCGTGATGGCGACTGGGGCGGCGTTCCAATATCGGTTTTTTCCCCTGGTTGGTTGCCAAAAGCTGGTCCGGGCAAGCTCCATCGCTTCGCAGACTGTCGGCAGCCCCCCGGTAACGCGAGTGAAAGGACTCGAACCTTTAACCTCCGGCTTCGTAGGCCGATGCTCTATCCAATTGAGCTACACTCGCCCGGCGAGCTTCCTTCAGCCCGCAGCTCGGTTCTGAGGTGATTCTATCGCGCCTGCCCGATGTTCGCTCAGATGGCAACGTTATGCGGCGCCAGAGATGTCAAACCGGCTTTGGTTGATTTTTCTTCCTCGCCCCCGATAATACCCGTTCAAATTCAACCGGTCAGGAAAAACTCAGCGTGCCCAATACTCAATCAGCCAAGAAGCGCATCCGTCAAGACGCCGTCAAGCATTCACGCAATCTTTGGCGCAAGCGCCGAATCAAGGATCAGATCAAGTCGTTCCTCACCGCGGTTCACGATCAGAACCCGGCAGCCGCGCAAGAGGAATACCGCAAGACCTGCGGGCTGCTGGACAAGATCGCCTGCACCGGCACGATTCATCGCAACACCGCGGCCCGACGCAAAAGCCGCCTGTCGCGCCGGCTTGCCGAGATGAAAAAGCCCAAGAGCTGAGCGCTGAATGACGCGCGAGGTCATTGCGCCGCTCTTGTCGCTGCAGACAATCCACACGTTCGAGTGCTCGGCTGCCGGCACTTGGACCTTGATGCTCCGACATGCCCAGAACCCGACGTTCACGGCCGAACCGTCAGCTCCCGGCCCAACTGTCGGAATACTTGGACGTGTCCAAGCGGCCGCTGCAGATTCTCGCTTTTCTGCTGCCGCTGATCCTCGCCTACGAGATCAGCCTGGTCCTGTTGCTTCGATCGGACGTCGGAGTGACCACCGTCACCGCGCACCGAACGTTGCTGCGGTTCCTTGAAGCCTTCGGCGTGGCGCCGGTGAGCGGCTATTACCTGGGCGGGATTGCGATCGTGGTCGTACTGCTGGTCTGGCACGTTCTCAAGCGCGATCCGTGGCGGGTGAGCTATCCGGCCATTGCACTGATGGCTGTTGAATCGCTCCTGCTTGCCTTTCCGCTGCTGCTGATTGGTCAGATCATCCTGAGGGCGGCGGCGGTTACTCCCGCCCTTGCGGCAACCGGCGCGGGCTCGGCCACCTTGGGCAACCTGAATCTCGGTTCTGAATGGGCCCTCAGCGTTGGCGCCGGCTTGTATGAGGAATTGATGTTCCGGATGCTCCTGATCGCCGTGATTCACACACTCCTGGTCGATCTGGGCAACGCCTCGCACAATCTTGGGGCAGCGATTGCAGTAACGGTCTCCGCGGCCGCTTTTGCCTGGTACCACCCGCTCAACAGCACGGCGGGAGCGGTGTTCTACTTCCTCGCCGGGCTCTATTTTGGAGCGATCTACGTGGTGCGCGGGTTCGGGATCGTGGTAGCGACCCACGCGCTGTATGACATCATCACCTTCACAATGTGGGGATCGGCTCAAGCAAATTCATCCTGAGGACGGCCAAATCGCGTTACAATGCGGCGTACATCCTTTGTCCACACATCAAGAAGGAGATCAGTCATGCTTTCACGAGGCCTGCTCACATCCGCGGCGGCGGTGCTCTGCGCCGCTCTCCCCTGCTGGGGTCAAACGTCAACTATTACGCCACTGCACATCGGCGATGCCGCACCCGAGATCGACATTGCCCACTGGCTCAAGGGTGACAAGCTCGCGCGCTTTCAGCCTGATCGCGTGTACGTGCTGGAGTTCTGGGCCACCTGGTGCGGCCCCTGCCGCGCGAGTATCCCCCATTTGAGTGAGGTACAAGCTCAATTCAAGGATTACGGCGTCCGCGTCATCGGCGTGAGCGATGAAGAGCTCTCTACGGTCTTCAAGTTCATGTGCACGGCCCATCCCGAAGACAAAACCAAAACTTGGAACGACAAGTCCGAATACACAGTGACCACCGATCCGGACCGCTCGGTGCACGAGCGCTACATGTATGGCGTGGGAGCATCCGGCATTCCCACCGCGTTCATCGTCGGCAAAGACGGTCGCGTTGAATGGGTCGGCCATCCTCAGGTCATCGATGCGCCATTGCGGGCAGTTGTGCAAGGCGAATGGGATCGGGCTGCCTTTGCCAAAGATTTCGAGCCGCAAGCCGAAAAGAAGCGCACTGAGCTTGGCAAGAACTTGGCCGCTCGGGAGCGGATGAAGCCGCACGAAGAAGCGCTCAAGAGCGCGATCAAAGCCAACGATGTCGAAGCGGCGACCAAGGCCCTCGACGCGATGATCGCACTCGATCGCAATCCCAATGGGCCGGCGCTGCGCAAGTTCAAAGTGCTTCTTTGTGATTTCGACGATGCCGAAAAGGCCTATGCCTATGGCGAAGAGTACACCAAGGCCAATTGGGATGATGGCCGGCTGCTCAATGCCGTGGCGTGGTTCGTCGTTGATGACCAGAAGGTCCACAACCGCGACCTCGATTTCGCCCTCAAGGTGGCTCGTCGGGCCAACGAGACCACCGGCGAAGAAGACGCCGCGATACTCGACACCCTGGCGCGCGTGTACTTTGAGAAGGGCGACCTGACCAATGCGGTGAAGATCCAGCGTCAGGCGGTCGAACGAGCGCAGAACGACGCGATGGCGCAGGAGCTCAAGGAAACTCTGAAGAAGTATGAAGAGGCGGGCGGATCGGTCCGCTAGCGGAAGCGATCACGCTCGCCTGCCCGGCTGGAACAAACTGGACGAGGAACACATCAAGGCTCGCGTAGCATAATCTACGCGAGCCTTTGATTTTGTTTGGAGTCTGCTGATTGAAAGAGCCTTCGACGTTGATTGTGGGCGCGGGCGTGGTGGGCGTTTGCACCGCGTACTACCTCGCCAAGCGCGGCCACCGTGTGACGATACTTGAATCGGGACGATTGGAAGAAGGCGCCTCCAAGGGCAATGCGGGGATCATCGCGCTGGGCCATCCTCCACTACCGCGGCCCGGTCTGGTCTGGAAGACGATCAAGTGGATGCTCAACCGGGGCAGCCCGTTGTATGTGCCGCCGCGCATCGACTTCGGACTGATCGCATGGATGTGGAACTTTCGCAATGCATGCACCGATGCACATTTCCGCCAGTGCATGAGAATTCTCGCCGAGTGGGGCTGGGCCACCGGCAAGTGTTGGGATCAGATCATCGACGATGAAAAGATCGAGTGCGAGTACCACCGCACCGGTTGGCTTGATGTCTTTCGAACCGAAGAAGGCATGAAGCACGGCCGGCTCGAAGCCGATTTGCTTGGGGAGCATGGCTTCAACGTCGAGATGATCGGCGGCGACGAGCTGCGCCGGCGCGAGCCGGCGTTCAGAAAGGAAATCGTCGGCGCGGCGCATTACACCGACAGCCGTTTCGCCAACCCCGGAAAGTTTGTGGGGCAGCTCGCCGATCGCGTGCGGCGAATGGGCGTGCAGGTTCACGAGCAGACAAAGGTCATTGAGTTTGTCCGGGCGAATGGCCGCGTGGGCGGAGTGCGAACGAGCAACGGCCGTCGAATCGATGCCGACACCATCGTGCTCGCGGCCGGCGTGTGGACGATGGAGCTGGCGGGCAAACTTGGCGTGAGAGTTCCGATGCAGGCGGGCAAGGGGTATCACGTCAACATCACCGCGCCCCCGCAATGCCCGAGCGTCGCCTGCGTGTTGAATGAAACGTACGTGGCGGTCACACCCATGGCGGGCGGCCTGCGCCTGGCAGGCACCGTCGAGCTTTCGGGCATCAATCACCGGCTGATGCAGAAGCGCGTCGACATGCTCTCGGCCGGCGCGCGGCAATACCTGGAAGGCATCGATCAGACCAAGATCATCAACAGTTGGTGCGGACTACGACCGTGCACGGCGGACGGCCTGCCGGTCATTGGCTGGGCGCCGCGCGCCGCCAACGTCTTCATCGCCACCGGCCACGCCAAATACGGCTTCGCGTACGGCCCAATCACGGGCCAGCTCGCCAGCGAGTGCATCCTGGGCGAACGGCCTTCGCTGGACATTTCTGCGATGCGCGTGGATCGATTTTGACCCGTTTGGCGGGCGCCGGTTGCTTCAGGCTGTATCATCGTGTCGATAAGTACATCGAGGCGGGCGGCATGGACGAAGAGCAACTGCAACGGGAGCTGGCGCGCTTGACGGCGCGGCTGGAGCGCATCGAGCGGATTCTCCAAATCAACGCCGCCCCGCCGGTCGCGCCGCCTGTGCAACGGCCAGCGTGGTCCCCACCGCAATACGTACAACCTCATGAGCAAGTGCGGCCTCCCGAATTCGCGCGTGCTCCGCAACCGGCTGCACCGCCCGCTCGGCCAGCAGCAGCGGCTCCCATTTCGGCTCCGCTGATCCCCAGCGTGGCGCCGGCAACCATGCGCTCGGCCTATGTGGCGCCTGCTCCGCCTACGGCGACTCAGCTACGCGCTTCGCCAAGCCGACCGCCGCTGGCATCGAAGAACGCCATCGAAGTGTTCATCGGCGGAAAGGGAATGGCCTGGGTCGGAGCAATTGCCGTTGTGCTGGCGGCGGCCTTCGGAATCATGGTCGGAATCGACAAGGGCTGGTGGGGACGGCTCTCGCCCGAACTGCGATGCCTGGGCATCGCCGCGTTCGGCGCCGCGCTGATCGCCGGCGGTGAACTGGCTCTGCGGCGCATCGGCAAGGCTGCCTCGGTCGGATTGTTCGGCGCAGGCCTGGGTACGCTCTATCTGGATGCCTTCGCGACTTCCAAGTACTTCAATCTGCTGTCGTTGGAAGTCGCGTTTGTCTTGATGGCGATCGTCGCGGCCATCGGGTTTGCCATCACGCTGCGGACGCGGTTCACGACCATCGGCGTGCTCTCGATCGTCGGCGGCTACCTCACACCCGTTCTGCTGCGCGGCTCGTCGACTCACGATCTGCAACTGCTTGCATACCTGACGATGCTGCTGGGCGTTTCGCTCGGCTTGTCGGCAGCGGTGCCCCTGCATTTTCGCGCGCTGCGGTACGTGGCCCTCGGCGGTCAGGGCTTGATCGGATTCGCGTGGCTCGTTTCCAACTCCTCAGAATGGAAGATGGCGATGGTCTTCATGACCATCTGGTGGTCGATGGTGCTGGGCGAGGCGGTGTACGCGGCCATGCGTCGGCAATCGCCGCTGGGGAATGTCGTGGCGGTGATCCTGGCGACCGCCGGGTACGCCACGGCCGGCTGCTGGCTGCTGTACTCGGCGACGCCGCCGGTGTCAGGTTGGCTGGGTGTGTTCACGGCGATGATCGCCGTCGTGGGCATGGCCGTTGCCTTGCAGTTCGGTCCGGGGCTGGACGCCCTGCGCCAGCCGCCGCGACAGGCGATTGACAAGCTGTCGGTCGCCCTCTGGGCCCTGGCCGGCGCGCTGGTCGTCATCGCGATCGCGCTTCAATTCGAAGGCTTTGCGCAATCGGTCGCCTGGCTGGCGCTGGCCTTGGCTGCGATTGAAGCCGGCCGGAGACTGCCCTCGCGCGGCGTGACCTGGTTTGGATTGATCGTCGGAGCATTGGCGCTCTTCCGCATCCTCACGATCGATTGGTGGATCACGTCGGGGATGATCAAACCATTCTGGTCGGCCGGGTCCGTCTCCCTGACCAGGTGGTCGATCTTGCTGTTGATCGCGATGGTGGCAGCCCACGTTGCCGCCCATCGTGTTCGCGAGGTTCCCAATTCGAAGGATCGCATGCCCGTGGTGCTGGCGGTCATCGGCTCGCTCTTGTGGATCTTGTTCTGCCAGACGCAATTCGAAGAGCTGGCGGTGACCGCCGGATGGCTGGCGGGCGCTGCGGCGTTGCTGGCGATGGCGCGGATCGGCTGGCGGCAGAAGTATTTCGAGATTGCCGGCGGGACGCTCGCCACGTCAGTGGTTCGATGGCTGATTATCGATGCCATGCTCAATCGACTCTCGCCGGGATGGCGCGGCGCCCAAGAACTACCGCTGATGAACGCGCAAGTGGCGATCGCACTGGTCATCCTTGCCCTGGGGTGGTGGGTGCATCGAATTGCAAAGGATCGAAGAGAGGACGTCGACGATGGTACAACACGCCGGCCCAGCGAACTGGCGCAGCGCTGGACTCTGGCCGGAATGATCTTCAGTTTGATCGCCTTGAGCTTCGAAGTTGACCGCGTGCTGGCGGGAATGGGGCAATCTCCTTGGCCAGGAGCCCAACGGCTCATGCTGTGGCTGACCGCGTTGTGGGGATTTGGCGGGTTCGTGATGGCGATCATCGGCTGGCGGCGCGCACTGCCTCTGCTGCTCAAGAGCGGCGGAATCTTCCTGGGAGCCGCCGCGATCGCATGGCTGAGCGTTGACACCATCAGTTGGAGGCTCTGGCAGGCTCCGGCCGACGTGCCGGTGCTTTTCAATCTGCAATTCGGAATCGGCGTATTGCTGATCGCTCTTCTCGGGTGGTCAGCGCACCTGCTGATTCGCCACGATTCGATCCGAGAGCTGCTTTTGCAGCCGCCTGCCACCCAAATCCTGCATGGCTTTCTCGCGTTGATTGCCGCGATGGGTTTGTGGCTGGGGAGCCTCGAACTCGATCGGCTTTTCGCTGATCGGCCGATGATGCTTCAAACCGGCCTGAGCGTGTACTGGGGGTTGTACGGCGTGGCGCTGGTGCTGATTGGGTTTGTCAAGCGCGCCACCGCGGCGCGCTACGCCGGGCTGGGCCTGCTCACGCTCACGCTCGCAAAGGTGCTCTTCATCGACATGCGCGGAATCGATCTGATTTGGCGGGCTCTTTCGTTTGCCGCGATCGGTTTGTTGTTGATCGGAACGTCGATCGCCTACGCGCGACTGGCGCCGCGATTGCTTGGCGAGCGACAGCCCGACGGCGTCGAGTAGTCAGTCGAATGTCTGCGCTTGAGACTTCGGCTCTTGAAACGTGGCAACCTATTTTGGATCGGCCGGCGCCGAACATCATCCATCGAGATTTGTCTTGGTGTGGCGAAAGTGCACGCCTCGCTGCGCCAGCTGTCCAACAACGTGCTCCAGCATGCCCGGCTCTCGTCCAACCACTTCCGGCGGAAGCACGCCTGGCTGCTTCAGTTTCCCCGCGGCTATGAGACGGGCCACAATCGTGCACGGAAATGCGGTAGTGCGCGACATGCTCGTGGCCCGGCTTGGCTGGTGATAAAAATCGAGGAGGTCCCAGGTCATTCGTTCCCGCTTGCCGCGCTTGAGCCCTTCAACGATCACGCGCATGACGGTCAGGTCTTCTTCGCCAGGCTCATACGTCCATTTTGGGAACATCAGCGCGCTGGTGACGTCGATCGGTCGCACCTTCACGCCGCGCACATCGATCGGTTCGTGACTGAACAGCCCGGTTTCACGGAACACGCGCATCAGCTCGATGTGGCCGGGATAGCGCAGCGTCTTTTCCTTCATGAAGGGGGCTTTGATGAAGTGCGCGATGCTGCGCAGCCCGTCGGTGTTGAACGCTTCGAGCGTGCCAACGCCGGGGAATTCCATCAGTTCCGGTTCGCTCAGTGCTTCCTTCACGACCATGCGGCCATGCTCCACCACCCGCGATGGCCGGACGTATTCCTCAACCACATCGTGCGGGGAGAAGCCCGCCTTGTACTGGTAGGGCCACTTCGGTTCGCGAGGCAGTCCGCCAACGTAGATCTCGATCCGCTGGCACTCATCGAGGTAGGCCGCAGCGTATCCGGCCATCATGTTGCTCATCCCGGGAGCGACACCACAATCAACCACAGCCGTCACCCCGCGAGACTTCGCCGCTCGGTCAAGTTCCCAGGCATCCTGGGGCATGAAGCTGATGTCGCAATAGTTCCTTCCAGCTTCGATCACAGCCTGCAACGTCTGAAAACCAATGGCGCTGGCCAGACTGCCCAGGACGATGTCGAATGGCCCAACCATGCGGCGCACGATCGATGGATCGCCCAGGTCAGCCTGCACAGTCTTGACCCGGCGGCTCGAACGAGCGGACACGGCTCGCAGCGCTTCGGGCCGCATATCCACCGCCGTCACTTGATACTCATGATCTTCGGCGAGGTCGGCAGCCATCACCGATCCGACCATTCCAGCGCCAAGCACGATCGCCGTTGGCATTCTTCATTCCCTTTTTTTCTCGGACGAACTTCGGTGGTCTGAGTGCGTGATCCGGCGCGTACCGTAAGCGGTTGAGAGCTGCGTTCAACTGGCGCTTCGATTCGCCTGCCGATAACGTCGGACCTCGCGAGCCCATAAGCCACCGTGCGACGGCATTATCAGAAAAGTCACAGGCCAATCAGGCCGACATTATCACACAAGGGAGGCCGCTTTACCCCGTGAAGACGAAGACCATCGCACTGGGTCTGGTCCTGGATCGCATTGACATCCTGCTGTGTCATGGCGATCGCATTGTCGCGGGAAGGCGCGTTGACATTGCATTTGACGCCGACACCGGCGCCTGGTCCGAAACAGTCAAAGGGGCCGCCAGACAGGTTCGAGCCGCCGTGGCCGAGTTGAAGGGCAACGGGCTCCCGGCCTTCGTGTTCTATCGCAGCCCGACTGAGTGTTCCGAGTACGCCGGGTTGAACTTTCGCTCTGCCGATGAAGCACAGCAGGCCGCGATACTTGCCTGCGCTGATTCGCTGTCCTATCCGCTGGATGTCGCCTGCTGCCAGGCTTTGGTCCTGGGCCGCGATGCCTCCGGTTCGCCGCGACAGAACCACGTTGTGGTGGCGGCCGACCGCGATGATGCGATCGGCGCCATGGCCGAAATGGTTGAGGAAGCGGGATTGAAGTTTCGCTGGGCGGCGCCGCTTGATGCGGTCATCATCAGCAGCTTTGCCAAGATGGTGATGCAGTCCTCCGAGCCGCCGATCGGGCATTTGTATATCGGCGAACATCGGTCGTTCTTTGTCATTGGCGGCGCGGGCAACATCCTCTTTGCCCGGCCCATCAGCATCGGGATCAACGCGCTGGCCGCCAGCCTTCGCCGGCCGCTTCGGCCGATCAGCGGCAACCAGACCATTGAACTCGATCGCAAATCCGCACAGGCCATTCTGCACGAGCACGGCTTCCCCGAGCGCAATCAAGTCGTCGATCAGGAGCGCGGGCTGACCGGGGCGCAGATCATTCCCCTGCTTCAGCCGCTCCTGCAGCGGTTCATTGTTGAGCTTCGTCAGTCGCTCCGCTTCGGGATGCCCGAGAATCAGCGGCAGTCGGTTTCACTCATGATCTGCGGCCCGGGCAGCGCGATCCCCGGCTTTGCATCGGTCATGGGAGACGAACTGCACCTAACCGTGAATTGCGACCCCAAGTACGCCGCATTCGACTTCACCAAGCCAGCGACCGGCGGGAGCGAAATGGCCGATGCGGTCGCGCAGCGAAAGCCACTGTCCGTGCTGGGGCTATTGCCGCAGCGCGTCGCCAAAGACCGACAGACCAATCGCCTGACCCGCTGGCTGTGGACCGGCGCCGCCACCGCGCTCCTGCTGATCGGGGCCGATGCCGCGTTGTTCAATTGCCGCCTGGAATTCGCGCGTCAGGAAGCCCAAGCCGCCCAAGCACGAACCGACGACGTCAAGACGCTGCAAGCCTCTGGAGAAAGGCTCTTCGCGGCGATCAGCGCGATGAACAGTCTCGAAACCGCGATCCAACGCGAGACAAGCGGCAGCATCAACCTCCGCGCCTGCCTGCAGGAGCTGAGCCGTCTGACCCCCGAGTCGGTCCGCCTGACCGGCATTTCTTTCCACCACGCCGAGGGCCGCACAAATGGCCACGTCGCCGGCTACGCGCTGGGAACCCAGACCAGCGGGTCGCGAACGCAGCTTGAGCCGTTCATTGAACAACTCCGCCACAGTCCGCTATTCGAGAAGGTCGTTCTGGCCAACGTGCAAGCGGGCGTGCTTGGCGACATGCCTGGGCAGCGATTCGAGGCCAACTTCATCGGCGTCTCCACCCCGCGACATGCTCCGGCGATCGCCGCAGCGGGCTCCAAGGGCTCCACCGGAGGCGCCACGCCGTGAACATCAACATTCCTCGAGAGCTTGCGGCCCAAGCCGTCATCGTCCTGGCTGTGTGCATTGGCGCCTGGATCGCCGTGGTCAAGCCAAGGGCGGCGGAATTGGTGCAGCTCGAGCAAACCATTTCCGAGAGCTCCTCATCGCTCAACTCCATGAGCCCGGAAACCGTCGAAAATCTGCAACGGAAGATTGCCAGCGTGCAAAAACGCGTGGCCCAGGTCAAACTGCACAACCAGCTGGCCGACGATTCCTCTCGGCTGTATGGCCTGGTCATGGATCTGGCCGACGAGCATCGCGTGCAGGTGCAGCGGCTGCAGCCCGGCCTTGAACTCAAGAAGGCCAACGCTGAGTCGCAGTTTGCGGCCATGAAGCTCGACCTCACGGTCGAGGGCCGATACGAGGCTGTGGCGGCCTTCCTGGAACAGATCACCAATCTTGAGGCGTTCATTCGTCCAGTTTCTCTGCAGATCACGCCCACCACAGTCGACGGCACCCCCACAGCCACCGCGGAATTCGGTTGCGAGGTCCTGAGCTTTGCGCTCGCCGAGCCGCTTATGGGCGTCAAAGCAGGAGGCGCTGATGGCCAGCCATGATTTCAGAGCAAACCTGGCGTCCATCGCCATCTTCACCCTGCCGGTGATCGTCGTGAAGCTGACCACGGCGTTTCTCAACAACGCCAGCCCGACGCAAGTTCTCGGTTCAACCGTCGAGCCGGTCTCGGGCAGCGCGGTGGTCTCCGCCGCCAAGGCAGCCACCTGGTCCGACGCGCAGCTGGCGGCAGCCCGGCATATCGAAACCCTCCGCGCGCAGCCGTTCGGGCCTACCCCCCTCTACCACGAGGTCGTGCAGACCCCGGTCGATACGACTCCGCCCCCGGTGGTCGTCGTACCGCCTCGAATCAAGGCCTACTTCGTGCTGAATGCCGTGATGTCCGGAGACCGAGGAGAGACGGCCCTGATCAACCTCCGCCCCTATCGCGCAGGTGACCAGATCGCCGACACGGGCTGGGTGGTCGAATCGATCAACTCGTCCCGGCGCACCGCAGTCTTGCGCGAGCCGGCCACCGGCGAGACCATGAACATCAAGGTCCAGTTGCCCGGCGCCCAATCAACCGAAAAGCCCGAGCCCGGCACGTGGAAGCCCGCACCCTAGGCCTGGATTGTCTTCACCTTGCCGGCGACGAGGATGTCGGCGGTGGTCTTGGCCCTCACTTCCTCGACCGTTGCGCCAGGTGCCGTCTCGGTGAGGCAAAATCGGCGCGCGTTCTTATCCATCTCCAAAACGCATAGATCCGTGATCACCATATCGATGCATCGCCTGCCGGTCAGAGGCAGCGTGCATTGCGGGATGAGTTTGGGCGCGCCATTCTTGGCGGTGTGCTCCATCATCACCACGACTTTCCGAACACCAACAACCAGATCCATCGCCCCCCCCATGCCCTTGACAAGCTTGCCGGGAATCATCCAGTTGGCGATGTCGCCTTCTTGCGAAATCTCCATCGCGCCCAGAATCGCAAGGTCGATGTGCCCCCCGCGGATCATGGCAAAAGAATCGGCCGACGAAAAGAAGCTGTGTCCGGGGACGCCGGTCACAGTCTGTTTGCCGGCGTTGATCAAATCCGGATCGACTTCGTCGTCGTAAGGGAAGCGCCCCATACCCAGCAGACCGTTCTCGGATTGCAGCCACACCGTCATGCCGGGTGGAACGTGGTTGGCCACCAGTGTGGGCATGCCGATTCCGAGATTGACGTAGAACCCGTCCCGAAGCTCTCGTGCAGCACGTTTGGCGATTTGGTTGCGATCGAGCGGCATGGTCAATTCTTGTGAAGCATGTCGTCACTTCAACTGGAAACGAATAATGTAGCGGCCCGCGCGGTATCGTGCGATTGTTCGATGAATCCCTTGAACGCTAGGACTGAGCTATGGATCGCGGCCAGCGTCTTCGCCTTGGCGCTGACGGTCCGGCTGATGTTTCTTTTCTCCTCGCCGGATCGCCATTGGCCGCATTCTGTCTTCTACGAGGGCGATGCGCCCGAATGGGTTCGATACGCCGCCGCTCTCGATGAAGGAAGGCCCTATGAATTCGACCTTCCCCTGCGCCCGCCCGCGGTCGCATATCTGATCCACTGGTTGGCGCCGGGAATGGCGAGCCAGGCTCTGGCGGGTACGAGGGCCTCGTTCATCGCCTTCAAGGTTCTGTGGTGTGTTCTTTCGGCCGCAACGTGCGCGCTTGCCTACCTCGCGTTCGCCAAGCAATTCGGACGCCGCATAGCGCTGATGGCCGCATCTCTTTGCGTGTTCTCCTTTGCCTCGTACGTCACCGCGGCATCACTCAACAACGAAACCCCGTACGGCTTCATTCTGATAATGATTGTCGTCGGTTGGCTTGGGCTGTTGGAGCGTCCGATGACGTGGCTCGCCATCCTGGTCGGTGCGTTGCACGGCATTGCCACGCTCCTTCGGCCCGAGCACACCCTGCTGCTGCTGCTGATGGTCGCGTACGCGGCGTGGATCTGGCTGAGAAGCTCGCCCGGCGTGCCCAACCACCCAGCAACCGCGTCGTTGAAGCGCAAGGCACTCATGCTCGCCATGGTGGCACTGACTTCCATCTGCGTGTGCCTGCCGTGGAGTGTTCGCGGCTCGCTCGCCGTGGCGCGATTCAATCACACGAGCACCGATTCGCCCAATTACGATCAAGCGAAGGTGGTCTGGACCCCGGAGGCCCGCGCGGCAATCGATTCGCTTCCCGCCTTTGCGCGCTTGGGTAACTTCGCGTTCATCGACGCTCTGGCTCAGGCCAACAACAAACAGACAGTTACCGCCCAGGATGTCAACGATTTCTTCACGAAGGTGTTCGGCTATGTGCCGCAGCCCATGTCACGGTGGGTTCTGGTTTCCATCAAGGGGCCCCTCGATTTCGCACTGGCCAACCATCCCGAGGCGCGCGGCGGCTTTTCGAGAGCCGCACTGATCAGGCCAAACGAGCCCGAGCCAAAGCTGTTGCTGGGTCGGCCTGATCACCTCCGCCTGATCAACGATGGATACTCCGTCGGTCTGGGCTACATCAAGTCCGATCCGGGCGCTTGGCTCGCGAACGTCGGCCGCAAACTCTCGAACTTTGTCGATGGAATCGCGTTGGGATTCACATCGCTCAATTGGCCGATCGGGCTCGAGGGTGTGCGACGACCTATCGACATGATCGCACCAGAGCCCGGCGACGCCCAGTTCTGGCAGTTCATCGTGCTCACCCTCATCGGCCTTGGTCTCGCCCTAGCAGTCGCCCGGCGTACGGGCGGTGTGTGGATCATCCTGATCGGCTACAAGGTCGTGATCACGATTCTCTTCTATGGATATGCCAGGCAGGCCGTCTCAATTGCGCCAGCCTTCTACCTCTTCGCCGCGATCGCACTCGACCAGATTGGCCGTTGGGGGTTCTATGCGCTCAAGCCCTGGAGGCGTCTGCGGCTCGGCGCAGGTTGCGTTTTGATCGGCGGATTGCTTGCGATCGAGATCGCGGCGTTCATATGGCGGCCGCAGCTTGAAGTGAGCCCGCCGCAGCGGCCGGACCCGCGCTGGGGCTCAAGCGCATTCGAATCGGTCGATACCGTCCACATCAGGCGGCATGCCGGCCGGCCTGCCCGACCCGATGGATGACGATATGCTTTAGTCATGACCCCGCGCGTGCTGGAAGCCATCGATGTATTCGCCGATCCGCGTGTGACCGAGGCCCACACGGCCTCTCCCACCACTCACGCAATATCCGAGAATCCTGCCACCGGGCAACCACTCGCGGCTGTCAGGCTGCAAAGCCGCGCCGAATACGACGCATTGGTCCGCCGCGCCTTGGCTGTGCAACTCCATTGGCGACGGTTGCCTGCGCCAAAGCGCGGCGAGATCGTCCGACAAATCGGCAACGCCTTCCGCGCCAACATCGAGCCACTCGGCGAACTGATATCGCTTGAGACCGGCAAGATCCGCGCTGAGGGCCTGGGCGAAATCCAGGAATGCATCGACATCGCCGATTTCGCCGTCGGCCTCTCGCGGCAGCTCTACGGCCTGACCATCCATTCCGAGCGGCCGCAGCATCGAATGTACGAACAGTGGCACCCGCTCGGAACGATTGGGATCATTACCGCG
>JAKEEP010000233.1 GCA_022616475.1 Phycisphaerales bacterium | reverse complement strand
TTTCCCATCCACATTCCGCCGCTGCGCGAGCGCCGCGACGACATTCCGCTGCTGATCCGCCACGCCGTTCTTCGATACGCCCACAAGCTCGGCAAGCGGATCACCGCCATCTCAAAGGACGCGATCGACGCCTTGACGGCCTACGACTGGCCGGGCAACGTCCGCGAGCTGCAGAACGCCATCGAGCGGGGCGTGATCCTCAGCGCCGGCTCATCTCTGGAACCGGGCAATTGGGTGCCCAAAACAACCGCCGCATCGGCCCCGTCGCCGGCGACGACGCTCGCGGAAGTAGAACGTCGGCACGTTGTCAGTGTATTGGAATTAACCGGCTGGCGCGTGAGCGGCGAACAGGGCGCAGCCCGAGTCCTGGGCCTGAAGGCCACAACGCTCGAAGCGCGGATGAAGAAGCTGGGCATCGTCCGGCCGGCGCATTGAATCGCACGGCGGCTTCACCGGGCTGACGATGCGGTCGTTTCCGTCGTGGTCGAGAACGTCGGTCGCCGCGGCGACCGCGAAGGCAAGGCGAAACTCGCAGCGGACCAAGCGCCGCTAGTAAGTGAGTAGGAGTCGATCAGCGACTACGTGCTTTTCGAGGGATCGACCATTCATCTGGAATCGTTTGAGCATCGATCGTCCGACACGGATGAACATTTCGCGCTCGAAGAGCCCACGCGGAATTGGCAGATGACAAATCGTGTTGCCGCTGCGCTTTGTGCCGTCGATGCTCAACATGACATGAATGCCTCGACGCTTGCAATCAGCGATGACGCGCAGCAGGCGTTTGAGGCTGAAATCTTGCGCGCCGTACAGAATCGCCTGAGTATGCGTGTACGGCGGATCGCAATAGACCACATCGCCCGGCTTGGCGCTCTCCATGACCTTGGTGTAATCCGCAAGCGTGAACGTGCAATGCCTGATGCGCTCGTGCCATTCATCGGCTCGCTTGTTGAACGCTTGCGGCGGTATCGGTTTGTGGATTCCGCATCGCGTAGACATATACCCGTCAGCTTTGCGGAATCGGACAACGCCGCCATAGCAGGATCGGCATAGGAACAGGAAGTCCGGGCCATTCGGTTTGGCGTTGTACGATGCCTTTACCTGCTCGTAGGCTTTGACGCGATCGCGCGCGCGCGCCATCTGTTCCCAGCGTTCCGCGTACCAGCGCTTCACCTCGGCTGGATCAGACTGGAGAGTCATCCAGATATCCATCAATGGCGCGAACGTGTCAGACCCGACACCCGACGCCGGTGAGACCGTCGCGAGGATGGAACCGCTGCCGAGAAACACGTCATGGAACGTGCCGAACGTTTCCGGCAAGTACGCGGTGATCTCCTCGGCCATCTTGTACTTGTTGCCGATCCACTTGAGCAACGATGACCGCGGCGGTTTGAATCTGACTCGCGGTTCGCCAAAAAGCTCCATCCGTGTCGCCATGTCGTGATTCTCCGTGGGCAAGGTCGCTTTGTCCAGTCTCCGGGATCATATCCTGAATTCGGATATCCCGCAACTGGATTTAGCCTCGAATCACATGGAGAAATCCATCCATTCGCGAGAGCAAAAGAGACTCGCGGCCTTGCTTCGCCAGGTCAGGGAGGATGCCGGCCTGCGCCAAGTCGATGTAGCCAAGCGGCTTGGGGAGCCGCAGTCGTTCGTCAGCAAGTACGAGAGCAGCGAACGCCTGTTAGACCTTCTCGAACTGCGGCAGGTCTGCAAGGTGCTTGGGATTTCTCTGACTGATTTCGTCCGCCAGTTCGAGGACTCCCGCTGATGCTGCCCGACAAGCGCTTTTTGAAGCAGCCCAAAACGTTCTGGGCGAACGTGCGCTCCATCAGCCAGCATTTGCAGTACACCAACCGTAAAACCAAGCAAATCAAGGTTCACGATCTTGCAGCGATCCAGAAGGCCATGACCGACCTTGGGCTAACGACGGTGCATGTCGTGGATGCGACAGGCAAGGCGACTGCGATGGGTCAACTGCTTGTTGATTATTTCGCCTACCGCGCGCACTTGCTGAACACCGTCGTAGAGCCGCAATTGATGGACGCTGCCAAGGCCGAAGCCCTCTACAACAAGATCAAGGCAAACACGAGGTCAACGCTGCCGGTTGTGATGAACAAGCAGAAAGGCAAGAAGAAGAAGCCGGCGTATCTCACGAACATGGTAAACTGGCTCATCGACGACAATGCCGCCGGGATGGCTTTCGATTCCAGCCCGGGAGAACTGACCACGTTTACGCAGACCGGAGCGCCATTGCGCACCCTTGCCCGTCGCGTTGACGGCGCGTTTCCATCGTGTGTGAATCCGGTCGCGATTTGGGAATACAAGGAGTATTACTACACAACGACTTTCGGTAGCCGCGTTGCAGACGGCGTGTACGAAACGCTTCTCGACGGCATGGAGTTGGAGGAACTTGCCGTATCCGAGCGCATCGAATGCAAGCACTACATGTTTCTCGATGCGCATTACACGTGGTGGATCAAGGGCAGGTCGTACCTGTGCAGGGTCGTTGACATGCTGCACATGGGATACGTTGACGAGGTGATCGTCGGGACTGAGATCGAGGACCGTGTACCGAAGCTGGCGCAGCAATGGGTCGCGATGGTGAAGGCGCGCCAGCCAAAGAAGAACTGAGCCAACGACCGGCGCGCGCCTCAGAACGGCCTGAACCACACAGGTTGCGGCATGCGCTTGGGCTTGCGCGGCTTGGGGAGACGCTTGACGTTGGACAGGTGCCACTCGTACCCGGTGTGATTGCGCCGACACTCTGAGATGACGGCGGTGCCGACGATGACGCCGGTGGGCAACCCTCTCCCTCTGGGAGAGGGCAGGGTGAGGGCGTCCGCGTCGTCCCCGTTCGTTCCGTTCACGCCCGCCCATTTCTTGCTGGCGTAGATGTAGAATCGCTGGCTGATCAGGCGTGTGGGCCTGGAGCGGTACTCGATGGTCTTGACGCCGCGCAGGATCAACTCCGCATACGGCTGGCGGATGGAGAGGGCGAGCATGTACCATTCATCGGCTCGTATGTCACGCTGATAAACCCGCAGCGGGTATCCAAATGCCGCATTTTCATGTAGTTGGCCGTGGCCGAGATTCGGGACGCGAACGAAAGCGCACCTACTCGGCCGCGAACGAGTATTGGGCTCTCAAGGCAGCAGAAGCCGACGGAACCGAAGTGGAGTCGATAGCCGAAACGCGCACACCCGCCACCGAAAGGCAGGTGGCATACGCGCGCGACCTCGGGCTTCAGTTTCCCGACGACATTACGGTGGACGAAATGTCAGACTTGCTCGACTGCCGCTTGTCAGACGACAAGCCCTCTACGGATCGTCATCGGGAATTCGCACTGTCGTTTGGCGTACAATGCAATCGCTACACAGGTAAACGCAGGCTGTTTGAGCAGATCGCGATGTATCTGCAGCAGGATGGCCATGAGTTGGATCTTGCCGCGTGGTTTGTGTATCGGGTCTGTCGCAACCTGTGGAAGGGCAGTGACCCTCCCGGCGTCGAAGGCCCGAACTCACCTCTCATTCGCGACATAGCCACTTCAGTCAGTAGCGACTCTGCTGCGATGAAATCAATTCGCCGGTACAGAGGCGAGGATTTGATCCGCTTCGGCGAATGGACGACACCCAGCGGTTATCTCGCAACGGGTGGAAGCACGAAAACGATTGGCTATCGACAGGCGACATCTCTACTGCGCTCACGACTAGCAGCGCCCGTTATTTGAGCAAACATGAAGTCCGATCCTTTCAACTACGGTACTCTCATACTTACGCCAGAGGAATTTGAACTCGAGGTGAAGAACATGCTCGGCGCGATGGGCGCTGATCTAGACTCGTTTCGAGCTACCCATCGAGAGCATCTGGTAGGTACCGGCGGTTCATATGAAATAGACGTTGTGGTGCGTTTCCGCGCACTGGGGGCCGACTTCCTTGTTCTTGTGGAATGCAAGCATCAACGGAGTCCTGTCAAGCGTGACGTGGTGCAGATACTGCATGACCGGCTGCGATCGGTCGGTGCGCAAAAGGGCATTCTGTTCGCAACGGCACAATTTCAAAAAGGGGCGCTTGAGTACGCTGCCAAGCATGGGATCGCATTGGTCAGGATGGCGCACGGGATAACGTGCTGGCATACACGAGCTGCCGGTCCACCATCACCACCGCCGCCGTGGGAGAACATTCCACGATACATCGGTTGGTGGGCACACCTCACGGATGAAGGCAATCAGCAGCATACGATTGTCAGCGTTCAAGACCCTGAGTACCTTCGGGCCTTTGTCTTCCCAGCGAAGCATTCAGATTAGAGCCCGTGCATCGGGCCAATCAATCGTCCGGATTCTTGTCGTATCCAATTCCGGTCCCGAGCGCACCGCCAAGCCACGCGCCGGCCGGGCCAGCGATCGCGCCACCAATCAAGGCGCCGATACCTCCGCCCGTAACCGCGTTGCCGAGCTTTGCTTGCTTTCGCCGTTGCGGATTCAGCGGCGCGCATCGAACGCCGTTCCTCGATCGAGCAGCACGGGTGGACCCGGCGCACTTGCTGCGATTGCACGAGATGCAGGCAGCGAACAGATTTGAGAGTCGACTGCCACCGCCACGAGCACGAGGTTTCGAGTGTTCGACTTCCCAAGCGCCTTTTTCGCCATATCGAGCATAGTTGCGGAACGAAAGCTTCTTATGGCACAGATGGCATTTACCCGAAGTGCGGTCGTAGATTCGTTCAAGGTCGTCATCGGTGTACGCCATGCGTACCTCCTAACCTTGTTTTATCGAGCTTGGATGCCCTTGCTCTTGAAAAAGATTCTGCTTCGGCTCACGCCTTGCCGCAGAACTTGCCGGCGGAGTCGAGGCAGACGCCGTTCATGTGCCACGTCTTTTTGTCCGGCCATGACCCGCGGCGAACCTCGACCGTCGCCCCTTGATCAACTTCGATGTGCGGGTCGGACTCGTTGCTCGGCTCCCAGGCATGATCGGGCAGACTTTGAGCGCGCAGGACTGCTCGCTGCTCGTTCTCGGCATCGACTACGCACCAGTGCTGCACCGTTTTGCTGACGATGAACTTCATGACGATTGACCTCCGCCCCCGGAGAAGTGGCGCGTATGCCGCCGGGGGCACTGTGTATGTCGGTCAAAACGCTGCGCGCGTTTTGCTGTGGGGCGCGGGAGTTTTGCAAATGATTGTTGGAACATTGAAGTCCCGCGCAACTGGTGCGCATTCGGAAGTTTCCGGAGCGCCCCCGGACAGTTCTTCATTGCTTCGATCACATCATCTGACGTGAAGGCTCTCCCAAGAGCCATGCGCGCGCAGTCCGTTGACAAACGCGCGCATCGTAATTCTTGAAAATTCCTGCATACAACAATTCAGACGCCCCAACGATCGACCGATTCACCATGCCACATCGGTCACACTCACTTCCGGAATCACCAACACCAACTCACGCACGGGCGAGACGCCCGTGCCACCACAGCCAGGAGAGAACGCAAATGGCAACTTCGTACATTCCCGCGCAAGACGCTCAAGCGCTGATCTGGATGCAGACGTTCAGCCAGGGCATCACCGCGAATCCAGGACTCTACATGCTCACCGCTGCCGATGCGGCGGCGATCAGCGCCGCCGTCGCCGCGTTCGATGTCGCGCTCGATGTCGCCTCCGACCCGACCACTCGAACGCCGGTGAGCGTTGCGACGAAGGACGATGCGCGCACGGCTGCGGAGCAGATTTGCCGGCAGTTCGTCAACCTCATCAAGTACAACGCCGGCATCAGCGATCCGGACAAGATCGCGATCGGCGTGCGGCCGGTGAATCCCAACCGCGATCCGATTCCCGCGCCGAGCACGTCGCCGCTGGTCAACGTCGTGCTGGCGACTCCGGGCGCGATGACGCTTCGGTATGCGGATTCGACCACGCCCGACAGCCCGGCCAAGCCGTTCGGCGCGACCGAGCTTCAGTTGTTCGTCGCGGTTGGAACCACGCCGGCCGTCGATCCGGTCGCGGCCAAGTTCTACGGCAAGTTCACCAAGAATCCGGTTGGCGTGGGATTCAGCTCGCCGGACGATGGCAAGATCGCGACGTATTTCGCGCGCTGGGCCTCGCGCAAGGGCGACACCGGGCCTTGGAGCTTGCCGGTCAGCATGCGGATAGCAGCGTGATCAAACCGATATTAACCACAGAGGACACAGAGAGCACAGAGGAAGAGCGTCCTGATGAGATGGATTCTCGAGAACAAAGAGTGGTTGTTTAGCGGCGTCGGCGGTCTCGTTGTTGTCGCCCTGATCAATCTCTTCTTCCGCAACAAGAAAGGAAAGTCACAAATGTCAAGCGGCGGCGACGTCAACGTGAGAGGAGATATGAGGGCAGGCGATGGCAAGGACGCAGACGGCGGCGATGTGCGAATCGAAGGGGGAGCGGGCGGAAGTGAAGGTTCGGGCGGCAACGCAACTATTGGCCCGGGAACGTATCGAGCCGGTGACGGCGGGCGCGGCGGTAGAGGCGGTAACTTTGTGATCAAGGGTGGTGATGGAGGGAGTCGTATGCAGAATCAGCAAACATTTGAATTCGCCAACCTCGACGCGCTGTGGAATTATGTCAAGGATATGAAGCCGGGAGAGCAGCGCTCCGTTAGACATGCAAAACAGGCAGCGCAAGGCGTGTTCAACGACATCAAGGACGATCAGCGGTTTAGCGCCTTTAAGACCTATACCGACATCTACAAACCGCACGGTCAGCATGATCCGCGCACATTTATCATCAAGCGTCTCTAGTCCTCGGTGATCTCTGTGGTTCAAATCGTAAATCGTCAATCCCAAATCGTAAATCCCCTCCGAAGGAGGTTTCCATGCCAGCAGGAGTTTTTCGACGCCAACTGAAGCACCGTCCCAATCGCAAGACCAATCCGCGCGCCAATCGGCCACAGCCGACGACGCCTATCGGGATCGTCAGCGCCACCAAGAACGTGGCGGTGCTGACCGTCGTGTTCAATCAACCCGTTACGCTCAAGGGCATCCCCGCGTACACGACGAATCTCGCGGGCATCAACCCGATCAGCGCAGTCTTGACCAACCCGACCACGCTCACCGTGACCTTCAGCGCCACGATCGCGACCGCGACCACCTTGAACATTCCGTATGAAGAGAAGGCGATCCGCAACTCTTCGGGAGGTTTCGTCCAGGACAGCACGTTTCCCGTTACCTAATCCAGCAACGCCGCCGGTGCCGACGTTCGCGGCATGGAACGGCGGGTTGAATGTTCTGACCATCACGTTCAGCAGTTCGCTCGTCAATCAGCCTACGGCTCTGGCGAACTGGGTCTTGAACCTGATCCCTTCGGGAAGTGTTGGACCAACGATCGCCGCTGTTGTAGTGCCGAATCAGGTGCAGTTGACGTTTGCCGGCACGCCGGGCGACGAGGCTGAAAGCGTCGAATACCTGGCCACGCCGCCGGACGTAGTTGGGACCAATTTAGCGCCGGTTGCCGCGTTTGAGCTATTCTTCTCGTGAGATTCCGCCCCCGGAAGTAGAGCCC
>JAKEEP010000232.1 GCA_022616475.1 Phycisphaerales bacterium | reverse complement strand
TCGGGTGTATCGACAGCCTTGTTGTGGCGCTTCATCGCCTGCCCACGCTCCAGATCGAAATCGTCTTCACCGTAGAGCGCGGTTTCGCGACCAGGCACGCCGGGGTAGGCAAGGTAGCCAAACGCAAATCGCCGTCGATCGAGGTTGTAGCCCGATTGGTCTGTTCTCAGATCCAACGGGCCGTACTGCTGCCACTTCACTTCGAGCGGTTGGCCCGAAACGTTCTCCACCTGCTGCACGATGACCAGCCCATAGCCCGGCTTCAGGATGTGCTGGCGGACGATCTGGGCGACCGGCTTGCCGTCTTGATCCACGATCGTGGTTTCAAAGCGGCCGACGGCGGTTTCTGACCAGATTGAGCCTTCGAACAGGCTGACCAGCGAGCCATTGATGACCACTGAATGGGCCGCCAGAATGGGAATGAGCGTTGATCCATTGCTCCAGACAAAGGGCTGCTCCTGCTGGAGCACGTAGCGCTGCGACTCATCGACTTGGGTCAGGTCAAAGGGGTCGGCCGGGCCAAGGCGTTTGCGATAGGCGTCTGCGATGCGATTGGCCTCGGCGGTTTCCCAGATGTCGCTGTAGGCAATGCGGGCGATGCCGGCGCCAACGCGGGTCAGGTCCAGCTGCATCGTGGCCCGGCGGAAGTCGAGCGAACCCAGCGGCTCGGGAAGTGCTTGAGAGGCGCCAGCCGGCGCTACGGCGCGCAGCGACGTGAATTGCGTCAATGCGGGGGAATCAATCGCCGACGGATGCGGCGCTGTGGTCGCTGCGCCGGGCTGTGCCGACTGCGTCGCCGGTTGCGTGGCGCTTGCTCCGGAGGGCGCCGCGCCACCCGAGCCTCGCCGGTTTGGTGCATTGAAAACGACCCAAAGAATGCCGGCGCAGACCGCAGCCGCCAGCAGAGGAATGATGATGCGTCGGGCTCGGCGAGACATGGGCGAAGGGCGATCGATGAATCAAGATTCCGAAAGCGCTGCGTCGGCTTTCGCGTTCGACAACGGCTGCACGCGGTCCGTCTGATCCCGGGGTGTGCGAATCCTAATTCGGGGCGGGCTGGCCGTAAACTTCACCGCCCTTCTTTGAGGCGCTCGGCCAGCCAATCGCTGAGTTGTGGAACGGCGTGTATCTTTTCGACCACGGCATCGATGTCGTAATCCAGGCGGAAAAACTCGACGTAAGGGGAATCGGCTCCCTTGGGCGAATGCTTGGCATCGCCCTGTGCCTTGTTGCCGCCGCGCGCGGCGTCGGAGGAGGCAATTTGGTTCGCGCCTGGTGCATCATCGAGAATCGCATAACTGGCGCGCGGATCCATGTCGCGCGGCTGGCCGACTGAACCCGGATTGATGATCGCCTTCTCGCCGTTGTTGAGACGGTAGCGGCCCTCCAGATCATCGGGCGGATAAAAGTCGGGCTCATCGGTGAATACGCCCGGAACGTGGGTGTGGCCGACCAGGCAATACTTGTCGATGCGCTCAAAGATCTGCTGCATCTTGACCGGCGAGTTGATGGCGTCTTCGGGAAACAGATACTCGTTGATCGGCCGGCGCGGAGTGCCGTGCACGCAAAGGAAGTCGCCGAAGGACACGCGGACACGGAGCCGGCCCAGAAACTCCCATCGCTTGGCCGCCTTGACCTGATCGGTCTCCTTCTCGAATTGAGCGCGGGTCCAGTAGGCGGCCTGCTCAGCAGCCTGATTGAAGTTGGTCGGTTCGTAGAGTGCGCCGAAGTCGTGGTTGCCCATCAAGCTCCACTCGCAGCGCTCGGCGATCAGGTCAACGCATTCAACGGGATTGGGCCCGTAACCCAGGATGTCGCCCAGGCAGATGATCCGATCGACGTTCTGAGTGTCGATGTGGTTGAAGACCGCCTGAAGCGCTTCGAGGTTGGCGTGAATATCGCTGATGATTGCGGTGCGCACGAGAAGGCCGTTCCCTGAGTAGCGATTGGTGCAGAATCGACGATGCTAGAAGCAGGCTGGCGTAACGTCAACGAGCGGAAGAGCCTCAGAACTTCAGGTACTGGTGCAGTCTGAAAGTGGAATGGGCTTCCAGCCCGTTCAGAGTTTGCGCGGGCAGAATGCCCGTGCCACCGAATTCAAACACTACCAGTACCTAAGCCTGCGCGCGCCCGGCACGGCCGACTGCGCTTCGCTCCGCTGGCCGTGGCACCCCTTGGCAGCCTGCCGCTGCGAAGCTCTGCTGCTCTGGCACTCTGTAGCTGGGCCGTTGGGCCGATACAATGCCCCCCTTTCATAAGGATTTATCAGTGGCTGATTCCAACCACTACGACTTGATTGTCATTGGCAGCGGCCCTGGGGGCTATGTGGGGGCGATTCGCGCTGCGCAGCTGGGCATGAAGGTGGCCTGCGTCGAGCGCGACCGGCTGGGCGGCGTGTGCCTGAATTGGGGCTGCATTCCCACCAAGGCGCTCTTGCACAACGCCGAGCTGTACCGCGAGGCGATTATCCACGGCCAGGAATGGGGATTTGAGGTTGACCCGGCCAAGGTGAAGGTGAATTGGGAGCGCGTCATCGGCCGCAGCCGGGGAATCACCGACAAGATCACCAGCGGCGTCGGATTTCTCTTCAAGAAGAACAAGGTCACCCATGTGCAGGGTCATGCGCGCATTGTCAGCGGCAAGAGCGCGCACGGCCCCTGCAAGGTCGAGGTAACCGAGCCGGTGGGCGATTACTACCACGGCAGTGGCGACACGAAGAAAGTCAAAGCAACGCTGACCGCCGACCGCGTTATGGTGGCAACGGGCGCGGCGCCCAAGGAATTGCCCTTCGCCAAGGTCGACGGAAGAACAATCATCTCTTCGTACGATGCCATGAACCTTGCCAGGAAGCCCGAATCGATGATCATCGTCGGATCCGGCGCCATCGGAATGGAATTCGCCTACTTCTACAACGCCTTCGGCACGAAGGTGACCGTTGTCGAAATGGTCGATCGAATTCTCCCGGTCGAGGACGATGACATTTCCAAGCTGGCCCAGCGGGTTTTCAGCAAACAGGGCATTACCTTCTTCACCGGTCACACCGTGAAAGCTGTTGACAAGAAGAAATCGGGCGTGAGCGCAACGATTGTGGATGTGAACGATGAGAAGAACTCGCAGAAGATAGACTGTGAAATTCTGCTGTTGGCGATCGGTATCGGCGCGCGAGTGGATGGACTGTTCGACGACAAGCTCGGTCTGAAGATCGAAAAGGGACATATCAAGACCGATTACCGCGACCCGGCCCCCGGAGGCGAGCCGACCTATCGCACATCGGTGCCTGGCGTGCATGCGGTTGGCGACGTGATCGGCCCGCCGTGGTTGGCGCACAAGGCCATGGAGGAAGCGGTCACGTGCGTGGAGCGCATGGCCGGGCATCACACCATCGGCATCGATTACAACGCCATTCCCGGGGCGACCTACTGCAATCCCCAGATCGCCTCTATCGGCATGACCGAGCGCGATGCCAAGGCCAAGGGCGTCAAGTACAAGGTGGGCAAGTATTCCTTTCAGGCGCACGGGAAAGCCATCGCGGTCGGCGCCACCGAAGGAATGGTGAAGATGATCACCTCGGAACCGTACGGCGAAATCCTCGGCGCGCACATCATCGGCGAAGACGCCTCGGAGCTGATCGCTGAAATTTCACTCGCGATGCGCCTCGAAGCGACAGCCGAAGACATCATCTCGACGATCCATGCACATCCGACCATGCACGAAGGCGTTCATGAGGCGGCGCTGGGAACCGAAGGGCGCATGATCCACGCTTAGAAAAAGTCGCGGTGTGACATTCACGCGCACAGCAAGCTCAGCAGAAAGTCCTTTGACCAATCACACTTGACTTTCAAGGCAAGACCCGGAGCGTCTGACGACATAAGGCTGTGCGAGCAGGCGGCAGCAAGAGCCAAGCCAGATCAGGTACGGCGAAGTGCTCATTTTTCGCCGGTTGCCGCAATATTCGCTGGGATTGCAAATTGCCTCGCCAAAGGCGGTTAAGTTCGGTATGCTAAGACTTCCGAAACTTCCGGGGTCCGGGGTTCCGGTAAGGGGAGAATGGCCGATTGGAGCCGGTCATGGTTGGAACGACATTCCCTGTTCAGACGACGGTCGAGTATTTCGAGAGCATTTACGTTGATGCCCAAGGCGATGCCACGCGCATTCCCTGGGCCGATGAGCGTCCGCAACCGGCGCTGGTGAACTGGCTCAACGCCGTGGCGCCCTCGCTGGTGCGCAGCGGGTCGCGCGTCGTCGCCGTTGGCTGCGGCCTGGGTGAGGATGCGCGCGAGCTGATGCGCCGCGGTTACGATGTGACGGCGTTCGATTGCAGCAAGACCGCCGTCGATTGGGCCCGCAAGCTGGACCCGATGAACGCGCGATGCTACACGCAGGCCGACCTGTTCCATCCGCCGCCGCGCTGGCGCCACCGCTTCGACCTGGTGGTGGAGATCAACACCATTCAATCGCTGGCGCCCGAGCAACACGCCTCGGCGATTCGCGCCATGACGGATCTGATGTCGCCGCACGGGCATATGCTGGTGATCGCTCGCTGCAGCGATGAGCCGGTCACCATCGATGACGGCCCGCCGTGGGCGCTCACTCGCCAGGAATTGCTGGAGGCGGCAGCGCAGGCGGCGTTGGCTCCAACCGATCCGGTTGCGGTCTTCGAGGACGATGAAGACCCGCCGGTGCAACGGATGCGAGCATTGTTGGCGCGGCGCTAGACTGTCACTCATCCTTCCACTTTGGCAGCAGCGAGGACGCGCGCTAAGAGTGTTTCCGCAAATCGACTGAAGTTCAATTCGGGATTCGGTTCAGAGTACGTCCCCTTCGGGCCATCAACGGCATTCGACAAGAGCAGGCACGCGCCGTCGTAGAGCCGATCTCGAAGAAGTTTGGTCAATAGGATTTCATAACGCTTGGCGTAGGACGCGTTCTTGAACTCAGGAAACACGCTGAAGTGCGGTTCGCTTGCGCGAACAGGCGTCATCGATGCGGGGGCTTCTTCCAAGAGCATGAGATATCCAAGCCACGGGGGGGCCGACGGCTTGAACGCGCCTTCGCGATAGGCCGCCAAGAGATCAACGGCGCTTCCGAGAGCTTCTTCGGTGCGATTATTGTAATTGTTGCCAAATGATGGACCTATCTGCGATTTGAACTCAATCGAGGCAATCAACCTCTTCTTGATGACCACAAGCAAGTCCCAACACTTCTCAGGTCGAAACCATCCGGGCACTTCCACACCGCGTTTGCAATAGATGTCTGATTCGCCCACCTTCGCTTCGGCTAGGAGCAATCGGATCAACTGCACAAACCCATCCATTTGCGCACCGCCCGTGACAGCGGATCGGGCTCCAGCGTCGCGCACCCCCGTTTGAGAACCCTGCTTTTCGGCTTGCGCTTTGCGCGTGAGCCAAAAATGGCTTACGGCTTGCCTGAGACCTGCCTTGAGATCGGTCATGGGGGACGACTACGCGCTTTGGGCGCTCATCTGGGGAGCGTCAAACAATGTTGTCCTGTGCGCTGCAATACGAGACCTGGCCATCTCGAAATAATCGGGGTCTACCTCGACGCCAACACTATTCCGTCCCCACCGAGCGGCGGCGAGATTTGTCGTTGCCGTTCCCATGAAAGGGTCGAGCACCGTGTCGCCTACAAAGCTGAACATCCTGACGAGTCGCTCAGCAAGTTCCAAGGGGTATGGTGCGGGATGCTTCCGCGTCGAAGCGCCCGTGATGTCCGCCCAAATCTGCCGAAACCACAATTGGTAGTTCTCCGCTGAAATGACGCTCAACAACCGTTCAGTTCTTGTTGGGCTGCGGTATCCGCCTGGCTTGCGCTCCATCACGATGAACTCAATGTCGTTCTTGATCACAGCATTGGGCTCGTATGGCTTGCCAAGGAATCCGGCGGTGTTTCCGGGAACCTCGTAGGTGGCGTTGGCGATCTTGTGCCAAACAATTGCGGCCAAATTGTCAAATCCAATTCTCCTGCAGTGCTCCTGAATCGCCGCATGAAGAGGCACAACAGTATGCCGACCATTGTTCTTGCGCCGGGAGAGACATACATCACCCACGACGCAAACGAGGCGTCCCCCTGGCACGAGCGCTCGAAAACAGTGGTGCCACACAAGATCGAGAGCTTCGATGAACTCTTCGAAGGACTCGATGTGGCCCAATTGTGCTTCGTGCTCGTTGTAGCGCTTTAACGTCCAATACGGCGGCGACGTTACAACCAGGTGCACGCTGTTCTCTTGAAGTTGTTCCAGGCGACGTGAGTCTCCAAGGATCAGCTCGTGGGTCGTCCTTAGAAGCTGCACCGCGTGCTCGATGCGCGCGATAGTCCGTTTATCCTGCGCGAGCGTCGGGATGAGATGATCAAGATTGGCAGCTCCGAATTCCGCGATCAGCTCGCGGCAAGATTCCTCTAAGACAGGAGCATCATGCATATCGTTGTGCGATTCTATTCGAGTGATTACAAATCCGCTACGTGGGACCTCTACAAGCATGCCTGTCCAGTTCCAACACGCGTCGCTGCCCAACGGCTTGAATGTCATCGCCGAAGTCGATGGCGACGCCCACACCGCGGCGCTTGGCTTTTTCGTCAAGACCGGGGCGCGTGATGAGCAGGCTTCGGTCATGGGCGTCAGCCATTTCCTCGAGCACATGATGTTCAAGGGCACCGCCAAGCGCAGCTCTGAGGAAGTCGATCAGGAATTCGATGACATCGGAGCCGAGCACAACGCCTTCACCACCAGCGAAATGACCGCCTTCTGGGCCCACACGCTGCCCGAGCACCTGAACACCGCCGAGGAGATTCTCTCCGACTTGCTTCGACCGGCGCTGCGGCAAGCCGATTTCGACAACGAGAAGAAAGTCATCCTCGAAGAGATCGCCATGTACGCCGACTATCCCTTCTGGGTGCTCTACGAGAAGGCGATGGAAACCTACTACGGTGAGCATCCGCTGAGCCATCGCGTGTTGGGAACGACGCAGACCATCAGCGATCTGACGCGCGATCAGATGATGCAGTATTTCACGAATCGATACTCGGCCGACAACACCGTGGTCGCCGCGGCGGGGAAAGTCGATTTCGAGCACCTGCTCGATCGCCTGACCGAGCATTGCGGGCACTGGAACGTGACCCGTGCCAGCCGCGCGCACCTGCCGGCTCAATTCGCGCCGCAGGAATTCACGCTCGAATCGGATTCGGTGCACCGCCATTACATGCTCATGCTCAGCCCGGCGCCATCACAGCAGGATGAGCGGCGATACGCGATGTCGATGCTGGCCCAGATTCTGGGCGAGAGCGAGGGTTCGCGCTTGTATTGGGCGCTCATCGAAACCGGGTTGGCCGAGGAGGCCCAGGCTCAGTACGACGGGCGCGATGGGTTGGGTGATGTTCTGGTGTATGCCTCATGCTCGCCCGAAATGGCGCCGGAAATCGGGCGGATCATTCGCCAGGAGAGCGACAGGCTGGTTGCCTCGCTGGCCGAGGATGATCTGGAGCGAGTGCGCAACAAGATCGCGACCGCGGTGACGCTGCACGGCGAGCTCCCGGCCGGCCGCATGCGCCGGCTCGGACGAGTGTGGATGTACAGCGGCGAATACCGTTCGCTGGAAGCGGAGCTGGCGCGCATCAATGCGGTGACGCTCGACGACCTGCGCGACGTCTACAAGGCGTTTCCGTTGCAGCCGATCGTGACAGGCCACCTCACCCCCAAAAGTCGCTGAACGATCGGCGAACCACGCCAGCGTTCAACCCCTCTCCATTGTTGCTATTTTGTTTAAATTGATTTTGAGACGACGTCGGATTGCGCTCTTGTGCCGGCGTGAAAGAGTCGCATAGGGAAGGGCGCCACGGCCAGCGATCGCAATGAGTCCCCAGTGCTGGGCGCGCTGGAGGTCAACGATCTGGAGCAACTGCGGCGACAATTTGGAATCACCGCGCGCCCGCCACACTCGGCTCGTTGCGCCGACTGGCCGTGGCTCCGCTCGGCCTACTTAGACAATTCGCTCGCCAAACGCCCAGCGCATGGTGGGGGGCTCGCGGCCGATGATCTGGCGAAAATACGCCGCCAGCAGCCGATTGGCTCGGTTGATCGACCGGGCATCATGAGCGACTGGCTCACCGCCCTGTAGACTGCGAAGGACTTCGATCGTCTGACGGCGGACACGCCAACCTTCGATCTTGCTTTCGGCTGAATTTGACGACCCAGCGTCATCGGCCACAACC
>JAKEEP010000231.1 GCA_022616475.1 Phycisphaerales bacterium | reverse complement strand
TAGCCATCCCCGAATTGCTCGATTTCACCAGTACCATGCGCCAGGTCAGGGGCCCATAGTAGTGGGCATCGCGGATGACGCGGCCATAGGGCGTCGTCCAAGGTCCCTCAGGCAACGGGAGGAGCTCGTCAAGTCTGGCCTTTCCCAGTTCGGTTGCCACCGCCCAGATGAAAGGCTTGAAGGTCGAGCCGGGCTCGTATGGGTCGGTAATGCAGCGATTGCGGCCCAGGGCTGGATCGATCGCACGGGCTGGATCATCGGTTTGCTCGTTCCAGCCGCGACGGGCATTGAGGAAATCACACATGGCGAGAATCTCGCCGCTGCGGCAATCGAGAACGACCAGGCGACCCCCGCCGGCGTGGTATTCGTCCACGGCCTGTCGCAACCGCTTCTCCGCGATCTCCTGGATGACCAGGTCAACGCTCAGGCGGACATCGCGGCCATCGGCGCCGGGCTCATAATCGTTCGGATCGATCCATAGAGCCTGGCGCCGCACATCTCGTAGATACGTCAGCTTGCCAAGCTCCGGTAGCATTCGCGAGTTGAAGACGTGTTCAAACCCAGCCTGGCCATGGTGATCGGAGCCAACTTTTCCAATGATCCCTGCGGCAAGATCGACGTGCGGGTAGTGCCGAATCAATCGTGGGTCCAATCCAACACCCTTCAAATTCGCCTTTCGAATCGCCTCGACCTGCCACCCGTCGAGCTGTTCGTCAATGACGACATATCGCCGATGGGCGTTCGCCTGGAGCTTCTTATCGACCTCGATCGGATCGAGCGCGGTGACCGCCGCCACTTCAAGGGCGACGGTATATGGATCGCTCACCGCCTGAGGGTCGATGAACAGCCTATAGCCGACAGTGCTAGTGGCGACAACGCGACCCGTGCGGTCGAGAAGGTCGCCACGGCGGTTCATTTCGATTCGGGTCGAGATCGGCGAGCCGACGGCAGCGCTGAGCCTTTGGTTGGGAACCAGCTTGAGCTGCACGACGCGCATGAATGTCCCGAACATGCCGACCAGAACCACGAGCAGAAGCGCGCGGCCCCAGAGGATGATGCGAGCGCCCTGATCGATGTTGGGGGGGCTGCGAGATTCGGTGGACATGGTGGTGTCGGTTGTTCTTGCGCTTTGGGCGCGTTCGCGTGTTCTTGGTCAGGGATGGGAAGCCAGTTGCACCGGTGGCTTGGTGCCAGTGGGCGCGGCCGGGATGGGGTCCCACGATCCGCCGAGCTGGTTCATCGCCAATCTCACCTGCGATGGACGACAGCGCTGCGCGATTTCGCCTCGCATTTCCCACAACGTCCGCTCATGCCCAAGAAGGCGCTGGTGGACGACTGAGACTTCGTGAAAGGTGTCGATTCGCTGCTGTCGAATCACCAGCAGCGCGTTAGCCGTCGCGCCCGCAACGATGATGATAAGCAGCAGCTTGAGGAACATGAGGCATTGTGGCAACGGGCGAGGGCCCTATGAGAGCCGCAGCACCGTTCCCACCTTCAGGTTGTCGGGGTCATCGATGACGTGTCGGTTGAGATCGTGGAGCTTCTTCCACTTGGACTTGGAGCCGTAGACGCGCTGTGCGATCTGACGAAGGCTATCTCCGGCCTGGACCGTGTACGTGACCGCCGGCCGGGGTCGTGTTGTGGGAACTGGGATCGTGTTGTTCCGCACGACCTTGATCGGCAGATCGGTCGTCGGAGCAGGCGAAGCGGTGGCGCGTTCGATGGGGGTTGCGTCGCCCCCAAGTTCCTGCGGCGGCGGGATGCGCAGCTGGTGACCGGCTCGCAGATCGCTTGGTTCATCGATGTTGTTGAAATGCGCGAGCGCATCGACCTTGTTCGGGTCGCGATAATATTGGCGGCAAATCGCAAACAGTGACTCGCCCGGTCTCACCAGATGAAGCTTGACGCCGGCCGGATCGGCTTGCGAATCGGCATCGACCTCCACGAATCCCGGTGGAGTCTCCGATGGACCAGCCATGCGCACCTCGGTGGGCTCTGCTGGCGGTGAAGCTGGCGACGGCTCGGAGTTCTCCGGTTGACGCTCAAGCGTCGTCGACGAGATTGCGGGTTGGCTCTGTTGAATCGGTGGACGCAAGTCGATCAACAGCGGATCGGACTCACGGCTGGTATCGGAAGGGTTGTTGAGGGCCACCCGCGTGAAATCGGCTGCCCGTTGAGTCCGAACCGTCGAGAAGTGGTCGGAGATCAGAATGCCGACAAAGAGGATCAAGCCGAATCCAACCACCAGAGCGAGCTTATTTTCGCGAGTCATTGACTTGGAGCGTCCGTGCTTTGCCGGTATGGTCGCCTCCGCGACGGCACGGCGGTGTGTGATGCCCGGTTCCGTTCAACCGGTGTGAGTGGTCGGGTCGCCGATCCTGACGGCCCGAAGTTTGGCGGAGCGTGATCGTGGGTTGTTCTGCACTTCCTGATCCGACGGTTGCAGCGGCTTTCCGCCGGGGGTGAGGCGGCGCGCTAGTCCGCGTTTTTCCAGGTCGGCGAAGGCGCGCTTGACCAGCCGATCTTCCAGGCTGTGAAAGCTAATCACGGCCACGCGAGAGCCCTGGTTGAGCCACCCGCCGCGGTCAACCTGTTCGGCCGCCTGAACAATGCTCTCGAGCAATGCGTTCAGAGCGCCGAGTTCGTCGTTAACGGCGATGCGAAGCGCCATGAATGTCCGTGTGGCAGGATGAATGCGTGAAAAGCGGGCCCGCCGCCCATAGGCTGTCTTGACAAGTTCTGCTAACCGAGCGGTGGAACGAATCGGCTCCACCTGTCGGTTTTGTACAAGTTTTCGCGCGATCTTTCGCGCCATCGGTTCTTCACCAAACTGATAAATCAGATCCGCTAATTCCCGCTCTGTCGAGCGGGCCAGGAGATCGGCGGCGGTTATCGGAGCGCGTTGGCTGGCTCCAGGTTCCACATTCAAACGCATGTCGAGTGGACCATCAGAAGCAAAACTGAAGCCACGATCGGGATCGTCCATCTGATTCGAACTGAAGCCCAGATCGGCAAGGACAATGTCAGCGCGAAGTCCGAGCCGTTTGAGATGATGCGGCGCCGAAGCAAAGTTGTCGTGAATGGGAACGACGCTTGCACGGGCGCCGGAGGCCGCAAGATTCTGCGCCGCCTGCGCAAGATTTGCGGCGTCGAGGTCGAAAACGACCAGGCGGCCTGCCAGTCCGATTGCGCGAGCGATCTTCAGACTGTGACCGCCCAGACCCACTGTGCAATCGACAGCGACTTGGCCAGCTGCCGGCGCAAGCAGCCGCATGGTTTCTTCAAGCATCACCGGGATGTGCGTGGCTTCTGGCACGGTGCGGCAGGGAAGTCTACCCAGCTGGGGTATGCACCGAGCACCTTGCGCTGAAGGTGGTCGGCGGTTACACTCTTGAAATGCGACTTGTGAGACTGATCCCACTGGTGTTGTTCCTTGCCGGCCTGTTCGGTTGTTCAGGCGTTCGCTTCATCATCGATGCGGTGCCGGCTACCGATGAAATGACCGAGACGGTGGTCATGGGCGATGACGCCGGATTCCTGGAGTTCGGCAAGGCAAAGGTGGCCTTGATCGATGTTTCCGGGCTCATCATGGATGCTCAGCGTCCCGGTTTGATCGCGCCCGGCGAAAACCCCGTCGCTCGATTTGTTGAGTCGCTGAAGCGGGCCGAAGGGGATTCGGCGGTCAAGGCGGTGATCATCCGCATCAACTCGCCGGGCGGGACGGTGACGGCGTCGGACCTGATGTATCGCGAAGTCCGAGACTTCAAAGAGCGAACCGGCAAGCCCGTGGTGATCTCCATGGGTGATGTTGCGGCCTCGGGCGGGTATTACCTGGCGTGCGCCGGCGATCACGTGCTCGCGCACCCAACGACGGTGACCGGCTCGATCGGCGTGCTGGTTCAGACGATCAACTTTTCCGAGGGCTTGCGGAAGATCGGTGTGAGGGCCGACGCGATCACATCGGGCCCGAACAAGAAGATGGGCTCGCCGCTTGAGCCGATGCCGCCGGAGCATCGCGAGCTGTTGCAGGGGTTGGTTGATGAGTTCTATGCCAGCTTCAAAGCGGTGGTGGTTGAGCGACGGCCGGCCCTTTCGCCCAACGATCTGAATTGGATCATGGATGGCAGGGTGGTCAGCGGCAAGCGCGCCGCGGAGGTGGGCTTGGTCGATCGAGTGGGCGATCTGCGCGATGCGTTTGACGTGGCGCAGGAGCAAGCCAACGTCAGGTCGGCAAAGCTTGTGAAGTACCATCGCGCGCTGGAGTATGTGGGAAGTCCGTATGCGAAGAATCCGGCAGCGCCGGCGGGCGGCGCGCAGATCAACTTCATGCAAGTCAACCTCGACAATCTGGTCGGCGCACAGTCGGGCTTCTATTACTTGTGGGATCCGTCGGTCAATTGATTGGCTGGCCAGAAAGCGCGCCGCACTCACGCGGCGCGACTCGGCACAGGCATCGATTAGCCCTCGGGCATTGATCCGAAGTACTCCTCAGCTGCGCTCCAGAATTGTTGAGGAGTTTTGATGTCGCCGGATTTCAATCGCTCGGCGAGGTTGAGCACGCTCTGATGCTCTCGATCGGCCGCCGCCAGCAGCACATCGAGAGATTGGCCCGCCTTAGCAGCCTGTTGGTGCAGCACGTCCAGCTTCGCGGCGTATTCCAATGAATACCCCGAGATCCACCACCGGTTGTGCTTTTCGACCAGGTACAGCGTTTGCGGTCGGTTGCGCTCGCGGAAGGTCGCTTGAGCGCGCTGCTCATCGACCGTCGTCACCTTCGCATCGGGAATCTTGATGTCGTAGAAGAGGATGGGAAACTCGTCGGGCAACCTTTCGGAGGGGAATCGCTTGGTGAACTCGCGCTTCAGGTTGCCGTGCGGAACGGCCAGGAACTGAACGTATCTTCTCCAGGTTTCTTGAGCCGGCGTCTCCCACTGAAAGAGCTGGTAGAACTGGAGCATTTTCGGCTCGGGCGCATCGACGATCGCCTTCGCCTGCTTCAGAAGCAGCTCGGGAGTTGCATAGGCCGGATCAGGGGGAACGGCTGAAGCGTGATCAACGGGTGGCGCCGGTTGATCGCTGTCGGTTGGTCCGCCGCAGCCGCTGTGAATCAGAAGAACAATGCTTCCGATCAGTGCCAGTTTGATGCAATGAGGATACATGATCTCGCACTCCGGGAGAATCAGATCAGCATACCGGCAAGTCTTCGGGGCCGGTCGGGCGACGTTACAGGAGGACCGATGGAAGCATCATGACACAGCTGCCACCCCCGACGCAACAGGGCCCGATGTATGTGGTCTCGCGCGAGCTTCCAGGCGCGACGGCTTCAATGGTGTTGGGCATCATCTCGATCGTGTTCAATGTTCCCCTGGTCGGTTTGATCCTGGCGTATATCGGGTTTCAGAAGGCCAAGGAAGCCAAGGCGCTGAGCGATGCTCACCCCGGCTACTACACCAATGCGGGGATCGCGCAAGCGGGCTACATCCTGTCGATCATCGGGATGTGCCTCGGAGGGTTCTCAACGCTTTGTGGCTGCGGGTATTTCGCAATAGCTCTCATTGCCGTGATTGGAGGCGTGGCTGGCGCGGGCTCGGGCGGCGGGTTCTGATCATCGTCCAGCCGCCCCCCCTAGAATGCCACAGTATGGCCCAAACTTCGTTTCGAGATTACGTCATGGCCGTTGAGCGGGTTGAACGGCGTTTGCGCAAAGTGACGGCGGCGCTCGATGCCGAAGGGATCAAATACGCCGTCATCGGCGGCAATGCGGTGGCGGCATGGGTGGCGCGGGTCGATCCCGCCGCGACGCGCGCGACCAAGGACGTGGACTTGCTGCTTGATCGGGACGATGAACCAGCGGCCGAGCGGGTAATGAAAGCCCTTGGCTTTGCGCGGCGCGATATCGTGGGCGTGACCATGTTCATCGATCCCGACGAGCCGAGTGCGCGAAGCGCGGTCCATATCGTTTGGGCCAAGGAGCGCGTTCGGCGGGAGTACCACGAGCCAGCGCCGAGCATCGATGAATCGGTCCGCGACCCGCAGGGCTTCCGGGTGCTTGACTTGCCGGCCCTTGTCCGGATGAAGCTCACGTCATTCAGGCGCATCGATCAGGTTCACATCGAGGATATGCTTCGAGTGGAACTGATCGACGAGCGCGCGCGGAGGGCACTTTCGGAGAAGCTTCAGATGCGTTTGCGCGAGATCGAATCGACGATGGAGGAGTGAGCCGTGGATTGGGACAAGCGGTGGAGAATTCGCCGCTCATTCGCTCTCGTCATTATCGGTGCGGCTCTCGTCGTCTGTGCGGGCGGTCCGCTCTATGGCTGGTGGCGTACCAGATCGCAGGTTGCCGCGCTGAAACCCATCGTCGAGAAATGCAGATTGCGTGGCGTTGAGCTCAAAATGACTGGACGATCTGAAATCGTACTGACCGGCTTTGGACTCACCACGCTCCAGGAAGAGCAACTTCGTCGCGACGTTGCTGAACTGTTTCGCGACGGCGACAAAGTTGATCGCGTCATGCGCAACGTGTACACGCAGGAAGAACTCGACAAGCTGCGTAACTGATTACACCCCCAACAGCATGCGCTCGGGGTTTTCGATCAGGTTCCTGACGTGCACCAGGAAGCTCACCGCCTCGGAGCCGTCGACGATGCGGTGGTCGTAGCTCAGCGCCAGGTACATCATCGGGCGCAGCGCGATCTGGCCGGAATTGGCCGGGAACTCGATGGCGCGCTTCTTGATCGCGTGCATGCCAAGGATGCCCGACTGCGGCGGATTGAGAATCGGTGTGGAGTTGAGAGAGCCGTAGATGCCCCCGTTTGTGATCGTGAACGTGCCGCCGGTCATTTCTTCGAGGGTCAGCTTGCCTTCGCGAGCGCGCGTCGCCAGGTCCTTGATCGCTGCTTCGATGTCCGCGAACGACATCAGCTCAGCATTGCGGATGACCGGCACGACCAACCCCTTGTCGGTGCTGACAGCGACCGAGACGTCAACAAAATCGTGGAACTCAATGTCGTCACCCACGACATAGGCGTTGACGCGCGGGAACTGCTGAAGGGCCCCCACGCAAGCGCGCACGAAGAAAGACATGAATCCCAAGCCGACGCCGTATCGCTTTTCAAAGTCGTCCTTGTGCTGGGAGCGCAGGCGCATGACTTCGGTCATGTCGCATTCGTTGAATGTCGTGAGCATCGCCGCTTCGTGCTGGGCCGCGACCAGACGCTGGGCGATGCGCTGGCGCAATTTCGTCATTTTCTCGCGCCGGATGCCGCGCTGACCGGCGCTGGAAACAGCGACGATCATCGGCGCCGGCACCAGGGGTTTCGACGCTGATGGAGCGGCTGTCGAAGGCCCAGCGGAGGCCGCCAGCACGTCGGATTTGCGGATTCGCCCGGCGGGCCCGCTGCCCTGCAGCTTGGCGAGATCGATGCCCTTGTCGGCGGCGATCTTCCGCGCCACCGGAGTCGCCCGCGCGGCCTCATCGGCTCGCTGCGAGGCCGACTCGGTCGCCGCTTCAACCCGCGTCGCGCTGTGGGCGGCGTGATCGGCCTGCGATGGAGCGGGCGAGGCGCTGCTCCTGGTTGCCGCGCCATCGCCGCCGGCCGGGCGTTTGGCGCTCGGATCGATCGAACCGATCTTGTCGCCGACTCGCATTTCAGCGCCGCTCTTGGCCTTGATTTCAAGCAAGCCCGCTTCCGGCGCCGCCACTTCCAGCGTGACCTTGTCGGATTCGATTTCAACCAGCGCCTCGTCCTTGTTCACCCACTCGCCCGAACGTTTGTGCCAGGCGCCGAGGGTCACTTCAGTGACCGATTCGCCGGGGCTTGGGATGATGATGTCGATGGCCATGTTTGCGTACTGCGATAGGTCTTGATCTGATCGGTGCGATGAAGCATACCCAAATCGGTGTGCCAGGAGCGGTAGCAGACGTCACGCTGTTGGTTCGCCAATCGGAAAGGGGCTGTCCGCCTTAAGCTTGGCTTTCAGGCGGGTGTTTTTTTTTGAGGATGAAGGTTCGCCGCTGTTGGGCAAACCGATGGCTTCGGTCAACAGCTTATGCTGTTCCTGCTTGTGCATCTTTTCCGATGCGACGGCCGGAGAAGGCTTCGCTTCGCGTCCGACATACTGGACATCAAGCTCAAGCCTCTCACGCAACATGGCCTGCACGAAGCGATACGCGCCCATGTTCTTGGGCTCTTCCTGAACCCAGACGATCTCGTGGGCATTCGAGTATCGGTTGAGGATCGGCTCCAAACTCGTCTCGGCAAACGGGTACAGCTGCTCGAGGCGAACGATGGCGACGTCATCGCGCTTGGTCGTTTCGCGATGCGCGACCAGATCGTAATACACTTTGCCCGTGCATAAAAGCACGCGATGAACGCGATCCGGGTCGCCAACGCCTGGGTCATCGAGCACGCGATGGAAACGGTCGCCGGCGAAATCGCGAACCCGGCTTACAGCTTGAGGGTGGCGCAGCAGACTCTTGGGCGACATGACAATCAGCGGCTTGCGGAAATTTCGCTTCATCTGTCTGCGAAGCAAATGGAACATCTGTGCCGGAGTCGTGGGATAGACCGCCTGCATATTGTTGTCAGCACACAGTTGGAGGAATCGCTCGAGGCGCGCGGATGAGTGCTCCGGACCTGCTCCCTCATAGCCGTGGGGCAGCAGACAAACCAGCCCGCTGTGCCGCTGCCACTTGGCTTCGGCCGAGGCGACGAATTGATCGAAGATCACCTGCGCGCCGTTGGCGAAGTCGCCAAACTGCGCTTCCCACACAATCAGCATGCGCGGGTCGCCCAGCGAGTAGCCGTACTCAAAGCCAACGCACGCGCTCTCAGTCAGCGGGCTGTTGTGCACGCAGAACCGGGCCTGATTTGCCCCGATGTGGTTGAGCGCGATGTACCCTTCGCCGGTGCTCTGGTCGAACACGATGGCGTGGCGATGGCTGAACGTCCCCCGTTCGACATCCTGGCCGGTCACGCGAACGGCATGCCCTTCCAGCAGCAGCGTTCCGTACGCGAGCATTTCACCTGTGCCCCAATCGATGTCCTGATCCTTCTCAACCGAATCACGGCGTTTGGTCAGCAATTTCACAATGTTCTTGTGCGGCGTGAAGCTCTCCGGGACGCTTCCCAGCGCCTTGGCCACGCTGAGCAGATTCTCCTTCGATGCGGAAGTCTCCACCGGCTCAGACGAGTACTTTTCGGTCAGTCCCCACCACTGAAGCCGAAACGGATCGATGATCGGATCGACCGGCTGGGTCTTGGATCGATTCTGAGCGGTATCCAGCTCGGTGCGCAGATCGTCGTAGAGTTTCTTGAATTGGTCCTGGCTGATGACGCCCTCATCGATCAGCCGCTCCGAGTACTTGCGCAGCACCGGAACCTGCCGCCGAATGCGCTCATACATCAATGGCTGGGTGTATGTGGGATCATCCCCCTCGTTGTGCCCGTACTTTCGATAGCACCACAAGTCGATCACGACATCATTCTTGAAGGTCTGCCGCCATTCGAGCGCGAGGTTGGCGACGAACACGCAGGCCTCAGGGTCATCGCCGTTCACGTGGAAGATCGGAGCATCAACCATCTTGGCGATGTCGGTGCAGTATTTGCCGCTGAACGTGTCATTGGGATTGGTGGTGAAGCCGACCTGATTGTTCACGACAACGTGGATGGAGCCGCCGATGGTGTAGCCATCGAGGTTCATCATGTTGAGGCATTCAGAGACGATGCCCTGGCCGGGAAACGCCGCGTCGCCGTGCATCAAGATCGGAACCACTTGCTTGCGATCGGTATCCGAGCGAAGGCGCTGCTTGGCGCGTGTTCGTCCGAGCACAACGGAATGGCCGAATTCCAAGTGAGATGGATTGGCGGCCAGACTGAGGTGGATTTTCTCGCCGCTGGCCGTGACGTGGTCGGTGCTGTAGCCGCGGTGGTATTTCACATCGCCGCCGCCTTCGACGAAATCCTCAACCCAGGCCTCTTCAAACTCGGTGAAGATCTGGTCGTAGGTCTTGTGCAAGATATTCACGAGCACGTTGAGCCGGCCTCGATGAGCCATGCCGAACAAGAACTCCTTGATCCCCAGCGTCGGCCCCGACTCAACGATGTTGCTGAGCATGGGAATCAACGTCTCACCGCCCTCGAGGCCGAACCGTTTTTTCCCGACGTACCGTGTGTCGAGGAAGTTCTCGAACCCGTCGGCCTCGATCAAGTCACGAAGGATCTGCAACTTCTGATTGGGCGAGAACGATGGCCGGTTGCGCACCGGCTCCATGCGCTCCTGAAGCCAGCGAACTCGCGCTCGATCCTGAATATGCATGTACTCAGCGCCGACATGACGGCAATACGTCTCCTCGAGCTGCGCGATGATGTCGCGCAGCGTCGAGGGCTCGGGAAGTGGGAGGGTGCCCGGATCGAAGGGCTGATCCAGATCGGCCGCCCCCAACCCAAAGGACTGAAGCGTCAAGTCCTCCGGAAACGGCCGGCGGGTTCCCAACGGGTCCAGATCAGCCGCCCAATGCCCGATGTCGCGATAGTGGTATATGAGCGAATCGACCTGGCTCTGCTTGGACCCCGTGGCGACCGACTCCAGCAGCTTCTGGGTCGGGGGCGCGGCCTCCGTTTTCGAGGCCGTTCCGGGGGGTCTGTAACCCAGATCAAAGCCGGCAAAAAAATGCCGCCACTGCGGCTCCACCGACTGTGGATCGGCCGCCCATTCGCGATAGAGGCCCTCTATGTAATTACCGTTCCAGCCGTTGACTGATAGGCGTGCGACATCGCCAGGAAGCGGTCGTTCCGGGGATTCCGGGGTTTCCGGGGGTTCCTGGGGTTCCTGTTTTTCTTGAGCTTCTGTCTTAGGCGATCGCGGCGGTTGCGGGTTGGCGGGCATCGAAGCATCCGAGCTCATCACAAGGCTTCCATCAATTCCATCTGCTTTTGACCGGCGGTGCGCACAGCATCCGCGGGTTGGTCGGTTTTCGTCAGGTAATCTTCCTATGAACCGTCTCATTCTAGCGTGGTCACCGTCGTTCGGCATGCCTTCAAGGCAAGGCTGGCACGAACAGTTTTCTATCGGCCCGAATGGCCGCCGAGTCCGACGGCTTGGCAACCGTGCCCGATAAAGAGGCCCGCCCCTTACAGCAGCGCAAGCGGATCGACGTCGATCGCCATCTCCGCCCCGGCCTTAAGCAATCCGGCTTTGCGGGCCTCGGTCAGGAAGCTCTGCATCAAGGCCGCGGAGGGAGTCAGGACTTCAATTTGTTGCCGGTGGTTGTCGGCGATGCGCGCGATTGGACACGGCGCTGGGCCTCGGAGCCGGACTGTCGAAAAGTCATGGTGGCCGGCGCCGACCGTTTCGGAGTCTCCGAATCGTGACTGAGCAAGCGCTCGCAATCCCGCGAACAGGCGTCGCGCCAGCTCGATGCACTTGACGTGATCTTCGTGTCGTATGACCAGGCGAGCCATGCGGGTGATCGGCGGCAGGCCGCAGCGCTGCCGCTCAGCCAGCTCCTGAGTCGCAAACGATTCATAATCGTGGTTCGCCGCCAGCCGAATCGCGGAGGAGTTCGGGTTGAATGTCTGCACCAGGGTCAACCCTGGATCGGCGCCGCGCCCGCAGCGCCCCGCAACTTGACTAACCAGTTGGAAGGTTCGCTCGCTGGCGCGAAAATCGGGAAGGTTGATTGACGTGTCGGCATTGATCACGCCCACCAACCGCACTCCCGGGAAATCCAGTCCCTTGGCGATCATCTGCGTTCCGACCAGCAGACGAATCTCACCCCGGCCGAATCGCTCCAGCGCATCGTGAAAATCCGAAGCGCCGCCCATGCTGTCGGAATCGATCCGCAACATCGTTTGGCCCTCGATCAGTTGGGGGAACTTTCGCGATAGCTCTTCCTCAATTCGCTGCGTGCCCAACCCGAAGACCGAGATTTTCTTTCCGCACTGCGGGCACGTCGAAGGCAGCTTCTGTTCGCTCAGGCAATGATGACAGCGCACATAGCCGCCGGTGGGCAACTTCTGGTCGCGATGATAGACAGTGGTTACATCGCAGTGATCGCAGGTCATGATCCAGCCGCAGTGCGAGCTTGGACAGGCGATGTAGTTGGCATAGCCGCGTCGATTCAGAAGGATGAGAATCTGGCCGCCGCCGTCGAGCGTCTGAGCGATGGCCCCCTCCAGAGTTGGGCCCAGCAGGTGCACGCGATTGTCTCGGCGCTGCCGCGCTTCGGCGCGAAAATCAAGAAGCTGGACTTTCGGCAATCGAAGGCCCGGCGCCCGATGGCGCATCCGGTGCAACGATGATTTGCCGGTGATCGCGTTGTGCCAGCTCTCCAGCGATGGCGTTGCGCTGCCCAGCAGAATGGGACAATTCGCAAGCTGGGCCCGCCGGATCGCCACATCCCTGCCGTGGTACCGCGGCGCCTGGTCTTGCTTGTATGAGCTATCGTGTTCCTCGTCCACGATGATCAGTCCCAGGCGTTCCTCCTTGACTGGGGCGAAGATTGCCGAGCGTGCGCCAAGGATGATGTCGGCCTGGTTGTCGGCGACCAGAGCCCACTGCTGGTGCCGCTGAGCTGCGGTGAGGCCCGAATGCAGAACAGCCACCCGATGATTTGGAAAGCGGCCGATGAGTCTTCCGCCGGTCTGCGGCGTCAATGAAATCTCCGGCACGAGCATCAGGACAACTTTCCGACGTTCAAGCACGCGATTGATCAGTCGGATGTAAACCTCGGTCTTTCCAGATCCAGTCACGCCAAAAAGAAGGTGTGTGAAGAACCCCTTATCCAACCGCTCTCCGACGGCCTCAATGACCTCGACCTGCTCCTCGGTCAGCCGCTCCGGCGTTCGTGCATCGCTCAGGTGCTCGGTCCAGGCGGCCTCGACGACATTTCGGTGAACGGCACGAAGGATGCCGCGCTGGATCATTCGTCTGATCGACGCCGGCGTCTTCAGTTCGGCGAGCTCTACGAGCGCCCGAATTTCCACCGGTCGCTCATGAGCCCGCAAGGCCGCGAGCGCGCTCAACACCCGCCGCTGTTTCGGCGAATAGCGATGACCAACATCGGCGCTTGAGGGCTCTGCCAGATCGACAAACGTCTTTCTGATTGTGCCGACATTTCGCTTCACGGCAGCCGGCAGCATCGTCGCCAGGGTCATGCCGATCGGTGTGCAGTAGTAACTGCTCATCCACTTGGCCAGATCGAGGAGCTGTTGGGGAAGTCGAGCCGCAGCATCATCGCGCCGCTGAATGAACTTCACCTTGCTCGGATCGACGTCGATTGAGCCGGTCAGCTCAACGACGTAGCCGGGCGTTGCGGTATTGCCCTTGCCTAATGGCACCACGACGCGATCGCCGGGCTTCAGGGCGGCGAATTCTTGCGATTCTGCAGGAATGGCATAGGTCAAGCCGTCGGGGTAACGATCGACGCCGCGCTCGATGGCAACTCGCGCATATCCGGCCGCAGCCTCGGTGGCGAACAGATTCGGCATCATCCAAGTTTACGCTCGTTGAATGCACGCCACGCTCTCTGATGGCTTTGACTGCGAAGAAACCTATACTGAACTTTGATGATCAAATCCAAGCCCGATCGCATCCGCGCTCGCCTCGCCCTTGAAGACGGAACCATCTTCCAGGGCCTCGCATTCGGCGCGGCGTGGCCCGAGAAAAGCTCTACCGGCGAAGTCGTGTTCAATACCGCGATGACTGGCTATCAGGAGGCCCTCACCGATCCGAGCTACGCCGGCCAGATCCTCACCATGACCACTCCGATGATCGGCAACTATGGCGTGACGGTGGACGATGTCGAGTCGTCCAAGCCTCAGGTCGCCGGTTTCATTGTGCGCGAATTGGCCCGCTTGCGGTCGAATCAACGATCGGTCGCCGACTTGGGCGACTGGCTAGCCAAGGCCGGCATCCTGGGAATCGAAGGGATCGACACGCGCGCGCTGGTTCGCCGTCTGCGCCTCCACGGCGCGATGCGTGGCGTGATCAGCAGCGACGCCTCAATCTCCGACCTTCAACTGGTTGAGATGGCTCGCAACAGTCCCGTTATGACCGGGTGCAATCTTGCCGCCGGAGTCAGCCCGCGCCGGGAATTCGTCTGGAACGAGGAAGCCGATTCATCGCCGCCGATAGCGACACGAACTGAACATGGCGGAACGCGGCATGGCGGAAAGCGGCTGCGCGTGCTCGCGCTCGATTGCGGAGCCAAGCGCAGTATTTATCGTCATCTCTCTGAGCGCG
>JAKEEP010000230.1 GCA_022616475.1 Phycisphaerales bacterium | reverse complement strand
TGCAAGACCGTTGGCCGCGTGCGGGTGCTGGAAGACATGCTGGAGAAGGAGATCGGGCCGCAACACTTTGACGGCACGCTCGGGATCGCGCACACGCGATGGGCGACGCATGGCGAGCCATCGAACCGCAATGCGCACCCGCATTCCGACGATTCGCAGAACGGGCACGGCATCGCGCTGATTCACAACGGGATCATCGAGAACTATGCGGTGCTCAAGACCTACCTTGAAGAGAAGGGCCACAAGTTCACCTCGGAAACCGACACCGAAGTTCTGGCGCACCTGATCGGCGAGCTGTACGACGGCGATCTGGAGACGGCGGTGCAGGGCGCGCTGCGCGAGGTGACAGGGGCGTACGCGATCGCCGTGATTTGTCAGGAGGAGCCCGACACGCTGGTGGTGGCGCGGAAGGGTTCGCCGTTGATGGTGGGTGTGGGGAAGGACGAATACATCGTGGCTTCGGATTCGAGCGCGATCGTGGCGCACACGACGCAGGCATTCACGCTGGATGACTACACGGTGGCGAAGCTGACGCGCGACAGCTTCCGCACGACGACGGTGGACAATGTTCCGATCACACCGCAGATTCGTGAGCTGGAGTTCGATCTCGAGCAGATCGAGCTTGGCACCTACGAGCACTACATGCTCAAGGAGATCATGGAACAGCCTCAGGCGCTGAGGCTGTGCTTGAAGGGGCGGATCGATACGAGGGCCGGGCAGGTGGTTTTGGGAGGGATTGCGCAATACGCGCGCGATCTGGTGAAGGCGCGGCGGATTATTTTTGTGGGTCAGGGAACCGCCATGCATGCAGCGATGATCGGCGAATACCTGATGGAAGACTTGGCGAAGATTCCGACGGAAGTGGAGTTCGCCAGCGAGTTCCGGTACCGCAACCCGATCATTGAAGAAGGCACGGTGGTGATCGCGATCAGCCAGAGCGGCGAGACGGCGGACACCTTGGCAGCGCTGTTGGAGGGCAAGCAGCGCGGGGCGTTGGCGCTGGGGTTGGTGAATGTCGTGGGATCGACGATCGCGCGCGAGACTGATGCGGGCGTGTATCTGCGCGTCGGGCCGGAGATCGGCGTGGCATCGACCAAGGCGTTTCTTGGTCAATTGATGGTGAGCGCGCTGTTGGCGACGTTCATCGGACGGCGGCGATATCTCTCGGCGGATTTCGTCTCGAACCTGCTGCGTCAGCTTGAGCGCATTCCGGAACAGATCGAGAAGGTGCTGGACTTGTCGGATCAGATTCGAACGGCGACCGAGAAGTACATTCATCGGGAGAACTGGTTGTTCCTCGGCCGCGGGTACAACTATCCGGTGGCGCTGGAAGGCGCGCTGAAGCTCAAGGAGATCAGCTACATTCACGCCGAGGGCATGCCTGCGGCGGAGATGAAGCACGGGCCGATCGCGCTGATCGACGATGGGATGCCGGCGGTGTTCCTGGCGACGCGCAACAGCCAGTACGACAAGGTCATTTCGAATATCGAAGAAGTGCGAAGCCGGGGCGGCCACGTCATCGCGGTGGCGACCGAAGGCGACAAGCATATTCGCAAGCTGTGCGAGGATGTGTTCTTCGTGCCGGATGTTCCCGAGCCGCTGCAGCCGATGATCACGGTGGTGCCGCTGCAGTTGATGGCATATCACGCGGCGGTCTTGCGCGGCAAGGATGTGGACAAGCCGCGGAACTTGGCCAAGAGCGTGACGGTGGAGTGAGGAAAGGTGTAAGGACTCAGGACGCCCGGCGATGCCATCGCCGGCTTTGCACTGTCGTGAGCAGCTATTCGGCTGCCTCCTCTTCGGCCTTGGCCAGGCGCTGGGCGAAGGCGTGGTGGACAGGAGTGGTCAACTCCATGAGCACAGCACCCAGGAGCAGCGCCAGGGAGAGGCGTGGCTCGATCATCGAGGTTGAAGCCCCGATCGCGAGTACAGCCAGCTGCGTCGGGCCGGCGGCCATCGCGCCCAGGACCAGACGCATGGTGCGGAGAGCTTGGCGCGATCCCAGGGACATCGCGCCGAAGAACGCGCCGAGCCAGCGGCCGTCGCCGCTGAGCAGAAGTAGCAGAAGAATCGGCCAGAGTGAGAAGTCGGCGAGCGGGTCGATGGTGATCGCGGTGCAGGCCGCGAGGCTAGAGAAGACGAGGGAGACAAACCAACTATCGGTCTGAGCGCTTCGCAATGCGGTCAGCCCCGCGCGAATAGGCCAGCTCACGAACGGCAACCAACCGAGGGGAAGACTGAGCAGACAGAGCGCGGGCCACATTTGATGACCATTGGTCGCGAACCACGCCGCAACGAGCGCGAGCGCGACTGCAAGCACTGAAGCAATGCGGCCGGCGGTTTGGATGAGGAATGCGCCGCCAAGCTCGGCGTCGTCGGCGGCTTCGCGATCGATCGCGTTGAGCGCCCAAGGGCCGATGGCGATTGCGGCGGCAGCCCATGCCGATTCAATTGGAGAGAGTTTCCACCAAACGGATGCGGCGGCATAGGTCAACGCGCCGGGCAGCGCGGCCGACCACAACCCGATGCTGATCGGCGCGATGATGCTTTGGCGGTGAGCGGATCGTGGAATCGAGAACGCGCCGGCAATCAAGAGGGTGAGCGAGGCGAGGGCCAGCGCGAACGCGCGGCGCGGGCGCTGGTGATGAGACTGTGCGACATCGCACGCTTGCTCGAACTCCTTGAGCTCTTCCGATTGCCGATTCTGCAAATTTGCGAGCTGGTCGAGATTCCAACCGGACTTTTGAGCTACCAGGAAATCGGCGTGGTGACGAGAAACGGTCTTGTCGCGCGCGAGGCGCTGCGGTACTCCGCCCACCACGTTGGCTTCATACTCAGTTGGGAAGGCGCGGCCGAAAACGCCCGGGCCAAGCAAGAAGCCGGCGATCATGCCGCCGACGAGCGCCCGGCCCGGCCGTGGAAACCCGGCCCACCCCAGCAGCGCGGTGCAAAGCGCGGGCAGGAGGAGCAGACCCCCAGCGAGCCCAAGAGCATGCAACCACTGATCGTCCATGCCAGCACAATACGGTCTAGATCGACGCCGCGGTACACTTGCTTTCGAGAGAAGCAGGATGAAGGAGCACTTCAGAACATGGCGAGTCGGCCCGGCCCGGGCGCTGAGCCTTGATCGGCCGCGGCTCATGGCCATCCTGAACGTGACGCCTGACAGCTTCTTCGACGGTGGAGCGCATTTCACAACACCATCGGCGATCGAAGCAGCGTCGCGCATGCACGAGGATGGCGCGGCAATCGTGGACGTGGGAGGCGAATCGACGCGACCGGGCGCGGAGGCCGTGAGCGCCGGTGAACAGATTAGGCGAATCCTTGGGGTGATCGAGGGTGTGCGCGCCAGGCTCACGCCCGACGATTTGCTGATTTCGGTCGACACCAGGTTGGCGGACGTCGCCGAAGCGGCGCTCGACGCCGGAGCCGACATCATCAACGATACCTCTGCGGGGCGCGATGACGATCGGATGTTCGAATTGGCCGCATCGCGCGGGTGCGGCCTGATTCTGATGCATCGACTGAAGCCGCCCAAGGGCGATGTGTACAGCACCAAGTACGAGGCGCCCCCGGATTATGGAGGCGATGTTGTTGGAGTGGTGCGGGAGTTTCTGCGCGCACGGGTGGCCGCCGCGGGCCGGGCCGGAGTGAGGCGTGAATCGATCGTGATCGATCCGGGCCTGGGGTTCGGCAAGAGCGTGGACCAGAACTACCAGCTGGCGGGAAGAATTCAGGAGCTTGGGGAGTTGGATTATCCGGTGCTGAGCGCAGCCAGCCGCAAGAGCTTTCTTGGAGCCCCCACGGGCGCGTCCCAGCCCGCCGAACGCCTTGCAGCGAGTGTGGGATTGAGTGTCATGCACTGGCTGGCGGGCGTGCGGTTGTTTCGCGTGCACGATGTGTACGCTCAGCGACAGGCGTTGGAAGTGGCTATCAGGCTGGGGGCGTCAGCACCTGCTCAAGAGCAATAGGAAGGTTGAGCGAGCAACACCTTGTGCTAGGATGTGTGTCCAAAGACTCTCAATGTGCAGACCGCAGGAGCATGATTCATGAAGGGCGTTCACGAACTGACCGACAGCAACTTCCAGACCGAAGTGTTGAATTCACCGCAGGTGGTGCTGGTGGATTTTTGGGCCGAGTGGTGCGCGCCGTGCAAGATGCTGACGCCGACCATTGAGCAGATTGCCGCCGAATACGAAGGCAAGGCGAAAGTGGGCAAGGTGGACACCGACTCGAATCGCGAGATTTCGATCAAGTATGGAATCCAGTCGATTCCGACCGTGCTGCTGTTCAAGGGCGGGCAGGTGCAGAAGAAGTTCGTCGGGTTGACGTCGAAGGACCAGTTCAAGAACGCGTTGGACCAGCTTGTGAAGGGCTGAATCCGAGGCGCGATTTGACGAAAAACGGAAACGACAGCGCACGGCGCGGACGTATGATGGTGCGATGCCGCGCCGATCAATCATTGTCATTGTCGCTTTTCATATCGTCGTTTTGTGTTGTCCTTCGCCGCTGTGGGCTGGAACCCAGCCGATTGTGACCACTGATCTGCTGCGGATTCGCACGGTCACCTCGATCGACGTGGCCAAGGACGGATCGCGGGCGGTGTTCGCGGTACGGTCGATCGCGAGCCAGCCAGTGCAGGACACGGATGATCCACTGGCCGAACCGACGCACCGATACCAGTCGCACTTGTTCCTTGTAGACCTTTCAGATCCGCAGGCGGCTGTGAGGCAGCTGACGTTTGGCGAGCGGCGCGATGGCGTCCCGAAGTTCTCGCCTGACGGCCGGAACATCGCATTCGTGCGCGATGCGGAAACCGCGCCATCGCGGGCGCTGAGCAAGAAGCCGTCGAAAGAAGATGGACCGGCATCGCAGGTGTGGTTGATCGCGGCCGACGGCGGTGAGGCGCGGCAACTGACGAATTTCCAACATGGCTGCAGCGACGCGCAGTGGTCGCCTGACGGAGGCCGCATTCTGGTCAGCTCATCGATTCCGATCGATGAGATCGAGGGAACGCCGCCGTGGCCGATGGAGCGGCCCAACCGCACGTGGAAAGACGCGCCGTTGGCTGACGGCGTGGCGCCGCGTGCCGATGGAACCCGGCAGCAGATTCGCGCCTGGTTGGAGCGCAACGCGGCCGATGAGAATCCCAACGTCATCAATCGCATTGAGTTTCAGGATGAGCAGCATCTGCGCGGGCCGATGCGATTCGCACACTTGTTTGCGATCGATCCCGATGCACCGAACGCTCCGATCGAGCAGCTGGCGGCGCGGCAGATCACAACCGGGTTTTACGATCATCAACAGGCGGCGTTCATGCCCGATGGCAAGAGCGTTGTGTATGCGGCCAAGAAGCCGGTTGATCAGCACATCGATCGTGTTCTGGCGACGAGCTTGTGGAGGGTCGATATCGAAAATGGCCACGATCGGCTTGTTCTGGCGCTCGACGGTTGGACGCTGGAGTCGCCCCAGCCGAGTCGCGATGGCGCGGTGATCGCCTTCAGCGGCCAGCGCATGGATGAGCCGGCCTTCCGGCAGACGCAGCTTGGGATCGCGTCGATCAAAGGCGAAACGGTTTCAGAGCCGGTGTGGCTGACCGATGAAGGGACCTTCATGGGTTCGGTGAGGTCGTTTGAGTGGATGCAGTTGCAGCCGGCACTGGTGTTCACCACAGGGATGCGAGGCGGGTTCCCGTTGATGACGGTGAGCCCAGGATTGATCGAGCCGGCGACGCTGGTGAGCCAGGCGGATGGAATGCCAGTGGGCGTGCACGCGTTTGGGATCGGCGGCGGGGCTGTCGTGTACAGCGTGACCAGCGCGAGCAATCCGTGCGTGCTGAAGATTCGCGATGGGCGCGGCGAACGGGTGGCATACGACCTCAATCCGTGGGTGGCTGAGAAGAATCTGTCGCTACCTGTGGGCGGTGAGATCACCAGGCCCGATGGCACGAAGGTTCAGTACTGGTTGATGGAGCCGATCAATCGCGAGCCGGGCAAGAAGTATCCTCTCGTGCTGGAGATTCACGGCGGCCCCAGTGCCATGTGGGGCCCGGGCGAGTTCACCATGTGGCACGAGTTTCAACTGCTGTGCAGCTGGGGCTTTGGCGTGGTGTATTCGAACCCGCGCGGCTCGGGCGGATATGGGTATGCGTTTCAGCACGGGAATTTTCAGGATTGGGGTGAGGGGCCGGGCGGCGATGCGCTGGCGGCGGTGGACCAGGCGGCGCTCAAGGATTGGGTGGATCAGGATCGCCTGGTCATCACCGGCGGCAGCTACGCCGGGTATTTGACGGTGTGGATCATCGCGCACGATCGGCGCTTCAAGGCGGCGGTGGCGCAGCGGGGCGTGTACGACTTTGAGACGTTCTTCGGAGAGGGAAACGCGTGGCGGTTGGTGGGTTGGGCGATGGGCGGCCCGCCGCACGATGCGCGGTTCAAGCAGGTGATCGAGCGCAATAATCCGATGAACTTCGTGACGCGGATCAAGACGCCGCTGCTCATCAAGCACGCCAGCGAGGATTTGCGCACTGGGGTTTCGCAATCGGAGATGCTGTACCGCGCGCTCAAGGATTTGGGGCAGCCCGTCGAGTACGTGCGCTATCCAGGAGAGGGACACGATCTCTCGCGAAACGGCGATCCGCTGCGGCGGATGGACCGACTCAATCGGATGATCGAATGGTTCGAGCGATGGGTGGAGAATCCGCGGACGGCGCCGGTAGCGACGTCGAGTAATTGAACGGCTAGGACCCTTTATTGAAGGAAAGGATACGACAATGGCTGATCGAGTGCGCAAGGTGAACTACGGCTACATCACTGTTCCCGCCAAGGCGGGCAGCGGCGCCAAGGCGCTGGGCGAGTTGAAGGACGCGAAGATCAACATGCTCGGATTCTGCGGCTTTCCCACTGGCGGCGGCAAGGGGCAGCTTGATTTCCTGGTGCCGAACCCGGCTGCATTGCAGCGAGTGGCCAGGGCCAACAAATGGAAACTCAGTCCGGTGAAGAAGGCGTTTCTAGTGGAGGGATCGGACCGCGCGGGAGCGGTGCATTCGAACCTGCGCAAGCTCGGCGCGGCTGGCATCAACGTCACCGCAGCGCAAGCAGTCTCCACCGGCAACCGCTACGGGATGATTGTTTGGGTCAAGCCCAAGGACTACGCGAAGGCAGCCAGGACGCTCGGGGCGCGGTGAGCGTATGGGGTTGGCGAACCGCGGGCTTCCGCCGCGCGGCTGCTGTTGACGCATGTTCTGCGATTCGAGGGTTGTCGGTTGAACGCCGCAGCGTTGCTGCTATGCTTTTTGTTCGCAAAACGGGGCTGTAGCTCAGTTTGGGAGAGCGCTTCCATGGCATGGAAGAGGTCGTCGGTTCGATCCCGATCAGCTCCACTTCGACCAGGCCCACGCGCGAGCGAGGCTGGTGCCTTGCGCGTGGGACTCCGCGTAACCGGCGTCAATGGCGCGAAAATCGGCCTCGCTGGCGCGTCAGCAGGTCATCGAATCGTCAAGGATGAAATCGACAAACAGCGCGGGGTGATGACGGTGTACGGTATTGGCGCACCATGGCCGAAGTCGTTCTCGAGAATCTGTGCAAGGACTATCCGGCTCGCCGAGGGGGCGACGTCAATTCCGCGGTCAAGAACCTCAACCTGAAGATAGGCGATGGCGAGCTCCTGGCGCTCGTGGGGCCGTCGGGCTGTGGCAAGACCACGACTCTGCGGCTGATCGCCGGGCTCGACGAGCCAACCAGCGGCAAGATCCAGATCGGCGAGCGGCAGGTCAACGACCTGCCGCCGCGCGATCGCCGCGTGGCGATGGTGTTCCAGGACTACGCGCTGTATCCGCACATGACGGTGCGCCAGAACATTGCCTTCGGCCTCAAGATGCGCCGAAGACCGCGCGCCGAAATCGATGATCGAGTGAATTCAGTCGGCCAAGCGTTGAACGTGGTGGACCTCCTCGACCGCAAGCCCGGTGCGCTTTCCGGCGGCCAGCGCCAGCGGGCGGCGCTGGGTCGCGCGCTGGCGCAGCGGCCCGAGTGCCTGTTGCTCGATGAGCCTTTGAGCAATCTCGATGCGCAACTGCGCGCGCAGGTGCGATCGCAGATCAAATCGATTCATCAGCAGTTCAAGACGACGATGATTCACGTCACGCACGATCAGGAAGAAGCGATGGTTCTGGCCGATCGAATCGCGGTAATGAACCGCGGCGAGATCCACCAGATCGATCAGCCGATGGAGGTCTATCGCAAGCCTGCGAATCGATTCGTCGCCGGGTTCTTCGGCTCTCCGGCGATGAACTTCATCGATGGCCGGATCGAGCGCATCGACGGCCACGTAACGTTTACCGATGAGCGGAGCTTGCGGCTGGCGGCGCCGAGCGCTGCGGTGAATTCGCTTCTGCCGTTCATTGGTCGGCCGGTCGTCCTGGGCGTGCGCCCGGAGCACCTGCGCTTCACCGTGCACGGCGACCATTCGCATCATCATTTCGACATCAACGCCAACGTGGGCGTGACCGAGTTTCTCGGTGATCAAATCATCGTCCACGCGCAATCGGCCAGCGGAGAGCCGATCACGGCGCGCGTCGGCGCGCCGGCTCAGCTCGAGGCGAAGCAGTCGATCACATTTTCGGTGCGGCCCGAGGATTTCTGTTTCTTTGAGCCAGAAGAATTCGGCCGGCGCATTCGCGAAGACTCCTGAATTCACGCCGGCTGAAACAATGCGAAGAAAAGAAGAACCGCCCTGCGGCAGCAGGGCGGTTCTAGATGGGGCGGGAGGATTCCCGGTTCTAAAACCTCCTCGATCGGAAGGGCACTTCATGTCATATCGTGGACATGATCGTGGATTGCCCCCTCCGATCTGGCAGCAAATCAGAACCAGACGCTGTCCGCGCCCCGATCCTTCTCCCCGTCATTCTGACAACTGATTCAGAAGCATCTCAAACCAATGTCGAAGCCGCCTGATTGCTGTGACGCGCGGCTCCAGACGACCATGACCGGCTGATCCAGTGATTGGCCGAAGCTCGGCAGCAATCGCAGCACCATCCCGGTGGTGCCCTCCAGCACCGGCAGGGAACTGTGGATGCGATAACCACCGTCGCCGGCATCGATCACGGTGTAGCGCATGGGCGTGTAAAGATCGTAATTCCAGACCAGGATGATCTCGGCCGGGAAAGGGAGCCGATCGGATTCGCGCCGCTCTAGGCATGCAGCGCTCTGGCCGGCAGACACGTCCTGGCTGCGACCCGGATTTCGGAATCCCGGCTTCCGCGACCCGCCGATTCGAGACATTACCGCATCATGTAGCATGCTTTAATCATCCAATATTTTGCAAGTACTTCGCCGGGTCTTGGATGACGGTTGCACGGCGGGTTGAGTGAATGTGCGTCGATTGTGTCGAATACGCCGCCACGGTGCCCTGGGCCAAGTGGAGGCGAAAGATTGAAGAAAAGGGACCAATGGCGAGGGAATACGACGTCATCGTGGTCGGGGTGGGAGCGATGGGCTCATCGGCCTGCTATCACCTAGCGAAGCGCGGCGCGCGCGCCATGGGATTGGAGCAGTTCGGAATTCCGCACGGCCTGGGCAGCTCCCATGGCGAGTCGCGCATGATCCGCCTGTGCTACTACGAGCACCCGGATTACGTGCCGCTGCTGCACCGTGCGTACGCGCTATGGAATGACCTCGAGAGCGAGGCGGGGCGGAAGCTGCTGTATATGACCGGCGGCCTCTACATGGGCGCCCCCGACAGTGGTTTCATTGCCGGCGCGCTGCGAGCGGCGCGGGAGCATCGCCTGCCGCATGAGCGACTCGATCGACCGCAGTTGAAGGAGCGATTCCCGCAGTTCGCGCTCCCCGATGATTTCATCGGCCTGTATGAGCCAAATGCGGGGTTTCTGCTGCCCGAGCTGGTGGTAGCCACCCAGGCGGAATTGGCGCTCAAACACGGCGCGGAATTGCATGGGCATGAACAGGTGATGGAGTGGCATGATGACGGCAAGCGCGTACGCATGCACACCGCGCGCGGCACTTACAGCGCCAAGCGCATCGTCTTCTGCGGTGGGGCGTGGAGCGAGAGACTGATGGGCGGCATCGGTGTCAAGCTGATGGTCACGCGGCAGGTGTTGGGGTGGGTGTGGCCGAAGCGTCCAGAGGTGTTTGAGTTTGGAAGGCTGCCGGTGTGGGCGATCGACCATCCCGATGGGACGCAGCACTACGGGTTTCCGATGCTGGGCGCATTGGGTGGGGCGGGTGGCGCGGGAGGGCGATCGGGGTTGAAGGTGGCACATCATTTCAAGGGCGAGCCGACGACAGCGGAGACCATCGATCGGATTCCACGCGCCAGTGATGAGGATGACTTCCGCGTCGCAGTTCGGCGATTCCTTCCCGAGGCTGACGGGCCGCTGATGTCGATGATGGTGTGCATGTACACCAATAGTCCCGACTCGCACTTCATCATTGATCGGCACCCGAAATGCGAACGCGCGATCGTGGCGTGCGGGTTCAGCGGGCATGGCTTCAAGTTTGCGAGCGTCGTGGGTGAGGCGCTGGCGGACCTGGCGCTGGAGGGCCAGACGAAGCTGCCGATTGGGTTTTTGGGGCTGGGGCGGTTTGGTTGATCGAGCTTTGCTCTTGCGACCACTCCAACTGGTCGATAACGGTGACGGTACGACTGCGAGGGATTCCGATGACCGAAAGTGGTGTTGAGAGCTCGGAGACGAGGGCGTTGCGCGTGGAAGCGCTGCAACAGTTTGATCGGGAATTGGCGCGGGAATTGGATGAGCGCGCGCGGTCGGAGCGGGAATCGCTGCAGAAGATTCTGGATGGGGTGTTTGAGGATCAGGCGGTGCTGGTGGCGCGGATCAGCGATCGGGCATCGGTGCACAGCGCTCGCCTATCGGCTCGCGGCTAAACGAGGGGTTTTCGCGAGAAGTGATTCCATCATTTGGACGGTTTCGCGGCGGTCGGGTGAGAGGCGGTCGGCTTGCTCTTCGGCGTGGTAGGAGCTGCGCACAAGCGGTCCGGATTCGACGACCTTGAAGCCCAGCGCGAGGCCTTCCTTCTTGAACTCGAGAAACTGGTCGGGTGTGACCCAGCGGTCGATGGGCAAGTGATTGCGAGTCGGCTGGAGGTACTGGCCAATGGTGAAAATGTCGGTGTCGGCAAAGGTGCGCACATCGTTCATGACGGCGAGGACTTCATGATCGTGTTCGCCAATGCCGACCATGATGCCGGATTTGGAGACCAGGCCTGAGTCTTTGATCTGCTTGAGTACGGCCAGCGAGCGGCGGTAATTGGCTTGCGGGCGCACGGCGGGGTGCATGCGCTTCACGGTTTCCATGTTGTGAGCGAGGATTTCCGGCTGAGCATCGATGACGAGCTGGAGCGCGGCGGGATCGCCTTTGAAGTCGCCGATGAGTGCTTCGACGGAGGTTTGCGGGCAGGCTTGGTGAACACGGCGGATGGTGTCGGCCCAGATTTGGGCGCCGCCATCGGGAAGGTCATCGCGATCGACGCACGTGATGACGACGTGCTTGAGGTTCATGAGTGCGAGCGAATCGGCGACGCGGCGCGGCTCATCGGGATCGGCGGGAAGGGGGCGGCCGGTCTTGACATTGCAGAATCCGCAGGAGCGGGTGCAGGTATCGCCAAGGATCATGATGGTTGCGGTGCCGCGGGCCCAACATTCGCCGATGTTGGGGCAGGTGGCTTCTTCGCAGACGGTGTGCAGGCGATGGTCGTCGATGATTTGTTTGAGGCGGAGGTAGCCGGGGCCGCCGGGCATGCGGGCGCGGATCCAGTCGGGCTTGCGGCGAAGGAGTAAGTGCTGAGTGCTGGGTGCTGAGTGCGTGTGGGAGCGCTCGCCTATCGGCTCGCGGCTAAACGGGGCAGGTTGGTTGTTCAGCACCATGGAGGTGAGGCTGAGAGCGGGTGGGTCGAGATGGCGCGCGGTGTCGCCGCCGAGGGGGCGCGGGTGGCGGGCGAGGGTGCGCGCGAGTGGCGCGGACGTGCGATCAGGAGCTTGAGGGGTTGTGGCGGACATTGGCTCCTAAGTGTAGCGGCCAAGCGGTCTGGCTTCGTTAGGGGAGAGGTTGGAAGAGTTGCAGTTTTTTTCCGCGTCGAACTGTCAGAAGCGATTTGCGGGGCCATCTCATCGATGACGCGCTCATTCGTGGGCTGTGCGCGATAGCTTTATCCAACCAGGAAAAGGACCAAGGTCATGACATCTGCTCGGAACCGGCGTAACGGGAAATTCACGGCGATCGGCGTAGCGGGGCTTGCCTGCGCGGCGGCGGGATTGGCGGTCGACGTCTCGAGCGCGCAGGATGGGAAGGCGATCATCATGAAAAATGATGGTGCGGCGCCGATGATTGCGATGTTCGACCACGTTGATTTTGCCGATCTGCGGACGCCTGACTTTGTGAAGCGCGACCTGCCGACATTCGACAAGAAGCTCGTTCTAAGCGATGAGCAGCTTGCGGCCGTGGAGCGCCAGCTTGATGCGTATCTGGAAGCGTTCAAGAAGCTGGCGGAAGAGCACCTTCCAAAGAAGCATGAAGGACCGATGGCGTTTCGATTGGGAGGCGGCGAGGCCGGCGAGGGCGGCGAGCCGGGGATTTTCCTGGGACTGGAAGAGGGAGAACTGCCGGAGGGGCTGGAACTCGATGAGTTGGGAGGAGAGTTTCCAGAGGGACTGGGGGTCGATGTGAACGTGCAGGTGGGCGCGCAGATTACCGAGGGTGAGGAACAAGGGGGCGAAGGCGCGGGTGATGATGACGGGGGCCCGGCGGTCGCGATCAAGATCGCGACGCCCGATGGTCAGGAGTTGCCCGAAGAGGTTCGAAAGCAGCTTGAAGAGAAGGCGGCCAAGATGGCCGAGGAGATCAAGAGGAAAGTCGAGGCTCAACTGGCCGAGGGCGGTGAGCCAGGCGCGCTACCGCTGCTGGGCGGAAATCTCCCGAGCATCGAGGAAATGAAGGCTCGCAACGAAGAAATGCAGGCGAAGGCCGAGGCGTTTCGCGAGGCGAAGGCTCAGCTGCGCAGTGAGTTTGTCTTGGAAGTGCAGACATCGACGCTCGCGCCGGCACAAGTGGAGCGATGGCCGGCGTTGGAGCGTGCGCTGCTGCGCAGCAAGAGTCTGCCGAAGGGCCGTTTGAGCGGCGAGCGGACAGATTTGCTGAAGGTGCTTGATGAGCTTGAATTGAACGAGGCGGAGGCCGACGCGTTGGGTGAGCAGATGGAAGCGTACGAGCTGGCGATGGACAGCGCGTTGCGGCATCGGAACCAGTTTGTGGGCGATGCGCATTCGAAGGTAAACAAGGCCATGCAGGCCAACGATCCGGACAAGGCGCTTTCGATCATCGATCGTGCGACGGATCTGCGATTGGCGGTTCGGAATCTGAACCTGCAGTTCATGGAGACGATGGGGTCGATGTTGCCCAAGGAGCGGGCTGAGGCGTTTCGCGCGTCGGCGCTGCGTGCATCGTATCCGCGGGTGTATGGCCGGTCGTTTGGTCAGCGGGTGTTTGCGGCCGCCAAGAAGCTTGAAGGGCTGAAGCAGGATGCGTTGGAGCAGATTGTGGATTTGGAGCGAGCCTACGGCGCTGAGCTGGACGTGGTGAATGCTCAGATCAAACAGGCGATCGATCGACACGAGCCATCGGAGAGCCGCCGGCCGATCGAGCACATGAAGGAGATGATGGAGAGGCGTGGCGACGACATGCCGGGCATGGTGTTCATGGAGCGTGATGAACGGGGGCCGATTGACCAGGCAATGCAGCGGCGCCGCGATCTGGATAGCCGGTACCTGAACCTAATCAAGGGGATGCTGAGCGCCGAGCAGGCAGCGCAGTTGCCCAAGGCGCCGGCACGCCGCACGATGGAGCCGGTGTTGATCGAGCTTCCATCGCAGGCGCAGTAGGTAGACGGCGGGCCAAGCGCGCCGCAGGAATAAGTTGACCAGCCTTCCGGAAGTTCCCATGTTGTGCGCCCAAGCATTTGGCGGCGGGGATTTCTGCATGACACCAATCGGCGCGCTATCGGACACCTGAGCAGTCCAACCGATATTTGATCGGTTTTGGCGTATCAACCGCGCCTTTGGCTAGTTTGGACTAAACAAATCTGAGAAAGTACCGTAGTGTGTGATGGCGCGAAGCATTTGGCCAAAGCGTCGCGACATGGTTGTGGTGTGGCACTTGAGCGTTGAGTTGAGGAGACGGTTGGTGAGCGACATACGAGAGAACCACAGCACGAAAACCGTGGCGAAGATCGGCCGGGTATTTCTGGGGCTGGCGTTGGTTGCAGCGGCGGGAAATCTGTGCGGATGCGATTCGTTCATGGATCCATCGCGAACGGGGCGCTTCGAGTATTACTCGACGACGATTCCAATTCTGGAACGGATTGATGTCATTGAAGAGCCCGAGGACTTCTGGGCCAACGCCCTGCCCCCGGCGACGGAAGACTTGATGCCGCGAGACTTGACGTATTACATTTTTCCCGGCGACATCGTCGCGGTGAGGATTCTGGGTCTTTACGAGCCATCGATGTGGGAGGAATTCCGCAGGCGCGTGGATGCCGGCGGATATTTCAGGGTTCCGGGATTGGGTGAGGTGCGAGCGGCCGGGCTGACGCCGGAGCAGTTTGAAGAGCAGGTTGCGCAGATGTTGGTGGGGACCGTGTTCACCACGCGGCCGCAAGTGGATGTGGTTGTGGAGCAAAGCGGCGGCTTGCGGTACACCGTGTACGGCTACGTGCAGAATGTTGGCCAGTACACGCTGGATAACCCGAACTTGCGTTTGCTCGATGCGCTGGCGATCGCGGGCGGAGTTCCGCTGACGACTGAGCGCGTTTACGTTTTGCGCCAAGTTGTGCTGGACGAGCGCATACTTCCAAGCACAGCGCCGCCATCCGGTGTGCAACCACCGCAGCCGCTGGAGCGCCCCAAGGAGCGTCCGCCGAGCGTTGAGGATTTGATTCGGGAGCTGGAGCGGCCCGAGAACGAGCGAAATCCGCCGGTAAGGCCGGGGATGATGAGTCAGCCACCGCCGGAGGAAAAGGAGCAGGACCAGCCGCCGGTTGACATTGACCTGTTGGAGCCTCAAGATGTTGTTGACATCCAAGCACCGGTAGATTCTCGACAAACTCAACCGACCGTTGATATCGATGAGTTGGAGCCGTTGCGGCCGACCGCGCCTCCGCCGCCGGTGGATGTGGATGTCTTGACTCCGGGTACGCGTCCGGCGGATGAATCCCGAGCCGGCTCGTACATCTATGTTGAGGAGCGTGGGGAATGGGTGTGGGTGCCAAGCCAGAACGGCGATGTGGCTCAGCCGGCCGCGCCGACGGCGCCGATGGGAGAGCCGAGTCTGGTTCTCGATCGTGTGATTGAGATCGATTATGACCGGTTATCGCGCGGAGACAGCTCGCAGAACATCGTGGTGCGGCCAAACGATCGGGTGTACGTCGAAGGACCGATTCAGGGCTATGTGTACATTGATGGCGAGAGTGCGCGGCCGGGCGTGTACGGCCTGCCGGCGTTCGGTCGGCTAACCCTGAGCCGGTTCATCGCGGCATCGGGCGGGTTGGGGCCGATTGCGGTGCCGGATCGAATTGACCTGATTCGCGTGGTTGGCCACAATCGCGAAGCGAAGATTCGATTGAATCTGGCGGCGATTCGCCAGGGAACCGAGCCGGATATTTACATGAAGCCCGATGATCACATCATCATTGGCACGACGTGGTGGGCAACGCCGCTGGCGATTATCCGCAACGGTTTTCGGGCTACGTACGGGTTCGGGTTCCTGCTGGATCGAAATTTCGGCAACGATGTCTTCGGCCCCCCGCCCGAGAATTTCTAATAGCTGACATGGGCTGATATTTCGGTCTAGGCACAGGTGGTGGCGGGTGAGGGCGAGACCTGGCGGGAATCGCCGAACCAACCCACAATGTCTTGGCGTAGCAGTAGGCTACACAGGCGAGCTTTGGCGGCTTCATGCGCGGTCGATGGCGACGCAATCGCGGAGCGTGAGCTCAACGTGCATTCTTAACTGGCAAACCGACTCGCCGCGGAATCTATGACACTCTATGGCTGACCTGGAGGGCACGATCGAGAGTTGCAAGCCCATTGCGGCGGCCCCGCCCAAGGAGATTGACCTTCGAGCGTGGCGCCGACCGTTAGCCGGCGCTGCGGTGCTGGCCGCATTGTTCATTTGGCTGTATGGGAACTGGTTTCGATCCCAGTGGGGATGGGCAACTAGAGAAGTGGCCGATTGGGGCCACACGCTGGTCATTCCCTTCATTGCCGGGTACTTCGTTTACCTGAATCGAGAGAAGTTGCTGGCCAAGCCGTTCCGCACAACGTGGCTTGGATTGGTTCCAATCGTGTTTGGAATCGGCTGGTATGTGCTGACGACGGTGGGACCGCCGGCGATCCGGCACTTCAATCTTCAAGCCGCTGGCCCTTGGTTGACGCTTGGGGGTCTGGTTCTGCTGTTCTTTGGCTGGCGGGCGATGACCTGGCTGTGGTTCCCGCTGGTGTACCTCTTTGTGTTTGGCCAGACTATCTCCAAGAGATTCCTGGAGATCATCACGTTTCAGATGCAGGACATCACCGCTCTGGGGTCCTACTACGTGTTGTCGCTGGTAGCCAACGTTGAATTGCAAGGCAACACGATCTTCATTCTGAGCGGGAATGTGACCAAGCCGCTGAACATTGCAGAGGCGTGCTCGGGAATGCGAATGCTCATGGCGTTCGCGGCGCTCGGGGTGGCGATGGCGTACACGGGCCTGCCCCGATTCTGGCAGCGCGCTTTGCTGGTGTTGATGGCCGTGCCAACGGCGATTGCGGTGAACATCCTGCGGGTTGTGACTTTGGGGATCTTTAGCTTGTACGACTCGGAGCTGGCCGGGGGTGACTTCCATTCGTTCGTGGGGCTGGTTTGGCTGGTGCCGGCGTTTCTGATCTACCTCGGGTTGATGTGGATCATCAAGCATCTGGTGATTGAGGAGCCAATGGCGCGGGCGCGCGGCGTCTGAGAGCGACCATGCAATACTTCGACAAACATGCCAAACCCGCCCTGGTAGTCGCTTGCGGCCTGTTGCTGGTCTGCGGTCTGGGCTTCCGATGGGCGGTCAGCCAGCTGAACGTTTATCTCAAGAAGGAGCCCGTCGAACTGCGCGGGAGCTTCGACACGATTTCTCGATCGATCGGTAGGTGGCGGGCGCTGGGCAAGGACCATCTCCTGGATGAAGCCATGCTCATGGAACTGGGGACGACCAAGTATCTCGACCGGGTGTATGCGATCGATGGTGATGCGCGGCAAGGCGTGTTGAACGCGCATGTGGCCTACTACACGGGCCTGATCGATGCGGTGCCTCACGTTCCGGATCGGTGCCTGGTCGCGGCCGGTTTCCATAAGAAGACACAGCCCGAGAACCTGCCGCTTGAGGTGGATCGCAGCAGTTGGGTTGAGGATTCGGAATTCACGAACCTGGCCACCGGGCAGGCGTACTGGAATGTACGGTTCAAGCACGATTTCACGGGGCAAGTGGTGGATGTGCGCATGCCGGTTGGAGACCTGCGGTTGCGGACGACTGAATTCGAGCGGCCATCGCAGCGGAATGCGCGAGTCTTTGGCGGCTATTTTTTCATTGCGAACGGCCGGGCCACGGCCACGCCGGAGGGCGTTCGAGTGATGGCGTTCAGCCTTGCCGAGAAATATGCGTATTACTGCAAGGTTCAATTTATTTACAGCGCGGCCGATGCAACGCCGGGGAAGTTCGTGGAGTTGGTGTCGGAGTTTCTGAAGGATTTTCTGCCCGAGCTGATGCAACGGCTGCCGGATTGGGCTGAGGTTGAACGGCGAAACGAGCAGCGTGTGGCAGCAGCGAGCAACTAAGGGCGCAGGAGGGTTCCATGGCGACAAAGGTCAATACCAAGTTTGTGATGATTCTTGTGCTGACGATCGGTCTGGCGGGCGCGATCGTTGTCGGCCTGGGCGTGCTCAAAGCGCGCGGAAGCGTTGAGCGGAACATTCGCGCCGGGGACGAAGCGTTTGCCAGGGGAGACTACCAGACCGCGTTCAACGCGTACGGTCGAGCGGCCCACAAGGACCAGGGAAACCTGCGAAGCCTTCGGAAGCTCGAGGACACGGTCCTTCGAATGGTGCCTCAGACCGACGATCGTGCGCAAGAACTGTACGGCACTCTGTTGGGCATCCTCAGGAACCGGGCCGAGCACGACAATCAGAACCCCGAGTCGCACCTGGAATTGTTGCGCGAAGCCTATGACGCTGCGCGCATGGTCAGTGTGGACCCGCAACGATGGGAGCTGCAGGAGATTGCCGCGACTGCGATGCTGGACTCACTGCCGCAGGACGATCCCAACCGGATCCAGGGTCAGATATTCAAAGCGATGGCGACGCTTCGACTGGCGGCCAAGCGATCGGAAGAGCAGCTGGCCAAGGCCGAACAAGAGTTGCGAGACGTTCTCAAACAACAACCCACCAACGACCTGGCTTGGTCGGCGCTGGTCATGGGGCACTGGACGATCTGCACCAAGCTCCTGGGAGAGGGAAAGTCGCGGACTGAAGTTGACCAACAGGTCGCCAAACTCGACCAGGCACTGGCCGAGGCCTTGACGGCCGTCCCGGAGGGGCCGGAGGTCGCGCGCGTTCATTTGGAGCGCCTGTTGTTGGATCCGTGGGGCGCGCGACGCCCGATGTCGAAGGAGGTCGCTGATGCGACGCGGAAGTTGGCGCGTCTGTTGACGCCCGACGTCGACCAGAATTTGTTCGCGGAATCGGTTAGCTTGATGTTCTACGTTCCAAATGACGCGGAGCTGGAGATCAACGGGTGGCAGCTGTCGATCGAGCTGCTCGAGCGGTATTTGCAAGCTCATCCAGATGCGTTGGACAAGCGTGTGCATCTGGCGCGAGTGCTGTATCTGGACAATCGGCTGGATCGCGCCGAGCAGTTGGCCCAGGAGGTGGTTGCGAGCGAGCAGTTGCCCACGAGCCTGATGAGCTGGATTCAGTTCCACTTGCGTCAGATGGCTGCCAGCTTGATCGTGGACGTCGAAGCCAAGCGACTGCTGACGGCCGCGCCGGCGGATAAGGGTGATCGACTCAAGGGGTTGGAGGCGGCGCGCGCAAGGCTGGCGGCGCTGGTGAGCGATCCATCGACCGATGCAAGTGTGATGCGGGCGGACGGCAAAATCGCCTTTGCGAAGGGGGAATACAAGAAGGCCAATACCTACTTTGACCGGTTGATCCGCAATGACTCAACCGATTGGGAAATCCTGCTTTACTCGGCCGAATGCCTGGAGCAGATTGGTCAAGTGGGTGGAGCGCACGAGCGAATCGCCACAGCGGTGAGCATATCGCCACAACCCGTGTTGGTGATGAAGAAGGCTGAGCTGGAATTCCGAATGGGCCGGTTCGGCGAGGCCAAGGCGACCCTTGCGGCATTGCCGGAGACCGAGCGGCAGAAGCCTCAAGCCGTTGAACTCGCTGCGATGATTCAGTCGAAGGTCGATGCGCCGGTTGGCGTGCAGCCGCAGGACCCGATCGTTGCCGCCCTCATCAAAGCCGACAAGGAGTTCACCAACGGTGAGGTTGAGACGGCGCGGGCAACGTTGCTTTCGGTGCTTGAGACCGCTCCGGACGACGCGCGGGTCCTGGAAGGCTTGACGCATCTGGAGATGAAGTCGGGCCAGTCGGCCAAGGCGCACGAGTATGTGGATCGGGCGTTGAAGCTCTATCCAGGCCAGGGCCGTTTCTTGCGCCTCAAGGCGCTGATCGAACACAGCGATCCGATCACGGCGATTCGCGAGTACCTGACCAGCACCATTGAGAAGGAAACCACACGAGACATCGCGCTGATGCAGCAATACGGAGCGGTGTCGCGGCAAAACGACCTGCTGGCCACGCAGCTTGAGGGCATGGAGGATTCGGAAGGGGCGGCCAAAGCCCGCGAGCTGGCGACACGCGCCAAGACCCAAGCCCAGGCGTATGAAGAGCGAGTGAAGCAGCACTCGCCCGACGATCTGGGGCTCCTCGATTACCAATTTCAAACCGCCCTGCACGAGAAGGACTGGGAACGAGCCGAGGAAGTGACTGTGCGCGCCAAGGCATTGAACGCCGACCAAGCCGACGGCTTGCTGTACCGCGGCCATTATCAATTGGCGCGCGAGGAGGCGAAGGAGGCGGTTCGCACGCTCGAAGACGCCACCAGCCGGCTGAGGTTCTCGGCGCCGGCTTGGCGGACGCTGGGGTGGGCCTACAAATCCATAGGGAACGACGATCAGGCCATCAGGGCATATGAAGAGGCGTACAAGTGCAATCCGACCGATATCCAAAGCGCCCGCGAATTCGTCGTGCTTTTGCTGCGCAACAACGTGGAACCGCGAGCGTTGCGGATTCTGCAAACCTTGCACCGGTTGGCGCCGCAGGACGCCGCTTTGCGTGACACCTGGCTCGACCTGGAGGCGCGGATCGGCGACCAGAAAACGGCGCTCCAGACCCGCCGGACGATTTACAAGGAGAACCCGGACGACCGGCTGAACGCCCGTCGGCTGGCCCAGGTCCTGGGCCAGCTCGAACCGACCCGGGAACTGATTGTCGATGCCCAGGGCAACCCAGTGCATTCCGAGCAGCGGTGGCTCCGGATGACACCCGATGAACGGACGCGAGTTGTCGAGCAGGCCCGCGCCGACTGGCGCGCTGAATCGGACGGATTGTTGAGCCGAATCGCAGCAGAGGGTGGCGACGATCTTCAGTTGGCATTCCTGCGCGCAGCGCTGTTGTTGCATCGCGGCATGGTTGACGAAGGCGAGGAGCTCCTTCGGCAATACATCGCGAGCCATCCTGATCCGACGCAGATGACTTCGATGCTGTTGGAGCTGGCGCGCTACCAGACCATGAGCAGCCACTTTGCGGAAGCGAGGCAGACCCTTCTGGAAGCGATCAAGCACCAGGACCCAACTCAGCGCGAGGCGGATCGGGAACTGGGCAGGCTGGCCATGCAGCTGGGGGCGCATCAGGAGGCCATCGAGCATCTTCGGCAAGTGCTCGAGGTTCGTTCCGACGCGGCCATTCAGCATCAAGTTGTGGAATGTCTTGTGAAGCTGAAGAAGTTTGACGAGGCTGAGAAGGCGTTGAGCGAAATCAAGGACGGTGACCCATATTTGGCGTTGATGCTTCGCGGCGCCATCGCGGAAGGTCGAGCGGACGAGCTTTACGTGGCGGGTAACAAGGAAGGGGCGAAGCGTCAATACGTGATCGAGCGAGAAGCGCTGGCGCAGGCCGAGGCGCTGAAGCCCACCAGCCCGCAGCCGCGCGTGTTCCTGGCGCAGAGCCTGGTTCAGGAGTATCGGCAGACCAAGGATGCCGCATTGCTCGACCAGGCGATGGAGGCTCTGCGACGCGCCGAAGAGATACGTGCCGACACGCAGATTGACAGCGTGCGCGTGCTGGTGCTGAAGGAGAAGGGCGATCGGCGTGGGTTGATCTTGCACCTGCGTCGAATGTTGGAAAGCCAGCCAGCCAACGTGCTGGTTCGAAAGGAACTGGTGCAGGCGCTGGTGCAGGACCGCGAGGTTGACGCGGCCTTGGCGGTGATTGACGAGGCGATCAAGCTCAATCCGACTCTGGCGATGTGGCAAGATTTCAAGGGCGACCTGTTCAAGGTAGCCAGGAGCGATGCAAGCGCGGCGCTGACGTGCTTCCTGAAAGCCGACGAGTTGGCGCCGACTTCGCTCTCGTTGGTGAAGGTGGTTGACGCCGCGTTTGCGGTTCAACCGCCCGATTGCAAGGGAATCGCCGCTCGATTGGCGGCCAGGCCGAACGACCTGGCGGCGGCGCCGATTCTGCGCGAGTCATATGCGAGGGCGCTGAATTGCGCCGGCCGGCGGAGCGATGCGCTGGAGCAGGCGCGTCTGGCGTATGCGCAACGGCAGGAGTTGATTCGGCAAGGGAAGGCCAAACCGCACGAGATCAGCGGATGGTTCCAACTGTTGACCGTTCTGTTCATGCCGGCCGACAACTCGGGCAATTTCGATGCGGCTGCCGCGGAGCAGTTCGTCACTGAAGTGAGCGGCGGTCAGACGCCGGATGTTTACCAGGCGTGGATGCTGGCCAAGATGTGGATGCTGCCGGACGATCCGACTCGCGCACGGGCGATCGAGCTTCAACGCCAGGCGATCGCGGCATGCCCGCCCGAGGACAAGGCGCTGCTGGCGCAACTGCAGGTGGACCTGGGGGACATCTTGATGGTTTCAGGCCGGCCGGTCGAGGCGGCCGCGGCGTACGAAGCGGTGATCTCACTGAATCCTAACAGTGTGAGGGCGCTGAACAATCTTGCGTATGTGGTGGCCGAAGACCTGAAGGACCCGGCGAGGGCGCTTCCATACGCCGAACGGGTGGCGCAGCTTTCGCCCAAAGACGCTTCGATTCTGGATACTGCCGGTTGGGTGAGCTACCTGGCGGGCAATGTCTCCAAAGCGCGTGAATATCTTGAGTTGAGCTTGAACATTGACCCGAAGGGTCAGATGCCCCACCTGCACCTGGCCGAAGTGCTGATCAAGGACGCCGAGTATGACCGGGCCGAGCATCTTTTGAAGGAAGTCGAGAAGCAGGACATCGCCACCTCCATTCGCCAAAAGGTGGCGGAATTGAGGAATGCGATAGGAAAGGCACGAACTGGGGCGCCTTGAACAACGTTGTTAAACAGACGTGCCAGGGCGCGCCAGGCAAGTTGGAAGAGCTGAATTCAGGAATCGATCCCATGAGCACGATGACGACCATGCGTCCGCCCGCTGTGCGCACTTCGAGCGCCCAGGTGCGGGGAGCCAAACACTCGTTCACCTCAACCATCGACCCGATGCGGGTCCTGCGGCGGCACGCGCTGGGGATCGCGTTGTCGGCGGTCGGCGGCGCGGTGGTTGGTGTTGGCGCCTATTTTCTGCTGGACCAGTTCCTGCCGCTGTACAGCGGCGAAGTGCTGTTCGAGGTCCAACCGGGTCTGCGTCAGGCGGGCCAGATCAGCTCGGACGATTTTGGCGACGACGCCACGGTGTACCGGCTGGCTCAAACGGAAACCTACTTGCTCACCAGCCGCGATGTCCTGGGTGCGGCGCTGACGAACCCGGAAATCAAGCAGACCCGCTGGCATCAGAAATTCCAGCAGACCAATAGCGAAGGGCGCACGGTGTTCAACAACGCCGAGGCCCTCGATGAGCTTGAAGAAGACCTGAGCACGAGCGTGTTTCGCAACAGCAACCTGTTCAGTCTGCGCTGGAGCGCTCCGGAGCCGCGCGATGTTCCGATCCTCTTAGGCGCCATTTCCGAGGCCTACATCAAGAACCGCAAGGCGCGCGATGAAGCGGTTTTCGATACCAACGATAGGAACTTCAGGGAACAGGTGAGGGAGACGGAAAAGCAACTGGGTGACCTGGCGCTAGAGATCCGAAACCTGATTCAGACGGCGAATATCACGGAGTTGGACGGCGTCTGGCACAGCGCGCAAGCGACGATGTCAAGCCAGCTCACCGCAAAACTG
>JAKEEP010000229.1 GCA_022616475.1 Phycisphaerales bacterium | reverse complement strand
CGGCTGAAGGAACTGATCTGATCGCGCCGCATCGCTCGAATCGCAAGAGGAAAACTCAGGATGGCCGACGGCCGCGCCGTTACCGTCGACGATGGACGATCGAGCGCACGATCGCATGGTTCCAGAACTATCGAAGACTGTGCATCCGCTGGGAGAAGTCCACCGCGATGTTCCAAGGCTTCCTCCATCTTGGATGCTCGCTTCTGCTGCTTAAAGAGGTTCTGGGATAGCCTCTAGACTAATTGAGACTTGATTCGGAAATGTCAAATCCATGTACAGGTAACGATCAGCCTCACGAAGAACCGGGCGGCGGTGTCCGTTGTTCCAGTGCGGCGCGCCAGAGGCCGGCCTTGGTGTCGTGACCCTGGCCGGGGTCGGATCGATGCCAGGCTTCGTAGAGGGCGATGAGCGCCTCGACGGACTGCTGACGGCGTGCATGTGAGCCGCTCTGGGGCAAGGCGCCGAGGCGCTCGGATTCGATGAGTTGTTCTTCGGCGTCGGGGAAGCGGCGCTGGCCAAGCAGGGCGAGCCCCAGGCACAAACGGGACTGGGCCACGCGGAAGTCGTCGGGGCCCTTCTGGAACAGGAAGCCTTCGAGGGCCTGGTGGTAGAGGTGTTCGGCATCAACGTGATTGCCTTGGGCGCGGCGCAAGTCGCCCATGATGTTGACTGAGATGATCGTTCTGGGGTGGTCGTCGCCGAGGATTCGCCGGCGCGTCTCGAGGGCTTGGCTGCAATACGGCTCTGCTTCATCGGGCTTGCCCTGATCGATGAGCAGGCGGCCCATGTTTGTCATCGGGAACAACGTGGACGGGTGATCGTCGCCGAGCAATCTTCGAGACTTGTGGAGCGCCTCCTGGATGTAATGTTCAGCCTCAGCGAACTTGCGTTGCTTGAGCAGAGCGACGCCCAAGTTGTTCATGGAGATGAGCGTGTCGGGGTGGTTGTCGCCGAACACGCGCCTGCGGCCCTCCAGTGCCTGGCGATAATGGGGCTCCGCATCGGCCGGCCGGCCCTGGTCCATCAGCAGGCCAGCCATATGTGTGTGAGCGATCAACGAATCGGGATGATTGTCGCCCAAAACCCGCCGAGTCTTGTCCAGAGCCTCGCGCAAGTAGGACTCGGCATCGGCAAGATTCCCCTGAGCATGCAGCAGGTCGCCGGCGCTTGTCATGGAACTGAGCGTGTGCGGGTGCTCGTGTCCGAGCAAGCGCATGCGTATCTCAAGTGCGCGTTGCTGGGGCGGCCAAGCCTGCTCGTGGAGCCCAAGCCGTGCCAGAGCGTCGGCGACGGTCTGAAGCAGCTGCGCCTGGACCGTGGGCTGGTCGGCAAACTGCTCGTCGATCTTGTGAAGCGCAGGGTCAAGCACGTTGTGCTGGAGGCTCACCGCGCCCAAGTTGGTGAAGTTGACCGCGGTCAGGAGCCGCTCGAGTTCGGCTATCTCGGCATCGAGCGGAGGCGATTCCATGGCATCGGGCCTGCGTGGGGCGCGGGCCTCGCGCAGGATTTCTTCGCGGAGGCGGCGGCCCATGATTGCCGGGTCTATATCGCTGAACATCCCAGCCTGAAAGTCGACGACCTGTGCCAACTGCTGGTTGAGCCTGGTTTGGGCCCGAGCCCAGAGCGCCAGGACGAAGACGATCGCGACTACGAAGGCGGCGCCGATCGCCGCATGCCAACGGTAGCGGCGCATCGACTTTGATAGAACGTACCAGGCGCTGTCGCTCCTGGCCTCGATGGGTTCATCGGCGAGGTAGCGGTCGATATCGCGGGCCAGCTCGCCGGCGGACTGATAACGGCGGTCGCGATCCTTGTTGAGGCACTTGAGGACGATGGCCTGGACTTCGTCGTCGAGTTCGCGGCGGAGAGCGCGCGGGCGCAGGGGTTGGGCGTGTGCGATGTTGTCGAGGATGGTGCGCAGCGGTCCGGTGACGGGGTAGGGAAAGCGAGCGGTGAGCATGTGGTAAAGGATGACGCCGAGCGAATACACATCGGTGCGCAGATCGATGCGATCGAGTTCGCCCTCAGCCTGCTCCGGGCTGGCCCAAGGGAGAGAGCCGATGAATTGGCCGGTCTGGGTGACGGCGTGGTCGGCATCACGGAGGCCGGATTTGGCCAGACCGAAATCGAGGATGCGGGGTTCGCCGTTGGAATCGACGAGGATGTTGGAAGGTTTGAGATCGCGATGGATGATGCCCTTGAGGTGAGCGGCATTGACGGCCTGGCAGAGTTTGGCAAAGAGCCGCAGCGCCTCATCCACACCGCGATCGACGCTGGCCATGTGGACGTCGAGAGGCTGGCCGGGGATGAAGTCCATTACGAAGAAGTAGTAGCCGGCGGCCGAACCACTATCGTGAATGGTCACGATGCCAGGGTGGTTGAGGCGGGCGAGGATTTGCACTTCGCGCTCAAAGCGGGCCCGGTCGCGATCCTCGGCGAAGGGCCCTTCGCGCAACACCTTGATTGCCACTTTGCGCTTGGTAGCTTTCTGAAGGGCCTGGTACACCACGCCTTGGCCGCCACGGTGCAGTTGGCGGGTGATTTCATAGCCGGGGAACGAATCGGTGGGCGGGAGTTTGAATGAAATGTCGGCGCCGGCTTCAACCATCACATCGAGCCGCGCCAGATCGATCAGGCGGCGGTCGTCGTGCCGGGCTGTTGCGTCATCGAGGCGATTGCTCCCGGTTTGATTCATGGACATCTCCAATCGCAACGGCTGCGGCGGACGCCTTGGCGCAGAAGCGCAGTGCCCCCTTGAAGGTTATAAGCATCAAACAGCGTCGCGACTCACGACATGGCGCTGAAAAACATTGATGGTGAGCCCATGAGCTGGGCGAGCATTCGGTGGGCGCGGGCGCGGAGCATGAACACGGCGCCGGGGCTGCGCTTCAGTTGCCTGGCGACCTCGTCAACCGGCCTGCCATCCAGATCATACAGCTCCACGACAGTGCTATAGTTGGCCGGCAAGCGCTTGATGGCGGCTTGGAGGGCACCGAGGCCCTCGGCCCGGGCGGCCTTTCCGCTGGGCGTGCTGAAGGTGACGGCGAGGACTTCCAGGAGCGCGAAGGTTGATTCGTCCTTTGCTCTTGCGTGAATCGGCCGACGAGCGCCGCCGCGTTTTTCGCTTTCCAGCGCCTTGAGGGCGTTGAGCAGGTTGTGCCTGGCGATGATCGCCAGCCAGGCGGCGAATGAGTCAGCGCCGCGCGATTCAAAGTGAGCGATGTCCAGGAAGGCATCGGCGAAGGTCTGCTGCATGACATCGTCGATGGAGAGCAGCGTCTGCCAGCGACGTGGGATGGTGCCGGCGAGGGATCGGCGAAGTCGCGGGGCGTGCCGTTCCAGCAGCTGTGCAAGGGCGTCGGCGTTTCCGGCCTGAGCCTGAGCCAAGAGGTCTTCATCTCGGTCTTGGGCAGCTCCACGCACGTTTCGCCTCCCGATCGAGGTTGCCGCGGCGACCCCATCTGATACAGACTAACGCGTCAGGCCGGACTGGCAAGATGGATGGCGATAGCCCCGAGCAGGAGAAAAATTCGATGGCCCGCGTGAGTGCCTAGCGGCGTTGCGGCTTGGATGAAGAGGAAGGTAGCGCCCGGAAATCTTCCCATAGCTCGATTGGAATGAAAAAGGAGGATCTGAGCGGATGCGCACCCACCCATATCGATTGATTGCGGCGATTGCTGCCGCCCTGGTCATGACGGTCGCTGCCAGCCTGGAGATTGTTCTGGGTTGCGGAGGGACGCCGCCCCCGCCCACGTGCGGGTACACGCTGACGCTGGCGAAATCTTCGCCTGGTCCAGTTCCTCTGACCGGCGGTGGAACGTTTCCGATTGATGCCACGGTCTTTTTTGGCCTTGTGGAAACGCCCCCGGGCAGCGGCGTCTGCCCGCCGCCGCCCTACATCCTGACCGTTGACATGACGCTGACGTGCGTGGGCGGCCCGGGTGGCAGCGGATCGATCACGCTTCCGATCAGGCCCGGCTTCACGGCGGTGTCTGTGCCCGTGACGATTCCGGCCGGGCGGCCGCGAATCTGCACAGGCACAGGAACGGCCACGCTGCCATTGTCGGATGGAACGGTGCTGACGGCGATGGGCGATACGGTGGTGTGCATCGTCGATCCGGCGCCAGGCGACCCATCGGTTCCACGATTGGACATGGAGCACCTGACGCCCCACTTGCTCTCTGCGCACCCGGGCGATCAGGTCTCGAACATCTACCGCTTTACCAACAACGATCCGACGCTGCATTTCGACGGGGCGCTGACGGTGACTACCGACAACGTCTCGGGAATGCCGGGCGCGGCCGGCCCGATCACACAGGGCGTAGGTCCGTTCGCGCTGTCGGACACCGGCGCGGGGGATGACCCGCCGCTGCTGTTCGCCGATCAGTTGCCGCCAGCGTGTTGCGTGCCGCTACCACCCGATCCGCAGAACTCGATCAATCCAATGATCAGCCGATTGGTCGCGCTCGCTCCCGGTCAGTCGAAGGACATCGAGATCGTGGTGCGCAAGTGGGGCATGTGCATCAACGGGAGCTGCTCGGAAGTGGTCGCCAAGCT
>JAKEEP010000228.1 GCA_022616475.1 Phycisphaerales bacterium | reverse complement strand
TGTCCACTATTTCGAACTTCGAGCGAATTCGAAATAGTGGACGCATGCGAAAACCGTTGCTAAATCTTGGTGACGCGGAAACCCGGCCAAGGCGGCACGCCAACGGCGTTCTTCAAGGAGTTGAAACATGAGCAAACATTCCACCGTCATCCGAATGAGCGTGGTCCTTGTTTTGGTCTTGCTGGGTACCTTCCTCGTTGTGTCAAACGAAAAGGCTGCAAGAGCACTGTTGCCCCAATCTGGCCCGACAGTCAGCGAACTCACCGCCGTACTTATCCGCACGGGTTTGGAGCCAAAAGCGCTCGCTACGGCGGGTGTGTCGCCCTCGGCTGCTGCGACGGTGGTCGACAATGTGTTGGCGTACCTGGTTGACAACCCTGGGCCGTTGCAGTCCGCCGACCTTGCCCTCGCGCAAGCTCAAAACGTTTGTGAAGAACTCGAGCGCGTCATTCAGGCCGGGATTGCGACTGCTCAGCAACTCACCGACTTCAACAGCGCGAAGGGCCTTCGAGCCCAGGCCCAAACAGATCAGGCAAATGCGCTGCAATCGGTTTTTGCGGCCGGCACAGCGAACCTCAGCACCAGCCAAAAGAATATTCTTGCGAACGTCCGGGCAAACGCCAAATGGGAGCTACCAGTGGCATACCGCACCGTTGAACGTACTGAGGCTCAATGGGTTCAGCTTCGAGATGCTTTGGACCATGAGCGCATCGCTCTGTCGGACGACACCCCAGTAGACGCCGATGTGCAAACGTTGCTGTCTCAGGTCCGCAGCGATTCGACTGTCGCGATGTCTATCTCAAACTTGGCTGTGAATCTGGCAAGTGTCACGAGCGCTTGGGAACAGTCGATATCGAATTGACCGCCCATTTTGCAAGGGCTCAGGCCGTCGGAATCACCAAGCCAGGTTTTGCTTTTTTTGGTCGCTGTTAGTGACTAGCGCGGCCGCCGATGGAACGTCGCAAGCGTCAATCGATCAGTGGCTACTCGCAGCCATCACCATTGCGAGGATGCCTGATTTCAAGACTTGCGGCAGTTTCGGCCACGAATCCACGATCATTTTCAAATCCGGTTCAATCGGTGCACCGGATTCTGCACCGGCTGCGGCCTGATCCGCTATAGTTCTGCGGGGAGATACAACGCCTTCGAGTCCTGTATCGCCCATGACATGAACGGTTTGAATGACGTCAGCAAGACGCATACGCGAGCGCCGTTGGCGATATTATTCGAAAGAATCAGAGGTCCAATCTCCTCTCCGCGCTTCAGCTATTCCGATATCAACCCAGGAGTCCCATGGCTACAAATGTGCTTATGATCCTTTCCGGCTGTGGCGTTCTCGACGGCAGTGAAATCCACGAGTCCGTCTCGACGCTCGTGCACCTTGATCGCAACAATGCCACCGTGACGTTCGCCGCACCCGATATCGATCAGTTCCACGTCATCAACCATCAAACCGGCCAGCCCTCCAAGGAAAAAAGAAACGTGCGCGCCGAATCGGCCCGCATTGCGCGCGGTCCGGTCAAAAGCCTCGCCGACGTTCACGGCGATCAGTTCGACGCCGTCATCCTTCCCGGCGGCTTTGGAGCGGCCAAGAACCTTTGCAACTTCGCCAGCGCCGGCGCCGAGTGCCAGGTCAATCCCGATGTTGCCCGCGTCCTCACCGAAGCCCACGAGGCCGGCAAACCGATTGGCCTGATCTGCATTTCTCCGACCATCGGCGCCAAAGTGTTCCGCGGAGCAACGGTCACGATCGGCATCGATACGGATACGGCGGCGGCAATCCAGGAAATGGGCTCGCGCCACCAGAATCGTGCCGCCAACGAAATCTGCGTTGATGAAGGCCATCGCATCGTTTCGACGCCAGCCTATATGTCCGCTGAGCGGATTTCCCAGGCCTTTGATGGCATTGGCAAGCTCGTCGACCGCGTTGTTCAAATGGCCCGGCAGCACAAATCAGCGCCCCAAACCGCAGGCACACTGCGATAACCGCCTTTCTGAAGATCAGGCAGCACCGGCACGCGCCCGCCGCAACACGCAGGCCATTGAGTGCGGACATTACTGCCAGTATCCTCCTTTTTGTTTTCCGATGGTTTTTGGCTGATATTCGATCTCGTTCCGTCACCGTTCAAATGCTGCGACTCCTTGCTCCCATCGCAATCCTTCTCGCTTCCGTGATCGGCTGTTCATCGATCGAGAAAGCCAAACCCAGGCCCGAGTCGGCGCGGGTGAGCGAATCGGTGAAGCTCGATGTACCCCAGATCATGCGCGGCACCATCGCCTCTGAAGTGATCGTGATGGGGCACGACAACCCCAGCTCGCGCAACTACCGGCCGATCATCACTCGCGGATACGGCTTGGTCGTCGGTCTGAACGGCACCGGCTCTCGCGACATTCCTCCGCAAGTTCGAGCCCACATGCTCACAGAGGCTGCCAAGGGTGGTTGGGGGAGCAGGCGCTTCGGAGAGGAGATTGGCGAAATCTCGCCCGAAGAGCTCCTCAGCTCGCCGGACGTAGCCGTGGTGATCGTGGAGGCTGTGATTCCCCAAGGCGCACCTGAGGGCACCAAATTCGACGTGCGCGTCTATCCCCAGCCCAACTCCGGTACCACGAGTCTCGAAGGCGGCACTTTGTACACCACCGATCTGCGTCCCGGTCCGCTTACAACCGGTGGCGGCCAAGCGGCTGCCTTGGCCAAGGCGCGGGGACCGGTCTTCGTCAATCCATTTGCAGAGCCCGACGCGGTGGGCAAGGACACGGTCAACCGCACCGTCGGCCGCATCCTCAACGGCGGCGAGGTCACAAAAGACATGCCGCTCAAGCTGCGCCTGCTCAATCCCAGCCACACCCGAGCCTCGATCATCGAAACCGCCATCAACACCCGCTTCCCACAAGAAGTCGGACATTTCCAAGGCGATCCCCGGCACCAGACCAGCCCCACCGCGCATGGCGAATCCGATGAATCAATCGAGCTGACCGTGCCGCCATCCTTCAAGGACCGGACCGATGACTTCATTGAGTTGATCCGCCACACCACGATCGCGCAATCGAATCCCGAAGCCGTGGCAATGTCTATCCGCCGGGCACTGCTGGCCAACCCTGCCTTGGCTAATGATGCCTCCTGGCGCTGGCAGGCCCTTGGCAATCGAATCCTCCCGCTTCTGAAGGACTTGTACGACCACCCCGAAGAATTGCCTCGGCTGGCCGCCCTCCGCGCCGGCGCCAGACTCAATGACCCCCTGGTTATTTCGCAACTGACCGATATGGCCGCTAACGGCTCGGCCGATTATCGAATCCAAGCCATTCAACTCCTGGCTGAGATGAATCTCAATCCCCAGATTGACGTCGCTCTTCGAAAGCTGCTCGATGATGATGACGTCGAAATCCGGCTCGAAGCGTATGAGGCTCTCGTTGAGCGCCGCGATCCGTACATGCGCCGAACGGTCGTTGATAGCAAGTTCCTGGTTGACGTGGTTAACTCCACCAAGCCGCTCATCTACATCACGCAGATCGGTGAGCCGCGCATCGTGCTCTTTGGTCCGGACCTGGCCATTGAGCGCCCGGCCACCGTCAGCGCCTGGTCTAATCGCTTCATGATCAAGGCCGACAAGGAAGAGGAACTGGTCGAGGTCTATTACCGTGAGCCCGATGCCGAGCAGGGGGTCATTCTGCGCATCGAGCCGGACCTCGAGACCTTCGTTCATTTCCTCGGACACACCACCACGATCGAACATCCGGCGCCTGGGCTTGGCCTTACCTATGCCCAGACTGTCGGGGCGATTCACCAGATCTGGTCTCAGAAGTACATCAATGCCGCCTTCCGCGCCGAGCAAGATCGAATCCTCGCGGCCATCATGCGCCTTCAAACTGAAGACGTGGTTACCGAGCGTCCGGAGTTCACTGAGAACGAGGCGCCGGCGACCGATGGTGGGGCCAACCCCGTTGCCGCGGACCAGCCAGGCAACAACCTCGGTCGGTTGGATGGCCCAAACCAGATACTTCCCCCATCCAACTCAACCCCACCCGGCTGAGCCAAAACCGCCTTTTTTGCATGCGTTTGGCTGCGATTCGACGATCTACCCTCCATATGATTCCGACTGTACCTCGGTTTGGCCGCGAGGTCGCCCTGGCGACCGAGCGCTTGGCATCGAAAAGGTCCAGCCATTACCCGTCCACTCCAGCCAACTTGTAACCCCACCAACCCCGACACCACCCGGGTTCATGGATTGAACCCTACCCGCCGCCTTGCTTGGCCTGGTTTTTCAGGCAATGGCCGGCCGGGCCTGACAGGAGGTCAAGGCCGAATGCGGCTTGCGAAAGTCACGATCGCGGGATTCAAATCCTTCGCTGACCCCACTGAATTCCGCTTCGACATGCCCATCACCGGCATCGTCGGCCCCAATGGGTGCGGCAAATCCAACGTCGTTGACGCCATCAAATGGGTGCTCGGCGAGCGCTCGGCCAAGAGCTTGCGCGGCGATGCCATGCTCGATGTCGTTTTCGCCGGCTCGGCCGCGCGAAAACCCCTCGGCGCCGCTTCGGTCACCCTCACCTTCGACAATCCTATCGTCGAGAAAAAGTCGCAAGTCTCAGATTTCAAATCTCAAATTGATGGCGACTTGGACGCCGGGTCTGACGACCCAGACGCCGCGTCCGACGAGCGAAGTCCACGCGAAGCGTGGCGAAGCGAGGAAGACGGGGGTCGCGCACCGCTGCTGCAACCATCATCCCGCCGCTTCCTCCCCATCGAATCCCCCCACGTCTCGGTCACGCGCAGGCTCTATCGCGATGGCCACAGCGAATACCTCATCAACGATCACAAGTGCCGCCTCCGCGACATCAAAGAGCTCTTCATGGACACCGGCATCGGCACCCACGCCTACTCGATCATCGAACAAGGCCGGGTCGACGCCATGCTTATGGCCAACCCCATCGAGCGCCGCGCCATCCTTGAAGAAGCCGCGGGCGTCGCCAAGTTCAAGGCCCGCAAGATCGAAGCCGCGCGAAAGCTCGAGCGTTCCGAGGTGAACCTGGTCCGAGTGCGGGAAGAACTGGCCAATACCGAGCGGCGCCTCCGCATCGTCAAAGGCCAGGCGGTCAAGGCTCGCAAGTTTCGCGAAATGGATGCGCGCTATCGCCAGCTCCGTGTCGATCTTGCGCTCGATCTCTATCACGAGTTGCGCGAGCGCCTCGCCGGCCTCACCAGCCAGATTTCTTCGCTTGAAACCAAGCGCCATGAGATGGTGCAAATGCTGGCTGCGCTCGAAGATCAAAAGCAGCAGGCCGAGATTGGCCGGCACGATCTTCAGCTCCAGCAACGCGACCTGGAGCAGCAACGCCTTGAACTCGGTGCCGGACGCAAACACGCCGAACAGCGCCGCGACCTCACCCAGCGCAACATCGCCGAAGCCCAGCAACAACTCGCCGACGATCGCTCGCGGCTGGCCACCCTCTCGACGAAAGTCGACACTCTCAATGCCGAGATCGCCCGCGCGCACGCTGCGATTGCCGACGCAACCCAGCGGGTAGCCGCGGCCGAGCAACTCGTGAACACGTTGAGCGACCAGCGCTCGGCGCTTCAACAGGCGATCGTGCAAGCCAAGGATCATCACGAGCACGCCGTCGAAGCCGCCAGCCGCACTGCACACGTCAAGTCGCAGCTTGCCGGTCGGCTCACCGCGTTCGACGCCCGCGCCAACAGCTTAAACGAACAATTGACCAAGCTCGACGCCCGCCTGACCCAGCTCGACGCTGAGTCAAAGGACTGCGAATCGAACCGCGCCCGGTCGGATGCCGACCTCCAAGCGGCGGCAGTCGATACGCAATCGCTCAATGCTCAGCTGGTCGAGCATGATCGCGCCGCGGCCGCTCTCGGCGAGAAGCAGACTCAACTCACAGAGCGGCTCGCCGATGCTCGCCATCA
>JAKEEP010000227.1 GCA_022616475.1 Phycisphaerales bacterium | reverse complement strand
GTCAAGTGGCGATGCGGTTGAGCGGGATCCCATTCGTCTATCCGAGCATCTCCGCCCAAGGCGGGTAGCCCAATTGGGTGCTGTCGAGATCGGCGATGACTTGTTGCTCCTGTTCTTGGCCTTGGGCTATGGAACAACCAGATGCTCGTTTCCGCCACCAGGAGCAGCAAGATTTCATACCATCGGGCGGCCCGTCTCTATCGCCTTGTCGCTGCGCCTGAGCCTGACCGTTCTCGCGGTGCATAGCAGAGCAACATAGTTGGTCGTTGACCAGGAGGTTGCCATGCATCGCAAAGGTGTGAGCGCTGTGAGCTTGCTGTTTCTGTTGACGCTGCCGGGCGTGTGGACATCACCAGCGTCGGCTGGCGACCTTTACCTACCACCGGACTTTTCGCAAGTGCGCGAGGGCCTGCCCGAGACCGCCGGCGGAACCCCCGGCGGCGCCTATTGCGGGCCCACCTCCGCCGCCGACTTGCTCCAATGGCTCCACGACAACGACTATCCCGAGGTCGTCGGCGTCGAGGACGTCAACAGCGAGGAAGCCGTCACCTTCCTCGTCGGCATGGTTGGACTTCTGATGGGCACCGACCCCGATGCCGGCACCGGCAGCGAAGCCATCGTTGACGGCCTTGATACCTTGCTCGAGGAGGCCTATCCCGGCGTTTTCGACGTTGGGTTTGTCGGCCGATCCTCCGACGGCGCAATCGCTCAGTTCTACGGGCATCAGTTCGAACATGCCGTGAACCTGCTTGACCAAGGCTACATCCTCATGGTGAACGTTGGCTGGTATGTCAGTCCGGGCGATCGCTGCGGCGGGCACTGGGTCGCGATGACCGGATACGACGAGGATCTGATCGACTTCACCGCGCGCTACCGTGATCCGGCGCGCGAGGTGAATACGGTCTCGACCAAGGACGTCTCGACGATTTACGTCGATCTAGAGGATGCCGACGGGGTGATTCGCAATCAATTGGCTTCATCATGGAATTGGGAGCGGTCGCCCAGCTCCAGCTGCGATCACGACGACCTCTCTCGCTACGGCTACCAAGACAATATCGTCTACATCGGCGGCGTGCGGCTGTTCTCGCGTGACGGCGTGGGCATGACGTTCCTGGCTCACAATGTCGCCACCGGACAGCAACAGCAATACGCCGTCGCCTCGGGAACCGCGCCGACATCGATGGTCCTGCATCCGTACGCGTTCGATATCTATCATTGCCGGCCCTCGGACAATCTCATCTACCGCACCGACCTGGTGACCAACCAGGTGACTGTTTTTCCAACCAGCGCTCCGCTGAATCAGCCAAGGCGGTTGGCATTCGGTTTCGACGGCACCCTGTATGTCGTACAGGGCAACGTCCAACCTGGATTCCAGCTTCTGGCAATCCGGCCCGACGGCTCGCTGATCGGCTCTGCCTCGCAAGGCACGCTTGGCGCGATTGCCTACGGCGAGCAGCTCGATCGCATCTGCTGGTGGGACCCGTCGCAGAACATCGTTCGCGCGTTCCAGACCGGTCCGGCGGGACTGACGCTTGCCGCCTCGTATCCCTTGCCGCCGGGCCCGGCGTTTGCCCCGCCGGGATACATGGCGCTCGATGACGGCGGAACACTGGACCCCAACGATGACCTCCTCTACTACAGCCACGATGGCGTCAACGCCATCAGCCAGCTTTTCCGGTTCAATCTCGGTCTTCTGGCGCCTCAGCCGCCGATGCTCGATGTTGGTTCGAACCCAGCCGACATGGCCGTGGACAATCGCGGTCACCTATACGTGGCGCAAGCCACGACCGCGGCGGTCATGGAATTTGATTCAACGGGTGCGCTGGTGCCCAATTCTCCAGCCAGCGCGCTGCTGGCGACCAACAACCTGGCCATCACCCGCGCTTCGCGCCGGCCGCTGATCGAGAACTACGCCGGCGGCCATACCAACGCCGACATTCCGCTCGATGAGCCCTACGAGGACTGCAACGGCAATGGCGTGCCCGACTTCATCGACGTCGGCTACGAATTCTCCCAAGACGCCAACACCAACGGAATTCCCGATGAGTGCGAGCCGGGAATCCAAGGTGACATTGATGGTGACGGCGATGTCGATGTGAACGACCTGCTGGCGGTGATCAGCGCCTGGGGGGGATGCGATCCCCCGCCCGCCCAATGCCCAGCCGACGTGAACGATGACGGCTTCGTCAACATCGGCGACCTGCTGTTTGTGATCAGCCATTGGGGTTGATGCCGCCGCCTTCTTGAGGGCTTCTCCGAGGAGCATCCCCCCTCTCCCTCTGGGAGAGGGGTTGGGGGTGAGGGCAGTTTTCGAATCAGGCATGCGCCGACCTTGGTGGCGCATAAGACTCCCCTGACCCGTCCTCTCCCCGGAGGAGAGGGAGCTTGGCACGCCCTGACCTGCAAGCACGCCGCGCTGGCCCATCATCCTCCCGAGGGGTAGTGAGTTGCAACCGCGAACCGGAACACTGCTTGAATTTCGGTCTTGCAAGGCGGTTTGTTCCTGGGAACATGGTTTGTGGGAGGCGCCACATGACCAACCGTCGAAATGCGACCGGGCCGTTTCAAGCCGCGAGCGCTGCTGCATGCGCCGCGATCATCCTTTCCGGGCTCGGAATGTCGCCATGCGCGGCTGTCGCCGCCGACTGCGATCTGGAGTGGGATGTTGATATAGGTCAGCCGGGTCTGAATGCTCGCGTTTCGGCGATGACTGTCTTCGATGATGGATCGGGCCCCGCGCTCATCGTTGGCGGCGAGTTCACAAACGCCGGCGGCGTGCCCGTTTCGCGGGTTGCAAAATGGACCGGCACATCCTGGCAACCGTTTGGAACCAATCTGCCCTTCGCGAGCGTCCTGGCGCTGGCCGTGTTTGATGACGGCAACGGGCCGAAGCTCTATGCCGGAGGCTCGGGCGCCTCGCCGACGCTTGTGCGCTGGACCGGCTCGCAATGGCAAGGAGTTCCCAACGCACCCAATTCATGGATTGGCGAGCTGGCGGTCTACGACGCCGGCGACGGGCCGGAGCTGTACGTGAGCGGCGCCTTCGTCTTTTTTCCGACTGTCGATGGGCCGACCGACTACATCGCGCGATGGAACGGCCAGGTGTGGCGATCGGTTGGCGATGGACTGGTCGGCGTGGTGCAGGAGTTCGCGCCGTTCGACGATGGCAGCGGACCGGCCCTGTTCGCCGTCGGCGCCTTCGGGTTCTTCGGTTCTGGTGCGAGCACCATCGGCTTCGGCAAGTTCGATGGCCAAGCATGGTCGGGCGCCGGCGGCGGGTTCGACGGCGGGGCGGTCTATGCCCTCAAGCTTCATGATGACGGCTCGGGTCCGGCCCTGTACGCGGGCGGCGACTTCCACGTCGCCGGCGGAACCTCCATCCCCGCCGGCGGCATCGCCGCTTCTCGCATCGCGCGCTGGAACGGGCAACAGTGGTCAACGCTGAGCTCGGGGATGAACCACGCGGTCAATGCCTTGATGGTGTTCGATGAAGATGGCGATGGTTCGAACCCGCCGGCTCTTTTTGCCGCGGGCGATTTCACAATCGCCGGCGGTCAGCCCGCCAGTCGCATCGCCAAATGGAACGGCACTTCGTGGTCTGCCCTAGGCGGCGGCCTCGACGGCTCAGCCCGCATCATGGCTCTCTCGCCCGATGCACAGTCCTTATATGTCGGCGGCGATTTCACCATCGCCGATTCGCAGCCCGCTGGCCGCATCGCCTCGCTCCATTGCCCCGATCAGGCCGTGCCCGGCGACGTCGACGGCGATGGCGACGTGGACATCGACGATTTGCTCGCCGTCATCACGGCCTGGGGCTTCTGCATCAATTGCGAGTTGATCGCCTGCCCCGCCGATGTCAACGAAGACTGCTTCGTCGACATCGGCGACCTCCTGTTCGTGATCAGCCATTGGGGTTGATCCGAAGAAGCGACTGCCAACCATGGCCTCATTTGAGTCTGAGTCGCCCATTTTCCCTATTCGTCACAAACTGATCCGAGGACTGATGAGAGGGAGTCGCCTGACTCGTCGATCCATGTGCCGCGACCTGGGCGAATGATCGAATCGGATAAACCTTACTTTGGCGATTCGCGCGCGCAAAAATTAGTTGTCCGTTCGCGCAGCGCCAGTATTACGGTGCATCTTACTTGGACATGAACAGCAGCGAGCGCTTGACACCGAAGCGCTCGATGTGAGATTCGTTGTCCACCTGTCGCGTGAGCGTTCACGTCGCAGTTTGTCAAATATTTGTTTCATCACGGGGAGCCCAAGACATGAAGTCGCATCGTTCGTCCGCTATTGCTTTCGCCATTGTCACTCTGAGCGCCAGCCAGGCCCACGCCCAATGGTTCACCAACGGGGCCAAGGTGTATTACAACTCCGGCAACGTCGGCATCGGAACCAGCAATCCGGCCCACAAGCTCGATGTGCGCAGCTCCGGCAACCGCGCCATCTCCGCCCAGGCAACCGCGACCACCGGCCTCCGCTACGGCGTGTGGGGCCAAAGCAAGAGCGATGCCGGCGTCGGCGTGTTGGGCCTCGCCAGCGCGCTGAGCGGCGTCACCTACGGAATCTACGGCAAAGCCGCGAGCCCCGACGGCTACGCCGGCTACTTTGAAGGCGATTGCGCCGTCACCGGATACGTCGGCATCGGCACCGACGATCCGCAGGCCAAGCTGCACATCGCCGGCACACCCGGCGTCGACGGCATTCAGTTTCCCGACGGCACAGTCCAGACCACCGCGCCGGTTGCGCCTGCGCCCCACACCTCCGCATTCATCAACGGAAGTGGAAACAATCCGACCGCTACCACGCAGTTCGTCTCGTCCGTCGCGACCATCACGGTTACTGCAGGACAGAAGGTCCTGGTGCAAGCCGACAAGGCGTTCGGGAGCACCGCGGCGGGCGGCGCCGATAGCCTTGACTTGTGGATTGGCTATCGAGTTGCCGGAAGCGGCGCGGTGCCGACAACCGTGGGAGGCGGCATCTTTGGTCTTCGCGTGCCTCAGAACACTCGTTTTACGTTCGGAATGAGCGCCATCATTAGTGGCTTGGCCCCCGGAACCTACGAGGTCGGTCTGGCCGGGCGCGACACGACGTCTCCAGAGAATTGGAACTCCAACGAGTGGAGCTACGTGACCGCGCTGGGGTTCTGAATCTCCGCAACCCAAAGTCTGAGGATTTGGAACGATTGTGCCGCGATTTCCGCGGCACTTTTGCGCCGGCAGGCCAGGCACGGGCATCACCGGCACGATTCCTATAGGTGAGCTCAGCAGTAGTCGCTACTAATCGCTTCCCAAGCTGATTTGAGGAGCGAGGACATGGCAACCCTGCGGAGTCTGACTGGAATCGTGGCGCTCGGTGTCTCATTGCTCTTGCCTGGCGCCTCCGGCGCACGCTCCATGCTCGCCGGCGCCGATATCCAAATCGGCGAGCTCGCGCAACTTCAACAGTTCGGCCGCGTCGGCAGCATCGTGGGCCTGCTGGGCGATGCGCCCGTCTGCAACGCCGGCGAAGCCCCGCTCGATTGGCTCACCGCTCCCAATCCCAATCACCCATTGATGAACTTCAACCTCTACCGGTTGAAGGACGGCCGGCTCCAGCAAATCGGACAATCCTGGACTAAGGGCGGCTTGGGCGCGGCCCAGGAAAACGCCTGCGGCTTCGGCTGCAACCCCTATCCCAGCGGCGACCGGCTTGGCGTCGGCTGCTCCGACACCTACTCGGCCGCCTTCAACAACAACACCCTCAGCTTCTTTGGCCCGCGATCGGAAATCAACCCCTGGACCGGCGTGTGGACCTATCAGGGCTCGCACCTCCAGGCCAACGGCGCCAACCATCCGCACGGGCCGATCGATCATCGGCTTCAAGTGCACGATGATGACCTTGATCCGGCTCTGAATGAAGGCGCGCATTACTTCTATGAGTGCTATGTGCTGGGCTGGGACGATGAGAATCACTCCAACAGCATCGCGCACGAGGAAGCGACGGTTGCGGGCGCGCCCGGCGGAACGTGGACGTTTGACCTCAGCGGCTCCAACACCTCCCTGGG
>JAKEEP010000226.1 GCA_022616475.1 Phycisphaerales bacterium | reverse complement strand
CTGTATTTCTGGGGCTTGGGGTTGAACACCCAGGCGTTCATCACGCCCTTGCTCCAGAGCGGTCCGGCGCATCTTTCATTCTGGACGTTCTGGGGAATGCACTTCCTGATCGTGATGAGCGCGGTGTACGATCTGATCGTGCGTGGATTTCGGCCCCAGTGGCGCGACTACGCAGTCGCGGTGCTTGCGAGTCTGATCTATCTGGTGATTGTGCTGCCGATCGATATTGCCTTTGGATTCAACTACGGGTACGTGGGGAACACAACGCCGCACCGGCCGACGATTGTGGATGTGCTCGGGCCGTGGCCGCAGCGCGTTGTAGTGATTTCGCTTCTGGTGTGCGCGACGATGGCGCTGCTGATGCTGCCGTGGGAGATGGCGCGTCGAGTCCGGCAAGCGGAGAGTCGCTCTTTCCCGAACCAAGAGAACTGACTAGGCTGGAAAACTCTTGGTCGGCCCTCACCCTGCCCTCTCCCAGAGGAGGATTATGCATCCAAACTCCCCTCTCCCTCTGGGAGAGGGGTTGGGGGTGAGGGCAAGTTCAAACCGGCATTTGGCGACGTTGGTGGCGCATGAGACGCTCTGCTCTCACCCCAGCCATCTCCCAGGGGGAGAGGGAGATTTTGACCCCTCTGATCTTGAAGCACGCCGCGCTGCTGCTAAATCCCTCCAGATGGAGAGGGTTCGGGACGGCGTCTAGTGGAATCCGTTGCCAGTGGCGTCGGATGCCAGGGCCTGCAGTTCGGCCGACCGCCCAAAACACAGTAGCAAATCGCCGGGCATGATGACCACCGTTTCATCGGGCCGGACGATTTCCCGATCGTCGCGGCGGAGTTTGAGGACGACCAGCCCGCGCCCTTGCAGGCCCGATCCATGCACCGTCTGACCGACCAACTCCGAATCCCGCGACACCGAGACTTCCGACAGTTGATAATCATCGCGGGTGAATCCGTTGTTGGTCTCATCCCGGTGAGCAGTCAGTTGCGCCTCGAGAAACTCAACGATGGCGCCGGCGACATCAACGCAGGTGGCCAGCTCGAGGCCCTGCAGACCCGGAGAGCTGTTGACTTCGGTGACTTGCGGTCCATCCTTGCCTTCGAGCATGTCGACGCCGGCCACGTCGAGCCCGATGATGTGCGCAGCGCGCAGCGCGGTGGCCTCGTAGTCGCGATCGAGCGTCACCGGCTCGGCCTTGGCGCCGCGATGCAAGTTCGATCGGAATTCCTGCCCCTGAGCAGTGCGGCGAACGGCAGCGACCACCCGATCACCGACCACCAAGGCACGCACATCGCGCCCCTTGCTTTCGGCGACGAACTTCTGAATCAGCACGTTCTGCCGGGCCGTGCGCATGGTTTCGAGAATCGCCTGGGCGTTCTTGGTCGAATCGGCCAGGATCACTCCCATGCCTTGAGCGCCCTGGAGCAGCTTGAGCACAACCGGCGCGCCGCCAACCGAGTCGATCGCGGGCAGAAAGTATTTTGGGTAGCGAACGAAGGCAGTGGGAGGGATACCAACATCGTGGCGGCTGAGCAACTGCATCGAGCGGAGCTTGTCGCGCGAATCGACGATGGCTTCGGCGCTGTTGAGGCAGTAGATCCCCATCTGCTCGAATTGCCGGACCACGGCCGTGCCGAAGAATGTGATCGAAGCGCGGATGCGCGGGATGACTGCGTCGTACGGCTCCAAGGGTTGCGCTCGGTAGAGCAGGTTGGGGTTGCCGTGCTCGAGCAGCAGCGAGAACCGGGTGGAGTCGAGCACGCCGACATCGTGGCCGCGTCCCAGGGCCGCCTCCTTGAGCCGCCGGGTGCTGTAGCAGCGCGGCGCTTGCGACAGAATGGCCAATTTCATAGTCAGGGCTTTCGGGTCGCCGTCGTGCTGGGCGGGTGATGCAACAACGTCGGATGTGAGGGGTCTATGAGGAATCCGCCCTTGATGGCGGTGCGGCCCAGCAGCATGCGGCAGAGCATTCGTTTCCGGCAGACCAGGCTGAGTTCGATCTGGCGCTCGATGGGGCCCAGGCGCATCAGGGTCGAGACCACCGGGCGGCTTTGCTCCTCGCCATGGCTGGGTCGAACTCGCGAGGTGCGAACGATGGGGGCTTCGATGCGCACCCCGCGCGTGCGGTGAGTGGCCCGGTTGATGGCGATGATCACATCGAATCGAATGCGGTTTCCTGGAAGCTGCTCCATATTCGCGACGTGGATGGCGCTGGTGCGAGCCCCGGTGTCGATTTTGGTCTTCAGCGCGGTGATGCCCCACTCTGGCAGATCGACCGGCTCCCGCCAGCCAACCACCATCAGCGCGCGGCCGAGGCAGGATCGGTCGGGGCGGCTCGATCCAGGCGAGTGGTTCTGCGCTGAGCGGCGATTGTTCATTGACAATGTGAGGGGTTGTGCTTGGAGGGGACCACGCTTGCGGCTGCGGGAGCGTTCGCGCCGGGGAGGACGCTACTGGCTCGCATTTGCCCCAGCCATCGGGTCGGATGCTGCTTCTGCGGGAACAGCTTGATGGTCAAAATCGAAGGGTTTGAAGGCGATTACGGCTTAGAATGGTCAAAATCATGGAAACGAGTCCCCAACTACCGGCGGGAAAGGAAGACGCGCTACCGGCAGCAAAGGAAGACCCGGTGCGATGGCTAAGCCTGCCCGCGATGCGCTATCCCAACCACTACGTGTGGTTCATCTTCTTCTCTGCGCTCGACATCATGTTGACCTGGGCCATTTTGATGCGAGAGGGAACGGAAGTGAATCCGGTCGCCAATCTGGTCATCCATGAATGGGGGCTGCCTGGCGCGATCGGATTCAAGTTCAGCCTCATGCTCGTGGTAATCCTGGCTTGCGAAGTGGTGGGGAGAAAACGCGACCGCACGGCTCGAAACCTGATGAGCGTCGCGGTCTTCGTATCGATTCTGCCAGTGTGTTATTCGTTGTCTCTGTTGACCGCGCACATCTATCTGGCTGGCGGGTGAGAGCCGGAGGCGACATCGAAAAACTCGACGGCGGATGAAGTACCGTCGTCGAGCACAATCGTCCAGGCGAGTGATTCACCGCCTGGTACGCCGGGATGAGGTCCCGGCTTTTGGTGTCGGTGTCTATCTGAACTTATCAGACCCCAGTGCAAGGTCAAGGCCGTGCGCTTGAGATTGCGCGCTATTGTGGGTTCAGATGGAGCGATGATCGGGGCGTTCCGGGGCCGCGATAGGGAGTCGAATCTATCTTGATTGAGCCGGCTTGCGAGCCTGATCCGACCACTTGGCCAGCAGGGCGCGGGCCTCATCGTCGGTGGCGATTGCGGCCGAAGCGATTGCGGGGCGATCGAAACCGGCGTCGCTCAACGAGCCGTCGAGCTCGTTCAGCCAGGCTTTGGTCACGCGGAGCGCGTTCGTGCCCTTGTGCGAGAGGGCCTGACAATGGGAGGCGGCAGCGGCACGAGCGGCCGACGCGTTTGCAGCAAGATGCGTGGCCAGGCCCAGGCGATGGGCGTCGGCCCCAGTGATGAGCTGGCCGCCCATGAGCAGCGAACGCGCAGCGCCGAACCCGATGGCTTGGTGCAGCGTGGGAATCGTCACCGCCGGAGAAACACCGATGCGATGAACGGGGTAGCCCAGCGTGGCGTCAGCGGCCACAAAGACGAAATCGCAGGCGCTGAGGATGGCGCACCCGCCCGCGATCGCCGCCCCGTGCACCGCAGAGACCACGATCTGCGGCATCCGGCGAAGCGTCCGAAGTAGCACGCTCAGTCGTTGAATGTACTGCGGCATTAACGTTGGGTCACTTGCGGCGGCGCCCAGATCGAAGCCGGCACAAAACGCCCGCCCCTCTCCGCGAAGCAGGACGATGTGAACCGCATCGTCGGATCGGATTCGATGCAGCGCGTTCTCCAACGCGTCAAACATCGGCAGACCGAGCGCGTTGCGCCTTGCCGGATCGTTGAGCCCGATTGTGGCGAGGGGCCCTTCGACAATGAGTTGGACGCCGGGCTCATTCATTTCAGAAAATCAGAAGGCCGAGCATCATCCACGCGCCGGCCACGAGCATGGCGATCGCCGTGTACCCGACGATGTCACGCGCGCGGACGCCCGTGATCGCCAACAGCGGCAACGCCCAGAACGGCTGGAGCATGTTCGCCAGCTCATCGCCATACGCCACCGACATCAACATCACGCCCTGGTCCGTGCGCGTGGCCTCAGCAGCCTTCAGCGTGATTTCGCCTTGCAGGCTCCATTGGGCGCCGCCAGAGGGCACAAACAGCCCTACCAGCGTTGCGGCAATAAACGACATCACGGGCAACGATTGTGCACCGCCAACTGATACCAGTGCCTCGGTCAGCCGGCCGACCAGGCCGGAGGCGATCATCAACGCCATGATTCCCGCGTAAATGGGAAACTGCAGAATGATGCTTGCGCAATCGCGGGCGCCATCCTCGACCGCGCCGATATAGGCCCGGGGCGAGCTGTGCAAGAGTAATCCCATTGCCAGCATTGTGGCGTTGATCTCATTGAGTGAAATGCTCCACAACCCGTTGACCTGAATGTACCTGGCCACAGCGAAAAACAGGGGAATAGCAAGCAACCAGATGATGATCGCCGATCGATCCAGGCGATCGGGAAGGGAGATATTTCGTTCAGCGCCTTGGTGATGCATTGATTGTTGGTTGGCTGTGGTTGATCGCACCGAGGGTCCAATTGGGTGGGTTTCAACAAAGCCTTGCATTTGATCAGGCCGCTTGGGTGTCAGCCACCAAAACAGCAGAGGCAATAACAGCACCAAACCTCCGGTGACAAAGAGATTCAGAGGCGAGAAGATCGTGCGATCAAGACTGATGCCGTTGCCGATCAGCGCGACGGCCGATTCAGGAAGCACTTTGCGGGCGGCCGCAGCGGTGGAAGTTGAGAGGGGAGCCGAAGCGGAGAGACCGCCGTGGAACACAAGCAATCCCATGTAACCCGCTGCTGCCAGCAATGGATAATGGATCGGCACTCCACGGCGGGCGCAACTGCGGCCAACTTCACGCGCCATCAGCGCGCCGACGATCAATCCAAGCCCCCAGTTCACCAGACCCGTCAGACAGGCGATCGCGCTCACCAGCGCGGCGGCGCCGGCGGCCGACTGAGGCCATCCGGCCATCCGATCGATCAAGCCGCGAACCGGCCGCGTTGCCGCCAAAGCGTGACCGGTCACCAGAATCAACGACATCTGCATCGAGAATTCCAGCAGCTTCCAAATGCCGATGCGCTGCGCGGCCGGGCGTTGATCGTCGTAACGCCAGGCATCCAACAGGGTTTCGATGCGATCCAGAAGACCGTGGTCATCCGGCGGATAACGGCCCCATATGAGCGCCAAAAGAACCGTAAGCCAGGTCAAGAGGATCGCGATGATCAAGGGATCGGGGACAATTCGTGCAAAGACGCGGCTGATGTCCAGGCCGAGGCGGCTGATCATGCCAGTGAGATTAACAGAGAGAGGTTGTCGGCGCAGGGAAGGCGCGCTGGGGGATGGGCGCGCGGTGCGCCATCGGCGGGCAAGCCCGCCCGCTAAACGGGAGTGAGGACTTCCGACGCGCAGCGTGGCAGTGCCAAAAACAGAAGCGGCCGATCGCCCAGGAAACTGGTGGATCGGCTGCTTCAGCTTATCTGAACTTTCCTTGCCTCAATCTCTCTTGATCTCTCCGCACCGCCGCCGCCCCCGTTCGTCCCGGAACCTCTGAGACCCCCGGGAACATGGGAAGTGGTAGTACGCACAGGGGTACGACGGAAAAAGGCGCGCGGTTTCATCAGCATCGCGTGGTATGCGCGATTTTGTTGTGTTTGAAGCGCCTGTGTTAACACAGTCAAGCTTCATCGTGCCAGGTTCCGCTCGGAAGGTCATAGATCAGCGCACGATCGGCCGGCCGCGAGAATCGCTCCTTGGCTGACGT
>JAKEEP010000225.1 GCA_022616475.1 Phycisphaerales bacterium | reverse complement strand
GCGAGCCATGGCTGACCTGCGCCAGAACCTGCCGCCCATTTTTCACGGCCAGCGACCGCCCCGACTCGCTGCGCGGAAACGCACCGTTGATATAGAGCTTGTAGGTCTTGACGACCGGCAGCCTCTGCTTCGACATCGAACGAATTGTAAACCTTTTGTTCAGGACGGGCACGCTTCTATGCCTTTCCGTTGTCGGCGTTGGCCAAGACCCCTTGACACTCCGGCGCCGACTCCGCACAGTAGCGGTGTTCGCTTTGAAGCGTCCTGATTGTCAACTCCGTGCTGAGCCCCCAGGCGTCAGCCAAACACATTCCTTCTAACGAAAGGTGAGAAAGATGAAATCGCACGTCAATGTCGTTCTTGGCAGCGTCATGGTGGTCGGTCTGTCGTTCGGAAGTGTCAATGCTGATGATCTGGCGAATTGGACTTTCGAAACCAGCGGCGCCGCCTTGACGCTCAGCAACTCCAGTGTCTCGCCCTTGGCCGTAGCCGAAGGCGGCGTCTTTGCCGCCACCTCGATCGCCTCCGGCTTCCACGCTTCGGTCAACACCGATTGGTCCAGCCCGGCCGGCAACGGATCGCCTGAATCATTCAGCGCCAACGAATGGAGCGCCGGCGACTACTGGCAATTCCAGACCAGCACGCTTGGATATCAGAACATCGCTTTCGGCTGGCATCAGACCCGCAGCAGCACTGGGCCCAACACCTTTGACCTCCAGTACAGCCTCGACGGCGTGAACTTCTTCACCGTGGTTGATGATTACACCGTGCTCGAGAACAGTGCTGTCAACGGCGGAGTCTGGAACTCCACCACCGAGGTCCCCAACTACATCTTCGCGCCATTTGTGGGCCCGTCGGCATGGGACAACCAAGCCTCGATCTGGTTCCGCCTGACCTGCCAGGTCTCGCCCGCTCTCTCCGGCACCAACCGCGTGGACAACGTCCTGGTGATCGGCACCGCGATTCCTGCCCCCGGCGCCCTCGCCCTGCTCGGCCTGGCCGCCCTGACCTCCAACCGCCGCCGCCGCCGCTGAGGCCGTGCATGAGTCCGGCAGACGGGCTTCAAGCCCGTCCGACCCCCGGACCCGGACCCGGACCCGGTGCGCTCTGATCCTCTCAGCGATATGCACTGATTCCGCACCCGCATTGAGGAGACAGGATCAAATGAACCCGCACCACCGGCGGGTTCATCGCTTTCATGAGCCGCCTGGAACCACATCGGCCAGAAACATTTTTAAACAAAATAGCAACAATGGGATCACCTAAGAGCTGAAGGGGCGTGCCGCCCATTCAGTTTTGACTTTCAGCTTTCATTCCCCCTCCGCGCCTCTATGTCTCTCTGTGGTTCAATTCAAATCAAGCCGTATCGAGGAAAATCTCCAGCTCGATTTCATCGCGCAGGCGGATGCCGTGCATGCCGAATTCGGGAATCACCGCCTTGCGCTTTCTCGCCTCTTCAATAAATCCCTTGTGAAGCATCGCAAGACGCCAACCGCGCTTCTGGTAGAAACCGAGCGCTCGAAGGTTGTCGTTGGTCGTGCACAAGTACGCGCGCACGCATCCCGATTTGCGAATCGCCTCCACCGCCGCATCAAGCAGCGCCGTTCCCACCCCGTTATTCTCGCGCCGGCTGCTGAGCGTCACGATCTCCGCCTGATAGCCGCCATCCTGCACGCAATAGGTCACCAACCCGATGCGTTCCCCGCCGTCGCCGGCGCGCGAATCGTCAACCGCCACAAACCCCGGCAGCTCATCGGCCTGATACCGTCGCCCAATCGACCACACCCCCACATCGCCCCAATGGCGAATCAACTCTTCGCGAATGAACGGAAGATCATCAGGCTGTACCGCGCGAACATGCATGCGCTCAGAATATCGCGCAACCGGCAGGCCGTCTTTCGAGATAGCCGCGAGCCAATGGCTCGCGCAGTATCTTGCTCACGAAGGCACCCTGCGCGACTCATTGAGTCGCGGCTAGGTGCGCTTCACCTCGTCTTCCTCTGTGCTCTCTGTGCCTCCTGTGGTTCCAATCGGAAAATCACAGATTCAGATATGCGCGCAGCCCCTGCACTCCCCCCTCGCGTCCGAAGCCGCTCTCCTTGTACCCGCCGAACGGCGAAGCCGGATCGAACTTGTTGAATGTGTTGCACCAGATCACCCCGGCCTTGAGCTTGCGCGCGATCTCGAACATCTTCGCGCCTTTGTCGGTCCACACGCCCGCCGCCAAACCGTACGGCGTGTTGTTGGCCCGCGTGATCGCCTCCTCCGGCGTGCGGAAGCTCATCACCGCCAGCACCGGCCCGAAAATCTCCTCCCGCGCGATCACATGGCTCGGCTGAACATCCGTAAACAAACACGGCCGGCACCAGTAACCCTTGCTCGGCAAGGCGGGCGGTGCGGCCTCGCCATTCTCGCTTGGCACAATCTTCCTGGCCCCTTCGCGCTCGCCGACTTCCAGATAGCGGTGAATCGTCGCCAGCTGCGCCTTCGAATTGATCGCGCCGATGTCGGTGTTCTTGTCGAGCGGCTCGCCCAGCCGCAGCGACTTCATCCGGTGGGTCAGCTTCTCGATCACCTCATCCAGAATCGACTCAGCCACAAACAAACGCGACCCCGCGCAGCACACATGCCCCTGATTGAAATAAATCCCCTGAACAATTCCCTCGATCGCCTGATCGATCGAAGCATCCTCAAAAATGATGTTCGGCGACTTGCCGCCAAGTTCCAGCGTGAGCTTCTTGTCGCCACCGGAAGCCCCGGAAGTCGCGCACGCTTTCAAGATCAGCTTGCCGACTTCGGTTGAGCCGGTGAACGCGATCTTTCGAACCTGCGGATGATTGACGATGTGCTGGCCGGTCGCACCCGCGCCGGTGACGATGTTGACCACTCCGGGGGGCAGCTCGATTTCCTGAAGAATCTCCGCCAAGCGCAGCGCGGTGAGCGAAGTGGTCTCCGCCGGCTTGAGCACGCACGTGTTGCCGCACGCCAGCGCCGGCGCCAGCTTCCACGCCGCCATCAGCAGCGGAAAATTCCACGGAATGATCTGCCCGCAGACGCCGATGGGGCTTGGTGGAACAGGCGTCCCGCGTGTTCTGCTCTTTCTCGATCGCACAGGCGAGACGCCTGTGCCACTGTTTGAGATCCCCGGAAACGCATACTCCAACTTATCACACCACCCCGCGTGATAGAAAAAGTGCTGCGCCGCCAGCGGAATATCGATATCGCGCGATTCGGTGATCGGCTTGCCGCCGTCCATGGTCTCCAGCACCGCCAGCTCGCGCGCCCGTTCCTGAATTCTCCGCGCGATGCGGAACAGAAACTTCGCGCGCTCTTTGGGTTCGAGAGCCGCCCACTTCGGCCCCGCCGCTTTCGCCGCACGCACCGCCGCGTCCACATCCTCTTTGCCCGCCTCAGCCAGTTCGCACAGCACATCTTCATTCGCCGGGTTGATCGAAGCGAAATACTTCTTCGACTTCGGCGCGACGAACTTTCCCTTGATGAACAGTTCGTACCGCGGCGCGATCGTCACCTTCGCCCGCTCCGGCGCCGGGCTGTAATCCCACCCGCCTTCGGCCGGGGGCGCAGCACCTTGACGCCCAGGGATTGCAATCCCTGGGCTTGACAGTTCAGCAGCTTTTATCGCAACGCGCTGATCGGTCATCTGCGATTCCGCGTCATCGTATGCCGCTTACGCCTCCGAAAAGTCGTAACTCGCCGTGTAGTGTCCCGTCGTCTGCTTCACAATCTGCCGCAACAGATCATTCGCCAGCGCCGAGGCCCCAAACCGGAACAGCCGCGGCGTCAGCCACTCCTCGCCCAATGTTTCCTTGACCATCACCAGGTAGTGCAGCGCCTGTTTGGCTTGGCGAATCCCACCGGCGGGCTTGACGCCGATGCGAACGCCGGTTCGCCGATAGTGATCGCGCACCGCCTCAAGCAGAATCAACGTGCTCGCCATCGTCGCCGCCGGCGTGACCTTGCCCGTCGATGTCTTTACGAAGACTTCGCCATCCTTCAAGCCAGCCGCGCCTGGAACCGAACTCGCCGCCTCAATCGCCAAATCCGCGGCGCGGCGAATGTTGTCGTATGTCTCCAGCTCGCCGGTTTCAAGAATGATCTTCAGATGCGCCCTCGCCCCTCTCCCTCTGGGAGAGGGGTCGGGGGTGAGGGCGTTCGCTGACTCTTGGCCGTGCATGCCCTCACCCTTAATCCCTCTCCCAAAGGGAGAGGGAGACAGCGCGCACGCCTCCTTCACCTCCCGAATCTCCCGCGCCACCTGCTCGTACCGCCCCGCCAGGAACGCTCCGCGATTGATCACCATGTCGATCTCATCGGCCCCGTCCGCCACGGCGGCCCGCACATCCGCCAATCGAACATCGAGCGAGAATTGTCCGCTCGGAAATCCCGTCGCCACCGACGCCACCTTCACGCTCGACCCCGCCAATTCCTCCTTCGCAACCTTCACCAGCGCCGGATACACGCACACAGCCGCAACCGAAGGCACAGCGGGTTCAAGTTCTTCCTCATGCGGCCGAACCGCCTTCCGGCACAACCCGCGCACCTTCTGCGGCGAATCCTTCCCTTCCAGCGTCGTCAAATCGATCATGCTCATCGCCAGGCGCAATCCCTCCAGCTTCGAAGCGCTCTTGATCGAGCGCTTCGTGAACTGCGCCGCACGAAAGTCCAGCATCACCGAATCGACTGTGGGCATATATCGATCAATCCGCGTGCAAGAGGACGTCCACAGATTCCACAGATGACTCAGATGAAAGGAAGGAGCGGATATCCCATCTACACATCTGCGTTATCTGTGCCATCTGTGGATGCCCCTTGGTGTTCAATCATAGCGAGCACCCGCAGCACCTCCGCCACACTCCACGCCTGCGCCGGACATCCATTCGGGCGCTGCGGGTCATCGCCATCGTAGATCTCCGCCAGCTGGCCCACACACCCGCCATTCGGCGCATCCAGCTCGTTGAGCAGCGGACCAAGAACGGCTCGCACTTTCCGCTTGGCGTCCTCGCTGAACTTCTCGACCCGCAACAGCGCCTCGCAGTACGGCCCGATCAGCCACGGCCAGACCGTCCCGTTGTGATACGCCCGATCGCGCTCGAACATGTTCCCCTCGTACCGCCCGCGATACTCCGGATTATCTCGATCCAGCGTGCGCAAACCATACGGCGTCAGCAACCGCTCGCCGACAATCTTCACCACCGCGCGCTGCTGATCTTCAGTGAGCGGCGAGAACGGCAAACTCACCGCCAAAATCTGATTCGGCCGCACCTTCCCATCCGGTGCATACGTGCGCCCCCCACTTCCGCTTGCGGCTTCGCGAGGCCGCAAAACATCATGCAAACACCCGCGCTCCTCCCACCAAAACCGCCTCCGAAACGCCTCCTCCGCTTTGCGGCGCAGCGCGCTCACCTCCTCGCGTTCGCTTTCCGAATCCGTCATTTCCCCCAAGCACCCCAGCGCACTGATCCACAGCGCATTGATCTCCACCGCCTTCCCATGCCGCGGCGTGAACACCACGCCATCGCGCTTCGCATCCATCCACGTCAACTGCGTCGTCTCATCACCGGCCGCAATCAATCCATCCTCATCCATGAAGATCTTGAAATCCGTGCCCCGGCGGTACGCATCGACAATCGCGCGACACGCCGCAACCAGCTCAGCGAACTCCCCTCTCCCTCCGGGAGAGGGGTCGGGGGTGAGGGCATCTTGCTCCCGGTCTCGCTGAGCGTAATCCTCCTGCTGCCTAGGCGAGAGGGGGGCGAGGGCGCTCACGATCGCCTCCAGCACCGCCTCAGTCTCTTGGAGCACTTCATGATCCCAATACCGCAGAACGCGAATCCCTCTGCCTTCGAGAAACCTGGTCCGAGCCTCGTCCTTTCGTCGGTTGGCTTCTTCGCGATGCTGTCCGCCATCGAGCTCCACGGCCAACCGGGCCTCATGACAGTAGAAATCCAGAACATACGAAGCGATCGGATGCTGACGGCGAAACTTCATCCCCAAAAGGCGGCGATCGCGCAACAGTCCCCACATCAGTTGCTCCGCGTCGGTTTGTTGCTTTCGCAAATCGCGCGCGAACGCGAGTAGATCCTCATCCAGCACGACTTCGCCAGCGCGCGTGACGCTCCCACCTACTCCCTGCTCCCTCTGCGAGAAGGGTTGGGGATGAGGGCCG
>JAKEEP010000224.1 GCA_022616475.1 Phycisphaerales bacterium | reverse complement strand
GAGGTCATCGCCGACCCCACCATCGCCGACGCCGTCCTCGATCGCCTCGTCCACAACGCCCACCGGCTCGAGCTCAAGGGCGACAGCATGCGCAAAATCGCTGCCCAGCGCGCCAAGCTTGACGTCGCCAAGAAAACCTGAATCAACTCCTCATGCCGGCAACGGCCCCCGGCCGCCTTCGATCGGAACAGGTGGCCGCCTTCGATTGGAACGCATGGCCGCGTTCAATCGGAATCCCCGGCCGCAATCGTCGGAATCCGCACAACGAGCGCGGGCGGCTGCCATGACGATGGCCGGCAACCCCGGTGGCATTCTCCTCTCGGCGACGCCCGTAACGTGGCCGCCCTAGAACCGCCTCCAGCTCGCTCTTGATCGTCTCGTTGAGGAAACCCCGGGTCCGCTTGCGGATCGACGCCTCGATGGGGTCAAACCAGCCGTCAAAAAGAAGCCGGATTGCTCCCTCGGCCGGCTGAGAAGGCTCGCGCTCATGGTGCGGTCTCCTGCCCGGCGCTCCAACGCCAGGTGATCCCCGCAGACTATGCCGCCTTCAGTTCCAACCAATCCCGCGACGTGCCGAAGAATTGGTCTAAACGGTTGGCGATTTGGCTGTTTCTTGCGTGGCTCGTCGTCGGGGCGCCGGCATGCGTTGGCCACCGATCGAGTGCGCGGGAGGTGCAATTGATCTCGCTTGGCTACAGGAGTAGCCTATTTTACCTGCACAAATAACAAACCGAAGGGAGAGCGCTCATGGCAATTCCGAAACTGTTCACTCGCAGGGCGCTGTTGTCCGGCGCTGCGGCGCTATCGGCGACAGTCCTCCTGTCAACGAACGTCTATTCGCTCGACCGTTCCGTCGTCGGTCTCAGCGGTATGGTCGTGACCGGCCACCCGCTTGCCGCGCAGACGGGCTTGAAGGTGCTCCAAGCGGGCGGCACAGCATGCGACGCGGCAATCGCCACAGCGACGGTGCTCAGCATCACCATGACGGACATGATGGGACCGGCGGGATCGGGTTATGCCCTGCTGTGGGACGCGCAGAAAAAGGAGCTTTCAGCGATCGACTACAATGGCGTCGCGCCGGCGGCGACCGATCCGAAACAGTACGACATGGCCAAGAAGCTTCGCGGCCCAATGGCGCCCACTGTCCCCGGCGCGCTGAAGGGCTGGGAAGCGGTGCACAAGAAATGCGGCAGCAAGCCCTGGGCCGAGTTGTGGCAGGATGCCATCAACTATGCCGAGAACGGCTGGCCGGTCGATACCGAGTCGAACTTCCACATAAAGCGCCACATTGCCGACCTCGGCATCTATGACACCTGGGTCAAGGAATTCCTGGTCAACAATGACGCTCCGGGCGCTGGATACCTGCTCAAGCGCAAGGACCTTGCGCAAAGCTACCAGGCCTTTGCCGCACAAGGATCGGACGCCCTGTACAAAGGGGAGGTAGGGGACAAGATCGTCGCTTACCTCAAGAAAGACGGTGGCCTGATCACCAAGGAGGACCTCCTCAAGTATGAGGTCAAATGGACGCAGCCGATCCAGACGACTTATCGGGGGTATACCGTCTACGGCAATGCGCCGAGCTCGTCGTCAATCACGTGGATGCAGATCCTCAACATCCTCGAAGACTATGATCTCAAGTCGCTAGGCCATAATTCGCCGGAGTATCTGCACCGCTTCATCGAGGCGACGAAATACGCATATGCCGACGGCTACCGCTACAACGGCGATCCGGCCTTTGTAAAAGTTCCGGTCGATCAGCTGCTATCAAAAGACTATGCGGCAAAACTGCGCGAGAAGATCACGGATCAGGCGTGGGGGTTCAAGCCGGCGCAACAGACCTGGCTCCATCTGCCGCAGAAAGGAACCGCGACTTCGCACATGACAATCGTCGATAAATGGGGCAACGCGGTTTCCATGACAAATACGCTCGGCACGTTCTTCGGATCAGGCGTGGTTGCCGAAGGAACTGGCCTCGTGCTGTCCAACGGGATGGACTGGTTCGACATCGACGTGAATATCTGGACCGGCGAGAAACCGGGCGCGCTGGTCATGGCGCCAGGCAAGCGCAATCGCTGGACTCTGGCGCCGGGTATGATCTTCCGGGATGACAAACTGTTCATGGTTGTCGGTGGGGCCGGCGCCGAGGCGACCATGTGGGGTATTGCCCAGCCAATCGTGAATGCGATTGACTTCGGCATGGACCCACAGGCCGCGCTTTATGCGCCAAGGTTCCGTTACGGTGACATCTACCACTACACCGGCGGCACCGAGGTCTGGCTTGAGCCCGGCATCAATCCAGCAACGCGCGAAGCCCTCCTGCAGAAGGGCCACAAGATGTCGCCTCCGGACAAGCCACGCATCGCGGCGCGCGGCACAACTCAGATGATCATCATCGATCAGAAGACGGGAGCGATGCTTGGCGGGGCCGCTCCACAAGGGCGAGACAATCTGACTGCGTATTGAGTTCGAGAGGCGACGGTCGCTTGCCGCCTCAGCGGGATAAGGCTTCGAGGGCACTGGCCAGCAGCTGGCGCCCTCTTCTAACCGTTTGGGAGTATCGAGCCATGACAAACTTCGTCGCACGCGCTGCGCTGCTCATCGGCGCTTTTCTCGTGGGCATCTGGCTGTACGCACCGGCCTTGGCGCAAGGTGACAAAAAGCTGCAACCGCCGGTGCTCGTCACTTCCTCCGGGCAGGCACTGGATGCGTTCACCGTCAAGACCCTGCTTGGACGCGCCGGTGTCACGGCTTCATACGATGCAAAGGCAACGGACGCCGCCCTTGCCGGAGTGAAAACCGTCATTATTGCAGTCGGAGCGTCCAACAAGGGATTCGGAAAGGCCGGGATCACGGCCGAAACGGAGCTGGCGCGGACCAAGGCCATTTTGGAGGCCGCGAAGGCCAAAGGTGTGACCGTGGTCTGTGTCCATATCGGCGGAGCCGAACGGCGCAAGGGACTATCCGTACAATTCATCGAGCTGGTGTGTCCACAATCTGACAGGATCGTGGTCTCCAAGGACGGAAATGCGGATGGCTATTTCACAGACCTGTCGAAGACCAAGTCGATCCCGCTCACAGAGATTCAGCAGTCACTCGAAGTCGGCAAGACCTTGGCTTCTCTGATCGCGCAAAGCTGATCAAGGGAGCGGCGTGACGGAATTGAGGGGTGTTCGAGCTTGGCTTCTCCACCGCGCTGATGCGCTGGCCCGACGCCGGCGTAACCCACGAGGTTCGCTTTTTCGTCACGCTGCTCACCGCTGTGCTCACCTGCGCCTTGCTCTATTGGCGAGCAAGGGCGCACCGATCGCGGCTCTCACGAATTCCTGTCCGCATTCACGTGGCGGGAACGCGTGGGAAATCGGCCACCGTTCGCCTGATCGCCGCTGGCTTGCGGGCCGGGGGGCACCGCGTCGTCGCAAAAGTCACCGGCACGCGTCCGCGTCTGATCCTTCCCGACGGCACGGATCGGCGGGTGGGCCGCTTGGGATCGCCGGCAATTCGTGAGCAGATGAAACTCGTTTCCTACGCTGCAAGCGTAGGCGCGGACGCCATTGTCGTGGAAGCGATGGCGATCCAACCTGAATACCTGCACGCGCTGGAGTATTTCTATGTTCGCGCCACCGATCTCGTGATCACGAACGTGCGGCCCGACCATCATGAGCAGTTGGGAACGGCGCCGGACGCGATGGCTAAGGCGGTTGCGGAGTGCATCGCTCCCGGCCAACGACTGTTTCTCGCCTCCGCTGCAAGAGTGCCGCCAGTCGTCGATCGTGCCTCGCAGCAAGATTGTGAAGTCCTGATCATCGAGACGAATGATGCTGATCCGCACGAGGATAACCGGCAACTGGCGCTGGCCGTCTGCCGGCAATACGGTGTTCCTGATGAGGCGGCCGAACAGGCGATGCGCTCGGCTTATGCCGACACCGGCCAATTTACACTCGCTACAGTGACGGTGGGTGATAGGCAGGTCGATTTCGCCAACGCCTTTTCCTGCAATGATGTTGAGTCATTCCGCCGTTTGTGGACGCGCTATCAGCCGTCCGGACGTGGCGCAGCATTCTTGCTCAATCCACGTGTAGACCGACCTATTCGTACGGTCGAATTCCTCAAACACCTGGCGAGGCTCACCCCATCGGCGCAGCTATTCATCAGCAGCAGAGATTTGACTATTCGGCGGCGTGCCATTGCCCAGGGCTTTGCTGCTGAGATGGTCCACCTTATCTCACCGCGAATGACCGTACCGACCGTGCGTTCACTGGTCGCGCACGTGCCTGAGGGGGCGATTCTTTGGGGTGTGGGAAACTACGCGGGCGCGGGCGCCCGCTTCATAACACTGCTCCAGCAAGACTCGCCATGCTGACCCTGACCCTGGTTATCGGAATTGCGGTGAGCCTGGCGATAACGGAGCTGACTGGTGTCGTCGCCGGAGCGATCATCGCGCCGGGATATATTGCGCTGCTGCTCGACGACCCGCGCGCGTTGCTGGCGGTTGGCGCTGCCGTGGTCGGAACCCATATGATCGTATCGGTTCTCAGCCCCTTTCTCTTCCTCTACGGCACGCGCCGCCTCGCAGTGAGCATTCTGGTTGGACTTGCTCTCGCAACAGGCCTCGCGGCCCTACGTGGGGAATTGGCATCGGAACTGCTGGTGTGGGCGGGACTAGGCTACATCGTGCCTGGTCTTATTGCTCACCAGTGGTACCGCCAGGGATTCTTGCCGACGGCACTCGCGCTGCTGATCGCAGCGCCGCTCACGCGCGCATTGTCGTTGATGATCGTAGCGGTGCTGCCGTGAACGTCGCCAAAGCAATTGCATGGCTTGGCGCTGGATCCTGCAATTATCCCGAGCCGCGGGTCCCAATCAGTCGGCTGGCAGTCGGCGCTGTCATCAGCATCGCACTCTGGCAGGCGGCAGAGCAAATGCTCAGGTTTGCGCCCCATCCGAAGTACGAGATCATGCTCGCAGCCGCAGAGAAGACGCTACGAGCTCAGCGAGAGATTGCACGCGTGAAGCAGGAATTGGGGATCCTGCAGTCGGCCGACATCGATCCCAATCGCACCGGATTGATTGGACCGGACTGGAGCGAAATCACGACAACGATCGGCGATTTGCAGGCGAAGCGCACCG
>JAKEEP010000223.1 GCA_022616475.1 Phycisphaerales bacterium | reverse complement strand
TGCGAGGCCCAGTGGCCCACGACGACCCAGGGTTTTGCCGACTGCATGGATCGGTGCATTCAATCGCTGTGTGAGCAACAGTTGATTGAATGTGAATGATGCGGAAGCGCAAGAAAGTTCGCGAAGGAAAGCATGCGCCCGCGATCAGTTCTGCGGGCGCTTTCCTTTTTGATTGGGTGGGCGTTGTTGAATGATTCGTCCGGGGTCGCGTAGCGACCCGGCTATTTGTGTTGGGGCGTGAAAGTGGAAGCCGGCCGCAAATGAAAGGGTGGGATTCGCGTTGAGCGAATCCCACCCGTGGTTCATTTCAAATCGGCCCTCACCCCCAACCCCTCTCGTCTCCACGGCGACTCTGCGACCAGAGGGAGAGGGGGGGAAAACGGGCTTCAATCCCAATAGTTCAGGAGGGCCATCATGTCGTCATATTCGATCTGGCCGTTGGCATCGAGATCGCCGGGGCACCCGGGACCGCCGGGGCACGGACCCCAGGAGGTGACCAGGGCGACAAGGTCGAGAACATCAACGACGCCATCGGCGTTGAGATCGCCGGGGCTGGGCCCGGGTGGCGACGAGTTCATCTCGACAGCGCCGACGGTCCACGGGCCCGAGTCGGGGCGCGGCTGGCCATAGAAATCGGTGAAGACTCCGAGGACCGCGACCGCGGATGAGGCGTCGAATTGCGGCTCGTAGTCCTGATCGACATCGCTGGCGGCGAAGTCACGGTAAGCCTCATTCTCGGTCTGCGGGTAGTTGGCCCACTGGGTGACGGTTTGGCCGCCGCCGTTGATGGTGTGAGGGTAGTTGCCGGTGTTGGGCGTTGACCAGAGGTTGTTCTGGAACGTGTGCCCGGCAAGGCTGTTGTCATCGCTGCGCACGTTCTGCGAACCGTTGTTGGCGTTGAGGGCGGGGGCGCAGTAGAGGTTGTTTCGAACGGTAAGAGTCTCGGCGGCATCCCCGATCTTGACGAAACGGCCCCATTGATTGGAATCGTTGAAGGCCGTGTTGTTGAGCAGCTGAATGAACTTGGTGGTGCGGTCCATGGCCGGGAGATATCCCCAGATGTCAAAGCAGTTGCCGCCGTCGTAATTGATGACGTTGTTGCGGGCCATGAGGTGCTCGGCGCCGGAGTAGACGACAACGCCGTGGTTGAACATCTCATTGTTCTCAAAGACGACCCACTGGAATCGCTCGGAAGGACTTCCGAGTGCGTGGTTTGGCCCAATGATGACGCGACCATCGATGAGGGTATTGTTGGCGATGTAGCAATGATCGCCGAGCATAGCCCAGATGTTGGACTTGGCGTCGTTGGTGAAGTGGTTGTAGGAGATGTTGACGCGGTCGGCGACCAGACGGAGGACGTGCTCATCGACGCTGCCTGCGACGGTATTGCCCAGGTGCGTGTGATCGTTGCCCTCGCCCCAGACGTAGTAGGCGCCGAGCTCACCGGCGGTGTTGTCGAGGGTCAGGAAGCGCTGCACGGCGCCGGCGCCGGTGTTCATGGCGTAACTGACCTTGGCGAAGTGGCAGTTGCGGACGGTGACGTTTCGGCCATGGGGATGGATGGCGCGGACGATGAGATTGTTGGGCGCGAAGTCGGAATCGAAGGCCATGTTCTGGATGACGATGTCATCGGCATCGCCGGTGAGGTGGAGAATGCCTGGATAGTTGCCTGGGGTGGTCCAATTGAGGAGCGGGAGCGAGCCGCTGCCGTAGGAACCGATGAGAACATTGTTTTGCGAGATGTTGACGGTGGAGCTGACATTCCACGACCCGCCGCGCTCGAAGAGGATCGCCTTGTTGTTGCCCAGAAGCGTGGCGGCTTTGGCGACAGTTTTCACAGCCTGGTCTGGTGAGAGGCCGGAATTGGAATCGCTGCCCGAGGGGGAAACGTAGATGGCGGTGCGATTGGCCGGGTTGATCGTGACGGTGATGGTCTTGGCATTGACTTGCCCGGCATGATTGGTGAGCTTGAGCTTGAGGGTGTAGGTTCCGGGCTGGTTGTAGATGTGCGCGGCGTTCCAGCCGGCGAACTTGTTGTATTGGCCGGAAGGGTCGCCGAAGTCCCATTGATAGCGCGCGGTGAGCTCGTTGCCGGCGCCAACCGTTGAGTCGAGGCCGTGAACGTGGACGGCAAAGGGGGCGGGCCCGCTGATGGCGCCGGCAGTCGTGATGACGGCGGTAGGCGGCGCGGCATTCGCCTGTGCGGCACAAAGGCCGACAAGCACAGCGGGAATGGAAATTGCGAAAGTCCTGAACGATCGGAGATACAAGAACGGCAGTCGTGGCACGTCCGGCTCCTTTCCCTTGGTTGGGTTGCGACGCCATCATGGGCGGCGCATTCGTGGTTCTCGCTCGCAGGTTGGCGGCGAACGCACTCTGGGCGCAGGCCGAGAGTTTACGATCGGCGCTTGGGTGCCCGCAAGCGGGCGTGTATTCGTTGGTCGTGGTCGCAGACCTGACCGTTAGTAAGCGTCCTGGCTCAGCATACCGTCGTGGTGCAAACCGTGGCACCAAGGCAGTGAACTCGCGTTGATGCGAATCCGGCGTCAAGTACTCGCGTGGCAGCCTATCCGCACAAATCGAAATCGCTGTTGCAGTTCGACTCGATCGAGGGGCAATATACCGAGATCGGGAAATTGGTAAAGGGGAAAAAGCCAGAATTTGGGATTCGGTCCGCGAGGCTTGCCCTCATCAAATTTCTGGTGCTGAAATGAGCCGCGGTGCGCGGGGCACGACACCGGGTGATTGCCCGGCTGTTTGGTTCTCTTTATCATCGGCCGCGTGCCGGACTCGAACAGGGGTTTGTTAAAGCTCAGCGCGCGCGCCTTGGCATTGATTGCGCTGGCGATGGCGGCTTGGCGGCCCGGGTCGGCGTTGGGATGGGGCGGCAGCGAAGGCGTGGCGGGCCATTGCCTTGATGGCTGCGTATTTCCTCAGGCCGCGATTGAGCACGACGCCCAGATCCGAGCCCTGCGAGCGTGGGGCTGGTCGGTGGACGGCACCAAACGATTATGGCTGGAAGGCGATGTTCAGATCAGGCTTGGGTCGTATGCGTTTTCGGCCGCGCAGGCCGCGATTTGGACCAATCGGCTCCATGACGGCGACGGAACGATCAACCAAATCGCGGTGTTCTTTGACCAGGTGGAGAACACCGGACAGGGCGCGTTGGCCGCTGGCGGCAGGGATTTGCTGGTGACGGCCAGCACGCGCGGCGATGTGCAGTTGAATGTGGCCCTGCTGAATGAATTCGAACCGCCTGAGAACGAAATTGTTGGCCAGGGCGAGGCGCGGTTGGCGCGATTCATTCAGGATTCGCGCGCCCGACCACATGGTGAATTGTCACGCAATCAGGCTTCAAGCCACCTTGAGGTTCGATCGGGCGATAATTCTCCGGCTGAAGATGAGGATGATGGGGCACCGGACCAGGCGACACTTTTGCCCGAAACCGGAAACGAGGTTCCTTGGACTGGAGACCCAGAAGGAGAGGTGCGGTATTTAGCAGACAAGCTTGAAATCTCGCAGGGCGAGCAGGAAACCACGATCATTGCCATCGGCTCGATCGTGGTCGAATCGATCTCGCAGCGCGAGTCGGATGAGATCTCGCAACTGAGTCTGACGGCTGAGCGCGCGGTGATCTTCGCCGATCCGATCCGGTTCGATGCGGCGGCAGGGAGAGTCGATACCCGCGCGGTTCGCGGCATTTACCTGGAGGGCGCGGTAACGGCGACGGCCGAGCGCGGAACGTATGCAATTCGCGCTCCGCACGTATATTACGATTTCCGGCAGCAACGGGCGATCATGTTGAATGCGCTGCTTCGGATCCAGCCGCGAGAAATTCGGCTTCCGGTGATGGCGCGTGCGCAGGAGATGCGACAACTGGCTGAGAATCAGTGGCAGGCGCGCGAGCTGACTGTTTCGACCAGCGAGTTTCACACGCCGCACTTGGCGATCGGCGCGGATCGAATGACGATCACCGAGATTCCCGGCGATGGAGTCAGCGACGGGCGGACGCATTTTGACAGCCAGGACAACACGCTGCGAGTGGGAGGCGTTCCGATTTTCTATTGGCCGCGGTTTCGCGGCGACGTGGAAGATGTTCCGCTCAAGAGCATTGAAATCGGCTCGAGCTCGGATGATGGTGCACGATTTCTGACGGCGTGGAACCTCTTTGCACTGGCGGGGAAAGAGGCGCCGGAGGGGGTTGAGGCTGATTTGCTGGTTGATGGATTCACCAAGCGCGGTGCGGCGGTAGGCCTGGACTTGCGGTACGACACGCCGCAGAACCTTGGCCAGATTGATCTGTATGGCATGTACGATGACGGAATCGACCGCACATCGAGCGGGCTTGATGTCGACCCCGATGACAAGTTCAGGGGCGTGGCGCTGCTGGAGCACCAATCGAAGCTGGGGCCTGAATGGCTGTTTCAGGCGCAAGGCTCGTACATCAGCGATGGGACGTTCATCAGCTCGTGGCGCGAAGACGACTTCAACGAGCGGCGCGAGTACGAGACCAGCCTCTATCTCAAGCATCAGCGTGACAATTCGGCTCTGACGCTGCTGGGAAAGTACGCACTGAATGACTTTATCTCGAATTCATATCTGCTGGCCAGCCGCGAGTACAGCGTGGACAAGGTGCCGGAGCTGACGTACCGGCGCTACGGCGATTCGCTGTTTGGCGAGTTGTTGACGTATTCGATGGAGAACCGCCTGACGCGGATGCGAATGGTGTTCCAGGACACGACCCCCGCGCAGATCGGCGTCCCCGGCGCGGCCTTTGGGATTCCGGATAATGCCTCGATCAGCGCGGCACTGTTCGCAACGGGCCTGCGCGAGAATTGGGTGAACCGGGTTGACAGCCGGCACGAGCTGGCGCTGCCGATCCACGCCGGGCCCTTCAATTTCGTGCCGTTTGTCGTCGGCCGATTCACCGGATACGACGATGACTTTCAGGATTTCTCATCCGATGCTGATGAGATTCGCTGGTTTGGCGCCGCGGGGGTGCGCGCCAACACACAGTGGCAGCGGGTGGACAACGCGGCGGAGAGCCGACTGTTTGACATTCATCGAATGCGGCACCTCATCGAGCCGTACGTGACGTTCTGGTCGGCTGACTCGACTGTCGACCAGGATGCTCTGCCAGTTTTCGATCAACAGGTGGAACCGCTGGCGGAGGGTGAGGCTTTGCAAATTGGCTTGCGCAACACCTGGCAAACGCAGCGCGGCGGACCGGGGCATTGGCGGTCGGTCGACGTGTTCACGTTCGATGCTTCAGTGGTGTTCGACAGCGAGGGGCGGCCGAATCAATCGCCCACGCCGCAGTTCTTCGAGTATTGGCCGGAGTATTCTCAATTTGGGGATCATGTTCGCGCGGTGGGAATGTGGCTCTTGAGCGACCATGTCACAGTGGCGGGCGAGGCGACCTATGTGCTGGAGGACGACATCTTGGCGCGCGGGTCGATCGGGGCTGAGCTGCGCCACTCGCCGCTGCTGAGCACGTACGTTGAGTATCGTTTCATTGACGCCGGCGACAGCGAACTGCTGGCGGTTGGCTGGAACTATCAACTGACGCCGAAGTACCGGATCGCGATCGTGCCGCAGTACGATTTTCGCGAGCAAGATTTCCGATCGTTGGATGCGCGGCTGACGCGCAGTTTTCCGGATTTCAATTTCACGCTGCGGGTCAAGTACGATCAGATTCGCGATGACACGATCTTCGGCGCGATGCTGGAGCTGGTTGAGTTTTGACAGAGGATATCGGTGGCATGGTCAAATCGTTGCCTCCGGTGCTGCCCTATTGCTGCGACGAATTGAAATGCCGCCCCCAGAGCGAGCGTAGGCGATCGATCTCCGATGAATCGATCCGGGATTTGTCCGACCAGATAGCCGGCCGCAATGCATCGTGCGCGGGCGAGTGCGCTTGGCGCAGGATCGTGAGATCGTGAAGCGCGGTGGTGATCAACGTGATGGACGCTTCGGTTGTCCGATTGAGGTTTCGCTGGATCTCCTCAATCAGTGAAGAGCGTTGACTTGGCGGACGCGGCTTCCAGGCGTCGTAATCGGTTGGAAGACCGATGAGCGCGTACGCCATTTCTGCTTCGCGCGCCAGCTTCGCTTCAGGCAGAGCGGTCATGCCGACCAGATCGGCCCCCCACTGCCGGTGCATTCTGGATTCGGCCGCAGTCGAGAAACTCGGACCCTCCATGCACAGGTAGCAACCGCCATCGTGCACTCGAACGTGTTCGAGTTTGCGCGCCGCGGCGAGCAGCCAGTCGCGCATGATCGGGCAAAACGGCTCGGCAAACTCAACATGCACTGCCGCGCGGTCGTAGAAGGTGCTCTCGCGGCGGTGGGTCTTATCGATCAGCTGATCGCAGATCACCAGATCGCCGGGGCGAACGTCGTCACGAAGCGAGCCGGTCGCGCCGGTGGCAATGAGGTGGGTGCAGCCAAGCGTCTTGAGGGCGAAGATGTTGGCGCGATACGGCACTTGGGACGGGTTAAGCAGATGGCCATCGCCGTGACGCGCGAGCAGGGCAAGGGAGACTGCCCCCGAATTCCCGGTGATAATCGGCCCGCTTGGGCGCCCGAAGGGAGTGTCGATGGCCTGCTGACGACAAGGCTCGAGCCGCGTGGCGTCGGCGAGCAGCCTGCCCACACCTGTGCCTCCGA
>JAKEEP010000222.1 GCA_022616475.1 Phycisphaerales bacterium | reverse complement strand
CTGTGTTAACACAGTCAAGCTTCATCGTGCCAGGTTCCGCTCGGAAGGTCATAGATCAGCGCACGATCGGCCGGCCGCGAGAATCGCTCCTTGGCTGACGTGTTGATGCCCACATCGATCGAGGTCGAAAACACCTGGGTTTCGATCGGACGAATGGTTATCGCTCCTGAGCAGCCCATGAGCCGCTCGATCTGCCAGGGTTGGGGAGCGTGAAAGCGGCCGGCCGGGCGGCTGGTGACGGCGGCCAGGAAGTGCCTGAAGTTCTCCGCCATCAAGGTCAAAGCCGTGTTCCGGCTGCGGCAATGCAGCACGATCGATCGGTCGCCCAGGACCTCCAACGCCGCGACGGCGCGCAGTTCGGCCAAGAGGGGCGAACGGCTGGCCTCGACGGCGGAATTCATCGCGCGCGCATCCGATGCATCTACCTCCCCTTCAACCGCGACAATGAGCAGACGCGTCGGCTGACAGAGACAGACCAGTTCGCGCACCGATACCTCGTCCATCACAAGCTGAGTGGCATCGATGACCCCAATGGGCTCGATCGCCAGCCGGCGAGCAATTTCGCTCAACGGCGTTTCGGCCTCGCCATCGCGCCAAGCCGATTGCTCCATGCCGACAAGGAACGTGAGCTTGGAGGCTGACAAACCAGATCCAGCCTCGGAGGCCGATCGTGCAAGCAGCGCATCGAGCGCATCGACAGCGGTCATCGGCGATAGCTCCAGCGACCAGCCGAAATCGGTCTCGCGCAGATCGGCCTGCATGGGAACAAGCGCCGCGGTGGGGCTCTTCTTGGCGCGTGCCCAAGCGCGAGCGTAGTCCGATCCGCGAGGGAAATCGGGCGACTTTTGCTGCCCCGCTGCCGCCTTGTCGTGTGCACCGGCCGAAACGTCTTTGAATGGGTTGGAGATGGTTGGCTTCATGGTCAGCCCGCTCCTTTCAGATCAATCATGCTGAACTTCTTGTTGGGAAACAGTGCCAAATGCCTCCAGAGAGATAACGCGGTGGACGCGCACTTGGTTGTACACCTGTTCTGGTGAATTTCACCGTGGGTATTGGCTTGATTCGTTCTCACTGAGTTGAGTGCCCTAATCACAAATTCCGATCACCGCGATTGGCGTGCCAAAGAAAACGCCCTGTCGTTTCAGGACAGGGCGTTGGGAGTAAGCGTTTGAACGGTCAGTCTTCGCGCTACATCATCGGCCCTGTCCGCCGGACGTGGCGGAGGTTCTTCTGGACCATGAAGTACATGAACGGCAAGCGGCTCATTGGATCACCAAACTCTAGACCCACTCAACCGCAAGTCAATTCCCACCATTCACCTGATTGAGTGATTTGTCGGTTGGTCTCCGGACCGGGCGGCGGATCATTCCGCCGATGCGCCGGCGGCGACCGCCAACGCGACCGCCAACGCCACGATGATCAAGACCGCAAGCAGACTCAAGGAAGCGGCCTGCCAGGGCTTCATGCGCCGCACCGGCCCCAGCTCACCCAACCACAGCATCGGCGGCGCGGTAACCAAAAGGATGAAGCTGGTCATTCCAACGTCGCCAAAGTTGTAGAACCAACCGCTGATGGCCATGGCCGGCAGCAGGGCCGATGCCACGTGAATGGCGCCGTGTGACAGCCGCAGGCGCGGATTGATCACGCCGAAGGCAAAGCACACTCCGTAGGTGGCCGAAGCGGCAGCGGCAGCCAGCCCTAGAACAGCCGATCGGCTCTGGACAATGACCATCGAAGCTCCAGCGAAGACGATGCACAGCACCAGCCCGATCAAGCTGCCGGGCCGGCGGTCGGCCACCGGCTCCAGAGCAAGAAACGTCGCCAGAACGAGCACGCCCAGCGCAGCCTTCCAAGCAATTGCCGCGAATGCAGGAGGGGGATGCAGAAAGGTTGCAGTCACGACCGCGAGCGCGACACCGAACGCCAAGCGTCCTGTGGCGGTCGGCCGCAACATGGCATCCATCAAACCAATTACGGTGGCACCAAGCCCTATCAGCAGCAACCATTGCCAGCGCTCCTGCGGCGGCACGCCGGGCCAACCTTTGGTGAGGACCAGAAAACCAACGCTGAAACCCAGCCCGCAGGCCACGGCGCCGCCCCAATGGCCACCATACAACGATCCCCGACGGCTCCATGGCCACCACGCCGCCAACATGACCGCTGCGGCGACCGCGACCGCCGGCCACAGCACTCGGATCGCCAGCTGCGCCTCTTGACTCATTTGTCGCGCTCAGCCCATCGAGCTCTTACTGCTTGATGCCCTCCACGGCAACGGTCACTTGAACGTCATCTCCCAGAGTGCCGTCGGCGACGGCGTAATCCATGCCGAACTCGCTGCGCTTGATCGTGAAGACGCCCTCGAAGCCACCTCGGTGCCCGTGAACGGTTTGCTTGGCCCCAAATGACGTCACTGCAACGCCAATGGGTTTGGTCACGCCATGCAGGCTCAGATCGCCGGTGACCTTGAACTGGTTGTTGTCGCCTTTGACGACTTTGGTGCTCTTGAACGAGATGGTCGGATATTCAGCCGCGTTGAAGAAATCCAGACTCTTGAGGTGCCCATCGCGCTTTTCGCTCCCGGTGTCAACGCTGTCAGTCTTCACTTGGAAATCAAATTGGCTCAGCGAAGGGTTGGCCGCATCGATCGAGAATTTCCCAGTAATGTCGTTGAATCGACCATAGAAGTTGGTAACCCCCACGTGCTGAATCTTGAAGACGAGCGATGAATGGACGCTGTCAGCCGTAAATGCTTCGGCGCCGCCAGCTGGCCGCATCGCTGGACGGACATCTTGAGGGGCCAATCCAATCGAAGCGGCAAGAACGATTCCTAAAGCGGCGATGCCCAGCAACGTGCGAGTCTTCATGAGTGTTCTCCAATCTCGGTGTGCGTTCAAAATGGTTGTGCCAATGGGGGACCAAGCCGGGTAAACCTACCACGATTGTGGCCGAATGAATAACCTAACCCCGATTGCGGCCTGGTTCTTCCCTGGCCGGGTTCAATCTCGGTCACAGTCGGCTCAGGCCCGAAATATCATCGCGAAAACGCGTACAATCGAAATAAGCTGACGCCCGATGTGAGGACTTCGCCATCCCATGAGCGATCAACCGCGCGACCAATACGACGTTGAGCCGCCACGCGACGAGTCAGAGGTCGGCTCGGGCGACGGCGATGCCGGGCCATCATCGGTGAAGGAACTGGATGTGTGCCCGAACTGCGGGGCTTCGATGCGCGGTTCGGAGATGTTGGTCTGCCTGCGCTGCGGATTCGATCTGAAGACGATGCGCGTCATCGAGACCAAGACGGGGGAAGTCGCGCCCCCGGAAGAGGCCGCCCCGCCGCTTGTTCGACCAGGCATGGGAGACCTATGGCTGCCGGGTCTGGTCGCCGCGATCGCCGGGATCATCTTGCTGATTGCGCATTTGGCCGGCGCGCCGGGCCTTGT